>JBDSBE010000107.1:0-20102 GCA_039921745.1 Ilumatobacteraceae bacterium | reverse complement strand
GTCGATGCGGTCGGGTGGCGGGTCGTCGTAGTGGGTGAAGCCGGACTCGAAGACTGCCTTGTTGAGACCGGTCACCGCCTCCGACGGGATCCAGGACAGACTGGTGATGCTCGACTCGTAGCGCATGGTGATCGACCTCCTCGTGACCCGTCTCGGGCTTCGACTCGACGGTAGACGTCGGTCGTCGCCGAACCGAGAGGGCCACCGGGTGTCGCGAGGTCGTACTGGCATCCCCCGCGCCGGGGAGTTCTCGCGCTTGTGTTTGATCGGGAAAACGAGTCTCATGGTGCAGTGGCCGAACTCGATGCTGTGGTGGTTGGTGCCGGCCCGAACGGGTTGGTGGCCGCGATCACGTTGGCCCAGGAGGGTCGTCGAGTCCTCGTGGTGGAGGCGAACGCACGACCGGGCGGCGGAGCCCGGTCGGAGGCGTTGATGCGGCCGGACGTGCTCCATGACGTGTGCTCGGCGATCCACCCGCTCGGGCTCGCCTCACCCGCACTGCGCGACCTCCCCCTCGCCGAGCACGGGCTGCGCTGGATCCAACCCGATGTGCCGGTGGCGCACCCGCTCGACGATGGGAAGGTCGCCCTGCTGCACCGCTCGATCGCCGACACTGCGGCCGGACTCGGCGACGACGGAGCCAGCTACCGCCGATTGTTCGAGCCGCTCGTTCGAGCCGGGTTCGATCTCACCGACGGTCTGCTCGCACCGCTCACGCTTCCGCCACGCCACCCGATCGCGCTCGCCCGATACGGGATCCACGGCATCAGGTCCGCCCGGGCAGTCGCCGGGAGCCGATTCGACGGAGACGCCGCGCAAGGTCTCTTCGCCGGGTTGTCGGCGCACTCGATCCTTTCGCTGCGGACCCCGTCGACCGCCGGGTACGGGATGATGCTCGGTCTGCTCGGGCACCTGGTGGGGTGGCCGATGGCGGAAGGTGGATCGCAGGCGATCGCTGATGCGCTCGTCTCGCTGCTCGAATCGCTCGGCGGCAGCGTCGAGTGTAACCGGCGGATCGACTCGCTCGACGCACTGCCCAGCGCCGATGCCGTGCTGCTCGACCTCACCCCCCGCCAGGTCGTGGCGATCTCCGGCGATCGTCTGCCGAGTCGCTATCGCCGGGCGCTGGAACGCTTCCGCTACGGCCCGGGCGTCTGCAAGGTCGACTGGGTGCTCGACGGCCCGATCCCCTGGAGTGCGCCCGACTGTGCCCGAACGGCCACGGTGCACGTGGGCGGCACCTTGGCCGAGATCACCGCCGCCGAACAGGCGGTCCAAGACGGCGTGCACCCGGAGCGACCGTTTGTGCTGGTTGCCCAGCCGACGTTGTTCGACACGCATCGCGCACCCGAGGGTGTGCACACGGCCTGGGCCTACTGCCACGTCCCCAACGGCTCGACCTTCGACATGAGCCGACGGATCGAGGCCCAGCTGGAGCGGTTCGCCCCGGGCTTTCGGGATCGGATCACGGACCGGCATGTGATGCTGACGCCGGCCATGGAGGCCCACGACGCCAACTATGTGGGCGGCGACATCGCCGGGGGCGCGGGCGATCTGCGGCAATTCGTGGCTCGTCCAACGTTCGGGCTGCATCCGTGGCGCACGCCCGTCGACGGCCTGTGGATGTGCTCATCGTCGACACCCCCAGGAGCTGGCGTGCACGGGATGTGCGGCTACCTCGCGGCTCGCGACGTGCTTCGGCGGTGAACACCCTGCGGCCCGAGGTCTGCGCGAGCCCCGAGTCGATCCGGGCCGACGTGGTGACCGGTTCGCGCGCCGCGAGTTGAAGGGTGTGGTGTGGTTGTGGTGGGGTGTGGTGTCAGCACCCTTTCGCCGTCGATCGATCTGGACTGAAGTGTGAGTATGGGTGGACGGACGATCTCGGTGCTGCTGGCAGATGACAACGTCATCATCCGTGAGGGAGTGCGCGCAATGCTCGCCCGCGAGACCGACATCGAGATCGTCGGTGTAGCGGAGGACTATGACTCACTGGTGTCGTGCGCCGACGCCACCGAACCCCAAGTCGTCGTGTCCGACATCCGCATGCCGCCGACATTCAACAGCGAAGGGATCGAGGCCTGCAAGGCGATCCGCAAGCGGCATCCGGGCACGGGTGTTGTGATCCTCAGCCAGTTCGATGACCCGGACTACGCGATCGCCCTCCTCTCGGAGGGCGCCGCCGGCTACGCCTATCTGTTGAAGGACGGGATCGCTGAGGGTGATCAGCTGGCCCACGCGATCCGGGCTGTCGCGTCGGGCGGTTCGTCGCTCGATCCGTCCATCGTCGACGCCATGCTGCGCCCGGTGACGCGATCGACCGACGGGTTGTCGCCCGATGACGAAGCGTTGCTCGCGATGTTGGCCGAGGGCAAGCCGATCAAGGCAATCGCGGCCGTGCGGAAATCGACCCCGGCCGCCGTGAGCACCGCCGTGGACCGGCTGTTCACCGTGTTGGCGGATGGTGCGTCGGCAGGCACGACCGGTGCGGTCAAGCGGCTCCGAATGCTGCACGAGGCGATCGTGGCACGCGAGGAACAGGGCGAATCCCTGTCGCGCCTGCTCCCGGGGGGCGTGGCGGCCAACCTGCTCGCGACGGGGCGCGCCGTGGGTGAAACCGAACGGCTCACCGTGACCGTCGTGATGTCGGACATCCGCGGCTACTCCACGATCGCCGAGCATGCCGACCCGTCACAGTTGGCAGGCCAGCTCAACACACACCGCGGTGCCATGAACCGGGCCATCATCGACTGCAACGGCACCGTGATGCAGTACGTCGGCGACGCGGTCATGGCAGTGTTCGGGGCCCCCGAGCCGAGCGCCACCCACGCCGAGGACGCGATGGTGGCGGCGGTGGCCATGCACCACGCACAGCATGCGGTCAATCGGAGCTGGAAATCCGAGGGGCTCCCGGCGTTCGACCTCGGCATCGGGCTCTCGACCGGCGATGTTGCGGCGGCACTGCTCGGCTCGGCCGAGCGCGTCGAGTACTCGGTCGTCGGCGATGCGGTCAATCTTTGCCAGCGTCTCCAGCAACTGGCCGCACCCGGCCAGGTGGTGGTCTCGGAGCCGACCTGGCAGCTCCTGACCGACCGGCCGGGCGGAGCGGAGCACCTGCCGGCCGAGATGGTGAAGGGTCGCGACCAGGCGGTCGCCCCCTGGCGCTTCGGGCCTGTCGTATGAGCCCCGCACGAATACTCATGCTCGAATGACTGTGTAGCTGGCACCCTGCATCGATGTAGTCAGCCTGCTTGCCTCATCGGCTGCGATGGAATCCAATGGACGAGGAAGGAAATACCATCATGATCGACGACACCACCAGCGCAGCTTCGATTCGTGGAGCGTATCGAACGTTCGAGGCCGATTTGGCCCCGGTACGGGCGCTGCGCGGCGCGGATCTCGAGGTGCGACGCGGCGAGTTCGTGGCCGTGATGGGCCCGTCCGGTTGCGGCAAGTCGACGTTGCTCAACCTGATCGCCGGCCTCGACGTCGCTGACGACGGCGAGGTGTACGTCGCAGGAGAACCTCTCAAGGGGATGGGCGAGGACGGGCTGGCCAGGATGCGTCGTCGCCACATCGGGGTGGTGTTCCAGTTCTTCAACCTGTTGGAGGGCATGACTGCGCTGGAGAACGTCGTGATGCCGGCAGTCATCGCAGGATCGAAACGCAAACCGGCTGAGACGAGGGCCCGCGATCTGCTCGATCTGCTGGGTCTCGGCGACAAGGCCAAGGCCTCTCCCGCCACACTGTCGGGCGGGCAGCGTCAGCGTCTTGCGATCGCGAGGGCGCTCGCCAACGAACCGACGATCGTGCTCGCCGACGAGCCGACCGGAGCACTCGACACCGCAGGAGGTGACGAGATACTGGAGCTGTTCCGGAGGTTCCATGCGGCTGGTCAGACGATTCTGATGGTCACCCATGATCAGCCCGTCGCCGACGCCGCCCAACGCATCGTTCGCATGCTGGACGGCCGAGTCGTGGACGACGGACTGTCCACACCGAACGCGATCGCCGCCGACAGCGTTTCCGGCCGCACATGACACACACCGCCGACCTCCCTGTCGAGACCGCCGAGCTCGGCCCGGCGCTGTGTCTCCTGGTGGCACCCGCCACGATCGTGGTGACGGCGATGGCTCTGGTGCGACTGGGCATCGACGACCCTGGTGTCGGAGTCGGCGACGTGGTCCGTGCGACGCTGGTCGGTCTGTGGGCGGTGGCGGGCCTGATCCTCGGACTTCGACAACGCACGGACAGGGTGGCACCGATCGCGCTCGGCATCGCAGGTCTCGCTGCGGTCGGCATGCTGACCGATGCAATCGCCCGGCGGGCCGGTGGGACGGCGGGTGCCGGTCGGTACACCACGGTCACCGGGATCGTCCTCGGAGTGCTGTGTGGGGCGGCGTTCCATTTGCTGCTGTCGCTGCCCGACGGCCGACTGCACTCCATCGCCAGACGGAATGCATCGATCGCGATGTACGTCGCGGGCGCGCTGGTCGGTGCGATCGTGCAGCGAACCTCCGATGCGGCCCGAGCGTGGGCCTGGACGGCCGTGGTCGCCGTTGTGCTGATCGCCGGAGTGCTGGTGGCAAATGTGCGGTACCTGGCCACCGGCGCCACCGATCGACGACGCATGCAGTGGGTGGGATGGGCGTTGGCCGTGGGGACCGAATTCGTGGTGGTGGTCGCCGCACTCGTCGTGATCGCCGACTGGCCACCGCACCCGTGGCTCGTGATCACGGCGGTGAGCGGGCTGGTGCCGTTGTCGCTGATGGCCGGCACTGACCGCCGTCTCCTCGCTCGCGTTGATCACCTCCTGGCTCACACAGTGGCGATCGCAGGCTTGAGCGCGCTCGTGCTCGCCGCGTACGTGGTGGTCGTGTTGGGCCTCGGGCGTACCCCCACCGGCACCGAACGTTCGTTGCTCCTGTCGTCGATGGCGGCGGCGATGTGTGCAGCGCTGGCATACGTTCCCGCACGGGCTCGGCTCACCGATGTCGCCAACCGCCTCGTGTACGGCGAGCGAACGGCACCCGACGACGCGCTCCGGACGTGGGGCTCGCGTCTCACCCGTGCGATCCCGTTGGATGAACTGCTGCTGCAACTGGCCGAGTCGCTGCGCAAGACGATGAATCTGGCGGCGGCGGAGGTTTGGACCGGCATCGATGGTCATCTGGAGCTCACCGCTCGTGTGCCGCACCGGGACCTGCCCGCGATCACCATCGGCGCGAGCGAGCGCTCGGTGGTGGCCCGAGCGGGAGTGTCGGGTGGGACGTGGGTCGAGGTGTGGATCCCGGACCTCGCGCCCAACCGGGACCCGGCCCTGTTGCGCGTCGGGCCGATCGCCCATGCGGGAGAGCTGCTCGGCCTGATCGTGCTCGAGCGGCGACCCGACACCGATCCGTTGTCGGACGAGGATGACCGCGTGGTGGTGGAGTTGGCTCGGCAGGTCGCCCTCGCGCTCCACAACGTGCAGCTCGACTCAGCGCTCCAGCAGTCCCTCGATGACCTCCAACGCACGAATGAGGATCTCCGCGAATCGCGCCTGCGGATCGTGAGCGCCGGCGACGCCGAACGCCGACGGCTCGAGCGCGACCTGCACGACGGCGCACAGCAACACCTCGTTGCGATGGCCGTCAAGCTGCGCCTCGCCGAGGATCTGACCGACGAGGATCCCGCCGAAGCAGCATCGGTGATCGGTGAACTGCGACACGACCTCAAGGATGCGATCGCGGAGTTACGAGCACTCGCACACGGCATCTTCCCGCCCCTGCTGTCGTCCGGAGGGTTGCGCGAAGCGCTTCCTGCGGCGGCCTCACGGGCGGCTCTGTTCACGTCCGTCGAGTTTGACGGAGTCGGTCGTTACCCGGCAGAGGTCGAGGCGGCCGTCTACTTCTGCTGCCTCGAAGCGATGCAGAACGCCGGCAAGCACGCCGGCGACGATGCCAGCATCGTCGTACGAGTGTCGGCCACCGACACCGGGTTGCGATTCTCGGTGACCGACGACGGAAGCGGCTTCGATCAGCCGGGCGTCGAACTGTGCGGGCACGGATTCGTCAACATGACCGACCGCGTCGGTGCGATCGGCGGTCGGTTCGACGTGGTGTCCGCTCCCGGTGCGGGCACCACGATCAGCGGGGAGATCCCCCTGTGAGCCGGTATTCGTCGGCGCCGGTGCGGTTCCACAGAGCGCGGATGGTCTTGCCGCCGAAATCGTCCTTCGGAACGTAGGCGACGGCACCCGACGTCCGCGCTTCTGACGGCAGGTCGTCGAGGTCGTAGGTCGACAGCAGGACCACCATGACATTCGGGTCCGTGGCGACGATCTGCCTGGTCGCCTCGAGGCCGTCCATCTCCCCCATGTTGATGTCCATCAGGACCAGATCCGGGCGGAGCTCGGCGGCGACGATCACGGCGTCCTCTCCCGACTCCACCGCTCCCACCACATCGAAGCCCGGCAGGCGATCGACGACCGCTCGCGCTGCGTTTCGGAACGGGTCCTGGTCATCGACCACGAGCACACGCACCGGGGTTGCGTTCACACTTCGATTATGGCCGATCGACGGCTGACCGGCACGGGTGCCACCACCACCCGTCAGGTGTCGGCGGCCGCGAGGTGGACGAGCACCGCCTTGACGCGTCGGTTGACGTCCGGCTCCTCGCTGAGTCCGAGTTTGGAGAAGATCGAGTTGGAGTGCTTCTCGACGGCCCGTTCGGAGAGGTACAAGGTGGCGGCGATCGCGGCGTTGGACTTGCCGGTGGCAAGTTCCGCCAGCACCTCTCGCTCGCGCTGGGTCAGGTGCGTGAGCGGCGACGAACTCCGGGTGGCCCGGGCGCGCACCAACTCCTCGACGACCTTCGGATCGACGACGGAGCCGCCGCTGGCCACGGTGCGGATCGCCGCCACGAGATCGTCGAGATCGGCGACGCGATCCTTGAGCAGGTACGCCCGCCGATCCGAGCCGTCCTCGAAGAGGGCAAGGGCGTACCCCGGTGTGGCGTATTGCGAGAGCACGACCACACCGACGTTCGGGGCGGTCAGTCGAAGCTCTGTCGCCGCCCTGATCCCCTCGTCGGTGCCAGTGGGCGGCATCCGAATGTCCGTGACCACCACATCGGGAGCGAACGCGCTCACCGCATCCATCAACTCGGGAAGCGTGCCGCAGGAGTGCACCACATCGATGTCGACGGCCGACTTGAGCAGACGCGTCATCCCCTCGCGCAACAGGAAGTTGTCCTCCGCCACCACCACCCGAATCGCCATGCGGCCGATGCTACGTGAGCAGGTCGAGGTCGACACTGGCGTTGTCAACATCGACAGGAACGGTCCGGCTCATCGGTGGCACACCGGCTGGCCGTGTCGTGCACACATGTGTACGACTACAGCAACTCGAGACGCTTCCAGCATTTTCGAACGTCGACTGATGAGTGTCGCAGTTCGCAAACCTGGGCCTGGCGCAGTTGAACTGTCACCGGTCTCGAGACAGCTGAACGATTCGGTCACGAGCAGCGGCCTGGGCGGTCAGGAACGCCAACGTGTTCGCGACCAGTAGAGCCAGGACGGCGGCTCCCATGACGACGACACCAGGATTGTTCGAACCCGGAACGATGCCGAGTGTGTCGGTGAGCAGTCCGATGATCGAGTTTCCGACTGCGAGGCCGACGGGGACACCGAAGAGAGCGATCGTCACGGCGACGATCGTCGCCTGCCAATGCACCACCGCCCGGATCTGTCGGGGATTCGACCCGAGCGCGCGCAGAATCGCCAGGTCGCGTCGCCGGGAACGGACTGATGTAGCCGCCACGTAGGTGCTGCCGACGATCAGGAGCAGGGCCATGACGATCGCGAAGAGGAACGGTGCTGCGGTCACCCGCTCCAGCGCGCGCACACTCGTCGGGGTGCTGATCGAGTCGGGCGGGCTGAACATCGCTGCGGCCACTTCGTCGATCGCGCTCGCCGGAGCGTCCTCGCCGAAGTTGACGAGCACGACATTCTGCGTCGCCTCGGGATTGAGCGCCTGATACCCCTCGAATGTCATGGCCGCGCCGTCGCCCGCGCTGGGTGCGGTGACGACGAGCCCGACGACGGTGAGTGGGTGGGATTCGCCAGACGACCCGACGGCCTCGACCGTGTCACCCACACTGACGTCCAAACGGCGGGCGACCTCGGCGCCGAGCCCGATCTCGCCAGCGGTCAGCGGGTCTCGGCCGTCGACCACAGTCGGGATCAAGCCACCCTTGGCGCTGGCGAATCCGACCGTGGCCGTATCGGATCCATTGATCGTGACCGAGCCGAAGTTCGCTCCCGTGACGGCAACGACGTCCGGGATGTCGAGGATCGGCGCGACGATGTCGCGGTCGGCGCTGGTGTACGGGTTCCCGAAGAGCTGGTCGTAGTTGACCCCCCAGCGTTCCGGCCGATCGACGATCGTTGTGAGGGTGACCCCGACAAGCACCGATCCGACCAACGCGCCCACGCCGAGGGAGCCGGCTACGAGCGACATCCACGGGCCACGTCCACGGGAGTTGGACCGGGCGAATCGGGCGCCGACGGTCAGGGGCATGCTTGCCCCCCATTTCGACAGCACCCCGGCCAACCTGCCCACGTCGTCCTGCGTGGCGACCTCGTGTGGGCGGTGCGTACCGACGATCACAGCGGCGAGGGTCACGACCGCGGTCAGCCCGGCCACGCCGGCGACGGCCACGAGCCAATCGCCGCGCCGCCCTGGGTCGGGTTCGAACGTCCCCAGCACACCGAGCGGGAAGAGGGGGCTGAACGCGTACGCGACGAGCGTGGCGACCGGCGCTGCCACGAGCACGAGGATGCTGCCTTCGATCGCGCATTCGATGGCGTGGTCGGCGCGGCGCCAACCGAGGGCCGACATTGACTGGCGTTCCTCGTCGCTGACGCGCACCGTTCGGCCCACCATCTGGGCGATGACGACCGCTGCGGCGAGCATCGCGACGGCACTCACCAACCAGAGGGCCGTGACCTGGAACCGGACCGCTCGCCGCGCGCTGTCGCTGACGACTCGCGTGGGCACTGCGAAGGCTCCGTCGCCGTTCGGCAACCGGCGCACGGCGTCGAGCACCTCGCGCGAATCGGCACCGTCGGCGAGCTTCGATGCCATGATGGTCTGCACCACGCCGACATCGGGATGCGCATCGAGAAACGACGCCGAGAACACCATCTGGAGCGACGGCTCGTCGAAATCGGAGGGCGACTCGGTGATGCCGACGAGCGTTGCGCTGAATGCGGGGACGGCAGGCTCGGTGATCGTGTCGAAGTTGGATTCCACTTGATCCTGGCTGAATGACACGACGTCGAATTGATCGCCGACGCCGAGCCCGAAGCGTTGGTCGATGAGTTGTGCCAGCAGCCGGTTCACGGTGAACTCATTCGGCCGGGTCGGATCCGTGAAGCGGCCATCGACCACGCGCGCCCCCAGAACGTCATCGTTTCCTGCAAACGGGTTCGGATCGAACACGGGTGCGCCGTCGATCGGCGAAACGATGAACGACGGGACGAACACGATGCTCTTCGTCGAGATCACGCCTGGCAACTTCGTAACATCATCGATGAGGGGAGGGCCGAACATCTGAGTGATCGTCAGATCCGGGTCGCCTCCGGCGTGCTCCGTGTACCGGTCAGGCGCAGAATCGGTACGGCGTGTCCCCGCCACGATGCCCATCGCCAAGCCCGCGATCGCGCCGACGACGATCGCCGTGGCGGCCAGTCGCAGCTTGCGATGTCGCATCCACGCCGAAACCCTCAGTGACAGTGCTCCCACATTGCAACCGTAGGGTCGAGGCCCCGGCCGATCCATCGTGCTAGCCACACTCGTTCCGGCCCGCGCGACGCTTCCGCACGACAGTGGATCTCATTGCATGTGTGCCGTGCCGGTCATCGTCACATCGATGGTGTTGCCGATCACGAGCGCCGACATCCTCCCGACCCCGCATGCGGTCGTGAGCAGTCCGGCTGCGAGCGTCGCGACCAGCGCCGAGCGAAACCGTCGATGGTTCGGGTGTGTCCTCATGTCGATGTCCTTTCGAATGGCAGAGTGGGTCGAGCGTGTGCTCTGCGACGGCCGGACGTCGATGACGCCCCCACGAACCGTGGGGTGTGGATGGCACCACAGTTCACCGCCGCCGCGATCGCGTCGAGCGCGGCGGTCGACGAGGACCTGACGCCCAGACGGGCCGATTCCAGAAGGATGACGCGCCGAGAAGTGGTGGTGGCACCCGCGGTGCTGGGCGGTTCACCTCCTTGCTACGGTGTTCCCGGTGCGATCTGATGAGTGCATGCAGATCGCACCGCTCGGGCCGACGTTTCGCGCACCGCTCATCGTCGGGGTCTCGTTCGGATCGGGCGCTGGATGACCGAGGACCCGGTGCTGCGCGTCCGTGGTGTGCGTCGCACCTTTCAAGCGGAACTCGCGCCCGTTCGTGCGCTGCGCGGTGTCGACCTCGACGTCGCTCCCGCGGAGTTCGTCGCGATCATGGGTGCGTCCGGGTGCGGCAAGTCGACGCTGCTCAATATCGTCGCCGGGCTCGACCGCGCCGACGAGGGCGACGTCGAATTGGGCGGCGAGCTGCTTACCGGCCGTGACGTCGACTGGCTGGCGCGGATGCGTCGCCACGAGATCGGCATGGTGTTCCAGTTCTTCAACCTGCTCGAGGGGCTGACCGCGCTCGAGAACGTCACCATCGCCGGCATGATCGCCGGTGCCAAGCGCAAGCCCGCCGAGACCCGGGCCCGCGACCTGCTCGATCTGCTGGGTATCGGCGACAAGGGCGAGGAGCTTCCGGGAGCGTTGTCGGGTGGCCAGCGCCAGCGGTTGGCGATCGCCCGCGCGCTGTCGAACCGCCCGACCCTGCTACTGGCCGACGAGCCGACGGGGGCCCTCGACAGCGAGGGCGGGTTGGAGATCCTCGAGCTGTTCCGACGGCTCCATGCCGACGGTCAGTCGATCGTCATGGTCACCCACAGCGAGTCGGTCGCCGCCGGGGCCGACCGGATCGTCACGATGCGCGATGGACGCGTCGTCACTGAACGACCGACGGGGACGGTGGCGGAGACCGTCTCCGTCGGCCGGTAACGACCGACCATGGCCGTCGCCTGGTTGATCGCCCGGATCGAGCTCCGCCGGAACTGGCGCGGTCTGCTCGGGCTTGCACTGTTGGTGACGTTCGTCGCCGCTGCGGTGATGACGGCCACGGTGGGCGCAGATCGGGCATCCACGTCGATCGACCGGTTCCGGGTGTGGGCGGGGGCCAGCGATGCGACATACCAGGGTGACAACTACTCGGCATCCGAGAAGATGCTGGCAGCGGCCGCCGAACTCCCCGACGTCGAGGGGGTGGCGGAGGGTCACTTGATCAACGCGTTCCTGATCGACAACCCGGTATCGGACATCGCGGTCTTTTCCGACCCAGCGGGCCGGTTCGCACGCGAGGTCGACCGTCCGATCGTACTCGAGGGTCGAATGCCGGCCGACGACGCACCGAACGAAATCATGCTCAACGAACTGTCGGCAACATTGACCGGACTCGGTGTGGGCGAACACGTGCAGGCCAAGACGTGGAGCCAAGACGATCTCGAAGCACTGTTCTCCGCCGGCGTCCCCGGATTCGGTGGACCCCAGCTCGATCTCGTCGTCGTCGGCATCGGCCGATTCCTCGACGAGCTGCCGGGAGACGTGGCGCGCACGTCGCCGTACGCGGTCGGGTCGCCGGCGTTCCTCGACGCCCACCCCGGGATCGGTGTCTGGCCCGGTTTCGTGTCCGTGCGCGTCGACAACGGGGTGGAGGGCTTCCAGCGGGTGAGCGACGTGCTCAGCCCGCTCCAGCGCTCCGATATCATCGACGATTTCGACGGGTCGTCTGTCCCGGCGTTCACCGCCCAGGCGCAGTACATCGACACCGCCCGCAGAGCGGTCGACACGCTGGCGATCGGTCTGCTCGTCTTCGCGCTGGCGGCGGCGATCGCCGGCGGGTTCGTGGTCGGCCAGGCGGTGCTGCGCAGCCTGGCGCGCGCCTCGGCTACGGCGACGACGCTCGACCAGCTCGGTCTGCCGCTCAGCCGGACTGCGACAGCACTGGCGATCCCCACCGCCGTCGCCGGGTCGATCGGCGCGGTCGCCGGGATGGTTGTTGCGATCGCGGCGTCGCCACTACTCCCCGTGGGCCTGGCCCGCCGGGCCGAGATCGACCCGGGGGTCCGAATCGCCCCGCAGATCGTGATGCCGCTCGCCCTGCTCGCGATGGTGGCGATCGCATCGTTCGCGTTCCTCGCGTCGCTCCGGGCCGGCGTTGCCGACGTTGACGACCGCCGGCGACGCCCGTCGGGATTGTCGGCCACGGCACGGCGGTGGGGTATCCGTCCCACGATCGCCACCGGGATCCAACTGGCCACCGACCGCGGTGAGCCGAGCCGGCCTGTGCCGGTTCGAGCGGCGTTCGTCGCCTTGACGATCGGGGTCGCCGGAGTCGCCGGATCGGCCGTCGTGGCCACGAGTTGGCACTCGCTGAACGACCAGCCGGGGCGATGGGGATGGAACTGGTCGACGATGCCGGACCTTTTCGAGGAACGCTCAGCGGAAGAACTCCAAACGCTCCAAGACCGTTTGAACGCCGATCCGCGCTTGGCGGCGGTCGGCGAACTCAGCTCGACGGGCGTCTTCATCAACGGGGTCGCGATGAACGGCACGTCCCTGACCGCGTTCGCAGGTGACCTGTCACTGACCCGTCGCGACGGACGGTTGCCGTCGGGCGCGAGTGAGATCGCGCTCGGGACGCAGACGATGTCCGACTTGGCCGTGACGATCGGCGACCCTGTCGACGTGAGGACTCCGGAGGGTGGAACACGCCGGTTCACCGTGGTCGGCACCGCCGTCTTCCCGAAAGAAGAAGGAGTCTCGATCGACGTGGGGGCGGCGTTCACCCCCGACGGGTTGGCGTCCGTGGGGGCGGAGCAAGCATTGACATCGGCGATCCTGGTCTACCCCGAGGGGGTCGACGTCGCGGCGCTCGAAACGGGCCTCACCCGCGACTACGGATTCACCTTCACGTCGTTCTCGCGGCCGCAACCACCCGCGGCGGTCACGAACCTGTCCGTCGCGGCCGACATCGCACGGGCGCTGGGCTGGTTCTTCGCCGCGCTCGGAGCGCTCGGTCTGCTGCACACCCTGGTCATCTCGTCGGCTCGCCGGAGCGCGCACCTCGCGATCCTGCGAACGCTGGGGTTCGAGCGCTCGCAGGTGCGGCTCGCCGTTCTGGTGCAGGCGACCGTCCTCGGCGTCGTCTCCCTCCTCGTCGGACTTCCGGCCGGGTGGATCGGCGGGCGGGTGGTGTGGCGCATCGTGGCGTCCGGGACCGGCGCGCTCGCACCGCCGGCGACGCCGTGGTTCCTATTGGTTGCGCTCGTCCCGATCGGGCTCATGGTGACATGGATCGTGTCGTGGTGGCCGGCCAACTCGGCTGCCCATCAGGACCCCACCCGCCACCTCGGGACCGAGTGATGGCGGGGCTCGCCGCCGCTCTCCGCCGTCGGTGGGCAACCAGCGATCGGCATCACCGGGGTCGGGCGAACCACCGCGCCTGGATGTTCACGTTGTGACGGCGGTCGGCACGCGGTCGTGGAGATCGCCGCAGCGATCGAGGAACTGCGCTCTCTGGCCCACGGCCTACGCCCGGCGCTCCTGCAAGCCGGTCTCGGCCCAGCCCTCCAGGACCTCGCCGGCAGCAAGCTCTCCACTTCCACACCCGCGAGGGGCCGGGAGCCGTCGACGTTCGAGTACGCAGCAATGGAACGAGAAGCCTCCGTCGACACCCGCAACCGCAAAACCGGTGGTGACCGAGCAGGTGGTGGCACCCCGTCACATGGGGTGACCGCATCCTTGAGCTGAGGGGTTTGTGGGTGTCCAATGGGTGTATGCGAGGGGCCGTCATGCGGTGGGCGGCTGCGGATTGGCGCCGACGACGACGCTCGATCATCGTGCTTGCTCTGTTCGTGGGCATCTCGGGAGCGGTCGCTCTCACCGCAGCGATTGGTGCGAGGCGTACAGCGACGAGTTTTGAACGCTTTGCTGACCGCGCGCGGTCGGCCGATGTGCTTGTCGATGTGGGCGCCGTGGATGCGGCGACGATCCGAGAGGTCACGCAATTGCCCATGGTGGAGGTGTGGGGTGCGAACGCGGTGGTGTTCGCAATCGTCGACGGCGTCGACACCGACTTGGCCATTATCGCTCCACGCGACGATCGGGTGGGGGTCGACCTCGAACGCAATCGGGTCCTCCGGGGTCGAATGCCTAATCCGACACGCGCCGACGAGATGGCCGTCAACGAGTCAGCAGCGGACGTGACCGGTGTCGATGTGGGTGACATGATTTCGATCGAGACGATGACGCCCCAGCAAGTGCGTGATGAGCAGTACTTCCCGGCGCTCGGGCCACTGTTACAGGTACGGATCGTCGGAGTGCTACGCGGGACCGACGACATCACCCGAGCCAGTGTCGACGGTGGTGGGTTCGTGGCGAGCGAGGCTTGGCTCCCGACCGTGAGCGGTGACGTCGACGAATGGACGACCTACCTGGAAGTCCGACTGGTGCGAGACGCGTCGGTGGCTGACTTCGAGACAGCCGTTGCGAACCTGGTTCCCGACGGCCAGGAATACGAAATGGTGTCCTTCGAGGAGCGATCGAACGCAGCCCGCTCAACGATCTCGACGCTTGCGACGGCACTCGCCATGTTCGCGATCATTGCGGGTGCAGCAGCGGCGGTCGCGGTCGGCCAGGCGATCAGCCGGCATGTTGGCGGTGTCCGCTCCGAAGCAGAGACCCTCGGCAATCTGGGTTTGACGCGCGTCGATCGTTGTGTCGCACTGGTGGTGTGCGCGATTCCGGTTGCCGTCGGCGGCGCAGCGTTGGCCGTCGGCGTGTCGTGGCTCGCTTCGCCGATCGTGCCGATCGGAGTGGCTCGTCGCGCTGATCCCGATCTTGGCCTGTTCGCCGATCGGGTGGCGCTCGTCACCGGAGCGATCATGATCATCGTTGTC
Organism: Ilumatobacteraceae bacterium; assembly: GCA_039921745.1. GTDB lineage: Bacteria > Actinomycetota > Acidimicrobiia > Acidimicrobiales > Ilumatobacteraceae > Ilumatobacter. The sequence goes on along the minus strand of JBDSBE010000107.1, from coordinate 5,050 downwards.
GTCGTTGGCTCCGCCGCGATCACCGCGACCTGGGTGACTCGTTCCCGTACGAAAACGTGGGCCGAACCGGAAGCGTCGAAGTTGGCCGACTTGGTCGCCCGAGCGGGTGGCGGTCCCGTGCTCACCAACGGAGCGCGGCTGGCATTGGATCGCCGATCGCCTGGACTGCCCGTGCGCTCGGCAATCGCCGGAGTTGCTCTCGCGCTCGCAGGCGTGTTCGGGGCGCTGACGTTCTCATCGAGTCTCGACCGTCTGTCAGAAACTCCTGAGCGTTGGGGATATGACTGGGATCTGCTGTTGAACTTCACCTCGAACGACATCGATTCCGCCGTGGAGCCGATCGCCACTGACGATCGGTTGACAGCGGTCGCACGCTGGGATGTCGGCTTCTCGTTCGTCGATGGTGTCGGAGTCAACGCGTTCGGGCTCGCTCCGGTCAAGGACCAGATCGGGTACTCGCTGCGCTCTGGTCGCCAACCGGTGAACCCGGTCGAGGTCGTGCTCGGTACGGTCACCGCCGAAAGACTGGGCGTCGGTCTCGGCGAGCAGGTCGAGGTCACCCCGTCGACGGGCACGTCGACCAGCCCAGCGATGGTGGTCGTCGGCACGGCGATTTTCCCGAACAGCGGCGACGCAAGCTTCGACGATGGCATCGGGTTCTACGGTGACGCATTCGCCGAACGAGCGATCGTTCCGGATTTTTTCACGGCATCCCAACTCGTCGTACGAGTCGTTCCGGGCCTTGACATCGGAACCGTTGCCGAGAGCCTCGATGCCGAGTACCCGGGCTCAGCGTCGTCGGCTGAGAACCGTCCGTTTCCGCCGGCCGAGGTGGCGAACCTGACGAACATCCGCGCCGCACCACTGTGGCTAGCAGCGTTCGTGATCCTGCTCGGCATCGCGTCGCTGCTGCATGTGCTCCTCGCAACGGTCTCACGGCGACGGTCGGAACTGGCGGTGCTGCGCAGCATCGGGCTCACTGCCAGACAAACGACGGCGTGTCTCGTCGTACAGGCGTTGACGATCACCGGTCTGGGTCTCATCGTCGGGATTCCGCTCGGGTTGATGATCGGCAGGGCCGCCTGGTTCACGGTGGCGCAACCGATCGGCGTCGATACCGACGCCGCACCGCCGTATGCCACGATCGGGTTCGCTGCCCTCGTCGCTGTGGTGATCACCGTTCTGGTAGCCGTCGGACCGGGCTGGAGCGCCGCTCGGCAACATCCGGCGCACTTTCTGCGGGCCGAGTAATCGGTTGGCCATCCCACCGTCCTTCGCCCGATCGACGCTGCGCGAGATCGGCCGGGGTCGCGGCGACGATCTCGCTCGGCACATCGTTGGATGTGGATGTCGATGTCGTGACTGCTGTCGCAGACCACCCGCACCAGCGAGAGCGGATGAGGAGAATCGAACTCCCGTATTCAGCTTGGGAAAGCTGTATCGCGGGATTTCGTGTTTCTCCTGCGTGCGCCGCGTTTGTTCAGGTAGATGGTGGTTTTCGGGTCGGTTCTCGACTGGTCGCTGGTGGGCTCTGATAGGCCCTGTTCCGTTCTGTTCTCGGCACGCTCTAGGCACGGCTGATCAGTTGGTCGACGAGTCGTTTGGCCGCCAACAAGGCGTCGACCGCGAGGTCACCAGCCCCGCTGGCCGAGAAGCTTCTGGAGGTTTCGCTTGGGCTTGTGGGTGGTCCGGGCGACGTGCACGATCGTGTCGAAGCGTTCCGGTACGCGGGCGGCGGCGGCGAGTCGTTCGACTCGGGCCATGAGGTCGACTGCGGCCGCATAGCTCTGGTTGTTCTTCGCTTCGATCGAGCGGAAGATTTGGGGTTCGAACGTGTCGATGGCGTCGATCGGGTGGCTCGATTCGCGCCGTTTGGCCAGGTCGATCCGCCGGCTCGGCGAGCAGCCGCCGGTGGTGGCTGCAGCCCATGCGTCGTCGTCACGTCCGGCCCACATGAGGATCTCGACGAGCACTTCGTTGGACACCGTTGGCCGGCTGGTGCAGGACGATCCGACCTGCCCGCGGACATGTTCGATCGCGGCGTCCAGGTGGGCGTCACGGTCGTCGCTGGTCGCGTTCAGGTAGCGCTCGAGCGAACGCAGCGACGGGGCGCCCTCGAAATCGTCAAGGTACAGCCTGATTGCCTCGTCGTCGTGTCCGCCGGTGAGCAGGTCGTCGATGGCGTCGAGCACGAAGTACACGCCGTTCGTCCACCCGTCTGCGGCACGCCAGTCGACGTAGTCGTCGACGAACATCGCCTCGTCGATCCGTCGGACCCATCGGTCGAGATCGACTGGTCTGTGCCCGGCGTCGGCTTCGAGGAGCAACCGTTCGCGCAGCTTCCAATCGCTGTCGGTCTGTTCGATGAGCAGTTCGATGAGTCGTTCGGTCGGGAGCTGCTCGAGATATCCGACGATCCCCTGACGCCCGACCACGCTGTTGTCGCCGTCGCCGGTGCCACGTCGCAGAGCGCGAGTTGGTTGGGCGTCGGCCGGGAGCACGAGCGGCGGATCGGTCGCTCCCGCGTCGATCATCGCCAACTCGAGCGCGACCGCCACGCAATGCTTACAGAAGTCACCGTCGACGGCTGCCGGGCAGGAGCACGACCACTCGGGATGCTCGCTCACGTCGAAACGAACCTCGTACCGGTGCGTGCCCTGGACATCGGCTGTGATCGCTGTCGTCGTCAGTGCGGTGATTTTCACCGCACCGGCGTTGCGGTAGGACTCGCCTCGTCGGATCACCCGGTCGGTCGCCAGGCGATGCACGGTGTCCGGGTCGAAAATGTCGAGCAGTGAGCTGAGATCGATCAACGCCGTGCATTCTGACATGTCGCCGCGATCTCGGCGAGCGATTCGACGAACGACCGGTTGCCCGAGGGGAGCACGAGATCGGTCATGGTCATACGGGCGGGTTCGCCTCGTTCGCGCCCGGAACGTGGGGCTTGTTCCAGTCGTGCAGGATCTTGTGGCCGCGTCGTGTTCAGGATAGATCGACTACGGTCACGACGGGATGGGCGATACCGTCGATGGCTGTCGTGCGGACGAGGGCGTTGGTGCGAGTGCAAGTCCGACAGGACCATCGTGCGCCGGTTGGCTGGGGTCGTGCGTGGTTCCCCGAACGGTGTTGATGCAAGCGCGACTTCTACCATCGAATCGGCGTCGGTGCGGTGGTAGTGGACGAATCGCGAGCGACTGATCGTGATGCGACTATCGGTCAGGCGCTTCCCGTTCGCCGTCGTCGACCGCGTCGATGACCGGGCGTACCACGTCAGCTGCTGCGTCGATGCTGTATCCGACGGGCCGGTTGGCGAGGAGCGATTCGATATCAGTGACGAAGGTGGGGTCGGCCAGCTTGGCGTCGAGATTGGCGTGCGCTTTGGCGGTGGACCAGTTGTCGGGCCGGTACGGATGGAAGCACTCGGCGATTTCTCGGGGATCCAGGCCGGCCTGGGTGACGGCAAGCCACAGGTCGAAGAGGTCTCGGCCCTTGCTTCGCTGGTAGATCGCGCGGATCTCGGTGGCTGCGAGTTCGGCGCCTTCGAAGGTCGGAACGTCGGCCGAGCCGGTGAACCATGTGCTGTCGACTGTCAGCGGCCGAGTGGTTGTCCGTCGTGCCGGAGATCGTTCGAAGGTGTTCATTTCGACTTTGACTCGCATCGGGGTTCCACTGACGAAGGTGGAGTGAAGCCGTGCTTTCGGGTGACTCCGACTGCCGTGCTCGTCTTGTCGAAGCCAACCCGCTCGCCGACCGCTCGGAGTGCGTCGAAGATCGGTCCGCTGGTCCGACGGTTCTTCGCACGTAGTCGAGGTCCTCGCTGTAGCGCCATGGACGGTCAAGCCACAGCATGTGGAAGCAAGTGCCGCCACGTATAACGAGTTCTGCGCCGAGAAGCGGATCGCTGGCGATCTCGATCATGTGGCGCGCCAGGATCAGGTCCTGCTCGACTTGGTCGCTGTCGTTCCACGGGACCCGGTTGCGCCAGTGTTGGATGTCGCCGGCCGAGATCACAGGTCGTGCTCGATGTCGGTATTGACGTCGATGCGCCAGCGGTCGTCGACGTGGGATCGTCCCGGTTCATCGGGCCGCAGACGCTGCGTCGAGAGCCGCGCTTCAGTGACCCGTTGGTGAAGCGGGCCGGTGTCTGCGTCAATACCGAGTTCGCGCGCCATGAAGTCGATGAGGTGTCCGGTTCGTTGACCGACCGAGACGCTGAAGCCCAGGGCATCGACGGCGAGCTGGTTGAGGTTCAGGCGCTCGTCGACGAGCAGGTCGCCGTCTGCAATCGCCACACCCCCGGCGAGCGCTCAGCCATCGAGCCGGTTCGCGGCTTCACGAGGCAACGACGGGACGAATCGCACCCGAATCGCGCCACGCGTTCGATCGAGCAAACCTGGTCATCGCAACGGGCTGAGGACGTGGCTCGATCGGACGGTGCGAGGAGTATCGCACCAGAACGCACCAAGGTTGCAAAGAAGGCAGGCGAGTGATGATCTCGGAAACCTACCTTGAGCTGGGCATTCAACGAGAGCGGATGAGGGGAATCGAACCCCCGTATTCAGCTTGGGAAAATCTGCGACAGGATGATCGCCGAAAGGTGTGTTGAGCAGCCCGAACGTGGAGTGAGCTGGTGGTTTGTGGATTGCTGATGATATTGAGGTAGCGCCTGTTGCCCGCTGTTCTCCGTTGTGCTGGGCACGTTGTGGGCACGACCGGTCGCCGTCTACGGATGGCCGATTCGCCGTCGAGACCACGGACTCGATCTGGAACACCAGACCATTGGCTGCGTCGGCACGGATTGCCCCGATCTCCCTGAGGTGGCAGTTGCGAGAGCTGAGCGGGTGAGGATCGAACGATCAGATGTCGGCGAGGCGGGGTGCGACATCGTTCATCAGCGAGGTCACCCAGCGTTGGGGTACGTCAGAAGCCGGTCGGGTCATCGATGGTGGCCATTTCTGCTCCGTTGGTGTCAGGTGTGCAGCAGTTGGAGTGCGTCGTGAGTTGGGGTGTCGGCGGGGAAGAACAGTTCGATGAGGAGTTCGTCGAGGGT
>JBDSBE010000106.1:0-7773 GCA_039921745.1 Ilumatobacteraceae bacterium | reverse complement strand
GGCGCTGATCGGCAACGGGCGGCGGCGCACGTACAAGGAGCTCGCCGACTGGACGAACCGGCTCGCGCGCGCCCTCACCGAGGACTACGACGTCCGGCCCGGGAACCGGGTGCTGATCCGCAGCGCCAACAACCCGGCCATGGTCGCCTGCTGGTTGGCGGCCACCAAGGCCGGCGCCGTCGTCGTCAACACGATGCCGATGCTGCGCGCCGGCGAGCTGACCAAGATCGTCGACAAGGCCGAGATCGTGATCGCCCTCTGCGACACGCGGCTGATGGACGAACTCGTCGTCTGCTCCAAAGAGAGCGAACACCTGCAACAGGTGATCGGCTTCGACTGCACAGCCAATCATGACGCCGAACTCGATCGTGTCGCCCTCAACAAGTCGGTCCGGTACCACGCCGTCCGCACCGGCCGCGACGATGTCGCATTGCTCGGGTTCACCTCGGGTACGACCGGCGAGCCGAAGGCCACGGCGCACTTTCGTCGCGACCTGCTGATCATCGCCGACGGATACGCCAAGGAGGTCCTCGCCGTCACCCCCGACGACATTTTCGTCGGATCACCACCACTCGCCTTCACGTTCGGACTCGGTGGGCTCGCCGTGTTTCCGCTGCGATTCGGCGCCGCCGCCACCCTCCTCGAAGACGCCTCACCGCCGAACATGGTCGAGATCATCGAGACGTACGGAGCGACGGTGTGCTTCACGGCCCCGACGGCCTACCGGGCGATGCTGGCGGCGATGGACGCCGGCGCCGATCTCTCGTCGTTGAGAGCCGCAGTGTCGGCAGGCGAGACGCTGCCGGCGCCGGTGTACGAGTCGTGGATGAACCAGACCGGCAAACCGATGCTCGACGGCATCGGCGCAACCGAGTTCCTCCACATCTTCATCTCCAACCGCTTCGGTGACTCACGACCTGCCTGCACCGGCAGACCCGTCGGCGGCTACGAGGCCAAAGTCGTCGACGATGACATGAACGAGGTCGAACGCGGCACGGTCGGGCGGCTGGCAGTCCGCGGCCCCACCGGATGCCGTTATCTCGCCGACGACAGACAGCGCAACTACGTCATCGACGGATGGAACGTGACCGGGGACTCGTTCATCCAAGACGCCGACGGCCACTTCCACTTCGCGGCGCGATCCGACGACATGATCGTTTCGTCGGGCTACAACATCGCCGGGCCCGAGGTGGAAGCAGCCTTGCTGTCCCACCCCGACGTCGTCGAGTGCGCCGTGATCGGGTTCCTGGACGAGGCCCGCGGGCAGATCGTCCAAGCCCATGTCGTGCTCGCCGAGGGAATCGATCGGTCGGACGCGACGGTCGTGGCATTGCAGGACCACGTCAAGCGAGCGATCGCTCCATACAAGTATCCGCGGTCGGTCGTCTTCACCGACGCTCTACCGAAGACGCAGACCGGCAAGATCCAGCGGTTCCGGCTGCGCTGACGGCGTGTGGCACCGACCGCGCCTCGGACCAGCCGCGGCGCCGGTCAGAACGGACCCTTGTGCCATGGCCGCGCTTGTCACCTCGCCACAAGGAGGTGAATCCACGTTCGGCCGAGCCAGTCGGCAAAACGTTCGTTGGTCCACCCTCGCTCGTTCACCAACCGGTGCCAGAGCATGCCGTCGGTCATCGACCAGACCACATCTCGGCACTCGTCCTCTGACACCACGAGCTGGCCGGTCTCCGCAGCTTCTGCCGCCATCACACTGATGCCGATCAGTCGTTGGCGGTCCATCTCCTCGAGCATCGATCCGGCAGTCGGGTCGGCGCCGGCCGCTGCCTGAACCATCAACTGGAACGGTGCGATGCGTTGCGCGGTACTGGTCGCGAGGGTGGCCTGGAGCATCAGCCGCTTCGTGAGGTCGGGCTCGTTTCGGAGCGCCATGACGTCCGGTCGCTCGTGGAAGACGACTTCCTCGTCGTCACCACCGATGGTGATGTCCCACGCCTTGTGCAGCAAGGTCGCCTTGTTCCCGAACGCGGCGTAGATGGTCTCGACCGAGACGCCGGCAGCATCGCCGACGTCTGCGACCGTGGTGTGCCCGTACCCACGCGCCACGAAGAGGTCACGCGCCGCTCGGACGACCAGCGCGCGGGTCTCGCGAGCCTGCGCAAGCCGACGCGAGGAGTCGTACGACCTCTTGACACGTGCAGACATTTTCATTACACCTTATCTGTATTCGTTCAATATATACTGTATCAAACTGGAGGGACGACATGACGGACATCATCGATGCGGTCGGGGACTGGAACGCAGTGGCTGAGGCGTGGGATGCCCACGTCGATGCCGTCGACGTCTTCATTCACCCCGCGACCACCGCGCTGGTCGATCGGGCCGGTGTGCAACAGGGTGACCGGCTGCTCGAGTTGGCGGCCGGCCCAGGAGCGCTCGGCATCACGTGGTCGCGACTCGTCGGTCCGACCGGCAGGGCGCTGATCAGCGACAGCGCTCCGGGGATGATCGCGGTCGCGAGCCGCCGCAACGCCGGTATGGCCAACGTCGAGGTCGCCGCGATCGATCTGGCTGCGATCCCCCGACCCGACGCTTCATTCAACGTCGTTGTCTGCGTGATGGGCCTGATGTTCACGCCCGACCCCTCGGTGCCACTGGCCGAGATCCACCGTGTCCTCGCCAAAGGCGGGCGACTCGGCGCGCTCACGTGGGGTGGCATCGAACACAACCCTTGGATGACCTGCGTCGGCATGGCCGCCATGATGAACGGGCTCGTCAGTGGCGGGCCGCCGATCGGGCCGGGGAGCATCTTCTCGCTCGGCGACGCCGGCCGGCTCGAAGCACTGGCGGTGACCGCTGGTTTCCGGGACGTCGTCGTCGAAGAGATCGGCGTCGGGTTCACCGCGGAGCACATCGGGGCCCACATCGATCGCGTCATGTCACTCGCGGGACCGCTCGCGACGGCGATTCGCGGGGCCTCCGACGATCAACGGGCAGCCGTTCGCCGCTCGGCGGCCGATCTCGCCGGTGCGTACATCAGCGACACCGGTGTGGAGATTCCCGGACGTACGCTCCTCGTGTCCGGACGGCGCTGATCATGACGAGCTTGCGAGGCCGGCTTGCGTGAGTTCGTGGTTGATCCGCTGGGCGACGACGCCGATGGTCCCGGTGCCATCGACACGATGGAGGATGCCTCTCGCCTCGTAGAAGTCGATCAGCGGGGCAGTGTGGGTGGCGTACACGCGAAGACGATGGTGGATCACGTCGAGGCTGTCGTCGCTGCGACCACTCTGGCGTCCCCGTTCGACTAGTCGGGACACCAGTTCTCCGCCCGGGACCTCGAGCATGATGACCGCCGTGAAGGTACGCCCGGTCGAGCGAGCCCACTCGTAGGCCACCCGAGCCTGAGCAAGCGTCCGCGGGAAGCCGTCGAGGATGAACCCCTCCAACGGTGGATCGGTGTCGAGGGTGCTGATGACGAGGTCCGTGACCAGGTCATCGGGCACGAGCCTTCCGACGTCGACGTACGCCTTCGCTTCGACGCCCACGGGAGTCGCCTCGGCGATGTGGCGACGAAACAGGTCGCCGGTGGCGAGGTGCGGGATCTCGAAGCGATCCGAGAGGAGCGAGCCTTGCGTGCCCTTTCCAGCGCCGGGTGGGGCAAGCAGCAGTACTCGGACCATGATCCCTCCTGGGGCGAACGGCGCAACGAGCATCACCCTACGAAGCCACCGACCGTTCTGGCGAGCCCCTGTCGTCATCGATCCCATGGTCGAACATCGCGACCTCGTCCGTGTCATCGCCCGGCCGCGAGGCAGCGTGTGCCGGTCGCGTAGCCTGCGCTGATGACGACCGCCCTGCTCGAGTTGCGCCACGACATCCACGCCCATCCCGAGTTGGCACATGACGAGCACCGCACAGCGGCACGGGTCGTCGAGTTCCTGACGGCATTGCATCCAGACGACATTCTCACCGGCGTCGGGGGGACGGGTGTTGTCGCCACCTTCGACAGCCACCTCCCGGGTCCCGTGCTGTTGTTCCGCAGCGGGCTCGACGCGCTGCCGATCTTCGAACACGAGGTCGAGGGGCACGGCTCGGTGAACGAGGGTGTCTCACACAAGTGCGGCCACCACGGGCACATCGCGATCCTCGCCGGGCTCGCGCAACGCCTCGCCGAGCGGCGCCCCGAGGTCGGCGCCGTGCACCTGTTGTTCCAACCCGCCGAAGAGACCGGAACCGGGGCGGCAGCCGTACTCGCCGACCCGGCGTTCGGGCCGATCCGCCCGCATTTCGGTGTCGCGATCCACAACATGCCGGGGTTTCCACTGCATTCGTTCGTGATCAAGCCGGGGTCGATCACCGCTGCGGTCCGCAGCCTCGTGATTCGCTACACCGGCCGCACCGCTCACGCGAGCGAACCGGAGCACGGAGAGAACCCGTCGCTCGCGATCGCCGATCTCCTGCACGGCTGCGCAGACCTCAGCGTCAATGACATCACGTCGCCCGAGTTCCGCCTGGTCACACCGGTTCACGTACGGATCGGATCGGTTGCGTACGGCGTGTCAGCGGGCGACGGCGAAGTCCACCTCACGATCCGTACCGTCGCGAACTCCGGCCTCGCCGCACTGCAGGCGGCGATCGCAGACCTTGCCGAGCACCTCGGCGCGCGCGATGGATTGCAAGTCGACCTCCACGAGCTGGAGGACTTCCACGCGAACATGAACGACCCCGGGGGGACCCTCCGGGTGATGCGGGCCGCCGAAGCGTGTGGATTCGACGTGATCACGCCGGAGGTCGGGATCCGCGCCGGCGAGGACTTCGGCCAGTTCAGCGAGCAGTTCCCGTGCTGCATGGTCCTGCTCGGGGCCGGCGAGCACTCTCACCCGATCCACAATCCGCACTACGCCTTCCCCGACGAACTGATCGACACCGGTGTCCGGCTGTTCGACCAGATCGTTCGCCAGGCCACTGCCGCCGAGTAGCACTCGTCGCAAGCAACCACCGCAACGGTGTTCACGGATCGCCCACGAGTTCGATCGAGTCGTGCTTGCGCGCCGTGTCGCCTGCTACGGTGATCGAGCTTCGCGATTGATCGGCAGTCCGTGCCCGACGAGCCTTTGCGACATCCCATCAGCGCCACTCACGACGCAGGCATCGCTGATCAACCACTCGGCCACCGCCTCCCCATCAACGATCGCCGGGATCAAATCAGCGATCAAACACGATTCCGCGCCGCGGCGCGGGCCCGCCGCCAACGGGGTCTCGGATCACGGCCGGGCGTGCGTGGCGACTGATGCGCCGCGATGAATCCAGCTTGCGGTCGTTCGAGATCGCGTTGTTCCTGGCGGACCTTCAACAGATCGGTACGCGTGCAGATGCCGATCAGGCGGTCGCCATCGACGACGGGAATGTGTTCCACGCGTTCGTCGGCAATCAGGTGCAACGCGTCGATCGCTGGGTCGCGGGCACCGACCGTGACGACTTCTGTGCTCATGATGTCGACCAGTGATGCGTCGGGATCGACCTCGACGCCCAACACGTCGCTGCGCGACACGATGCCGACCAATTCACCGTTCCGGCCGATCACCGGATAGGCGCCGTGACCTCCCTTGACGAACCGCTCCGGCGACCGACCCTGTGACATCCATCGTGTCGACCGGGAACGACATGATCGAATCGACCCTGGCGGTGTACATCGGGTCGACGCCGTAGTGGCGACCGAGCCGCAAGCCGCGCCGGGAGAGCTTCTCGGTCATGATGCTGTCCTCACTCAGCCCACTGAACACCAGGTCGGCGACACTGTGGCGAGCATCAGCGGCAGGATCGAGTCGTAGTCACCGGTGAGCTCGAACACGAACACGATCGCAGTGAACGTGGCCCGAGTGGCTGCACCGAACGTGGCCGCCATCGTCACCAACGCGAACGCACCGATCGAGACGTCCGCGCCAGGCACGATCTCGTTCAGAGCCGTACCGAGCAGTGTGCCCGCCGACGCGCTGATCAGCAGGATCGGCGCGAGCGTGCCACCAGACGTTCCCGACCCGAGCGCGAGCCATCAGATGACGAGCTTGACGAGCCCGAGCACGGCGATGATGAGCGCCCCCAATGCTGCGACCACGACGATTCGAGGACTGGGCGACAGGTCCGCGAACGATGAAGCGTCGAAACCGACACGACCGAACAGCGTGAGGTTCGTGATCAGGTCGATGAGATGGAGCAACGACCACGCCGCCGCTCCTGCGGCGAGACCGATCGCGACTGCTGCGACGGAGAGTCGCGCCGTACGACGGGACTGCATGGCTTCCATCGTGTCACGATATAGTCGCAGATCGATGTATCAGCACTCGGAGCGGTAGCGATCTCGATCGTCGCGCCGCCGGTCGATCATGCGTCCCCGCCCACCTGCGGGAGTCGGTTCCACAGCGCAGCCAGACGGGGACCGGTCCGCGACAACTCCTCCAGGTGCGCAGAGGCCAACGCTTGGAGCCGTCGTTCGCCGCCGGCGGTCAGCCGGACCCGTACCACCCGCTGATCGTCGTCGTCCGTGACACGTTCGACCAGGTCGCGCGCGGCCGCCCGATCGACGAGTTCGACGGCGCTGTGGTGCTTCAGCATCAGATGTTCGGCAACATCTCCGATGCTGACGGGCCCCCGATGACCGCGGATGGCGAGCAGGAGCTGGTGATGGGACGGGGTGAGTCCGGCCGCCCTGGCGCTGTCCTGGCTCCATCGGAGAAACTGCCGCAAACCATCTCGAAACTCGAGCAACGACGCGTAGTCGTCGTCGTCGAACTGACGCGGCGAGTCACGATCTTCGTTCGAGGGATCTGACGAGGCGTCCATACTCGATACCAATCATATCGTGATCCGATAGATCAGCTACGGCCTCACGCTCCGCCGTCTCCGTCCCGTACGGCGACCCCATCCGACGCGGATCGGCTGTCACGGAAGTCGTCGAAGGGTGTGATCGCGGCTCGGGTCGTCTCGGTCATGTCATGACTCCGGCGGCGGCGATCACGACGATGGCGAGAGCGACGCCGATCATGAGCAGCGCCGCCGCGAGCATCGGATGGCTCGGTTGCTGGTTGCGTTGGGACTCGACTGGTCGGGTTGGCACGGTGATTCCTCTCTGACGGTTCGGGCGCACTGGCAGAGGTACAGGAACGTCGATCAGCCGGCGGCCCGTCTCGGGGAGGGCGCCGAGACGGAACCACTGGCGAGCCTGCGAGCGAAGGGACTGTCGAAACCGTCGGAGAGGGAGATGGTCGGGGTGGGTTCCGTTCGCTCATCGATCACAACGCGACGATATCAATATTTCTAGTGTCTGGTAGTCTTGGAGAAGTCGATCATGATGTGACGAACCGGTCGTCGCTTCGAGCCATGAGGGGAGGCCCGGTGGAAGGGTTCCTGTTGCCATCGGAACCGGTCTGCTCGATCGAGCAGTACCTCGCCACACCGTCGGGTGGTCGCGGACTCGAGCGGGCCCGAGAGATCGGCCCGGCAGCGACGATCGATGAGCCGCCCGAACGGTGGGCCGACACGACGAGCCGCGATCGAGTGCAACCATCATGACGACGTTGCAGCAGCAGGCCCGAGCGCTCGGAGATCCGACGCGCCACGCGATCTTCCGGTACCTCGTGGAGGCGGGCGATGCCGTCGATGTCGCCGAGCTCACATCGCATTTCGAGTTCAACCACAACGCGATCCGCCAACACCTCGCCAAGCTCGTCGATGCCGAACTCGTCGTCGAGTCGTTGGCACCCGCCGCGGGCCGTGGACGACCCAAGCTGATGTACCGACCGGATCCGTCGGCGG
>JBDSBE010000105.1:0-23750 GCA_039921745.1 Ilumatobacteraceae bacterium | reverse complement strand
AGTCGGTGGGGGTAGTATATCGAACACCAGTTCGAGACGCAGGTCGAACCGGAGCAAGGGGTGCGCACGAACGTTCCCGTGGCATCAGGATCGTCTCCTCGCCTGGCTCGACCTCGACGACGTGACCGAGGCCACCTGGCAGGAGAGCCGGATCGGTGTCACCGTCGCCGTGATCGGCGACTTCCGAACCGACCCGTGACCCGCTCTCAGTTGGCGTGGCGACGAAGCGCCGGACGTGCGGCGCCGGCGACGTAGATGCTGCCGGCGGCGAGGACCGCGTCGTCGGCACCGGCCTCGCGCATCGCGGCCTCGCACGCCGCATCGACGGTGTCGTGCACGTAGACCTCGGCGCACCCAATGTCGCGAGCGGCCTTGGCCACCTCCCGGCCCGGCACACCGCGCGGCGACGGTGCGGTGCAGGCGTGCACCACGTCGAACTCATCGGCCCGCAGGGCTTCGAGGATGCCCTCCGGGTCACGCAGCGTGCCGACCACGAGGATCCGTCGACCCTCCGGGTGGAAGTCGCCGAAGAACACCTCGGCGCACACATCGGCGCCCGGTGGATTGTGGGCACCGTCGATGATCACGAGCGGCTGCACGCCGAGCACCTCGAACCGCCCGGGCATCTCGACGTTCGCGAACCCTTCGTGGACGACGTCCTCACCGAGTGGCGCGGCGAAGAACGTCTCGACAGCGGCGAGTGCGAGCGCGGCGTTGTCGCCCTGATGGGCGCCGTGGAGCGGCAGGAACACATCCGGGTAGATCGTCGTCGGCGTACGCAGATCCAGCGAGCGGCCACCGATCGCGAGCGAGTTGTCGACCGCCTCGAAGTCTTCGTCGCGAACGAGCAGACTGGCGCCCCCTTCGATCCGGAAGATCTCCACGAGATCGGGTTCGGTCTCACCGACCACCACCGCGCTGCCGGGCTTGATGATGCCGGCCTTCTCCCGAGCGATGTCGGCGAGCGTCGGCCCGGCGAACTCGGTGTGATCCAGGCCGATATTGGTGATCACAGCGACCTGGGCGTCGACGATGTTGGTCGCATCCCACCGTCCGAGCATGCCGACTTCGACGACGGCGATGTCGACGGCGACATCGGCGAACCACCGGAACGCGGCTGCGGTGACGGCCTCGAAGTACGTCGGGCGCACCCCGGTGATCGCCTCGATGTCGGCGATCCCGGCGATCTGCTCGGCGAAGTCCTCGTCGCTGATCGCCTCCCCGTTGCGCTTGATCCGCTCATTGATCCGTTCGAGGTGCGGGCTCGTGTACGTCCCCACGGTGAGGCCCTGGGCGATCAGCAGGCGACTGATCATCTGCACCGTCGAGCCCTTGCCGTTCGTGCCGGTGACGTGGATCACCGGTTGCGCAAGCTGCGGGTCGCCCATCGCCGCGCACAGCGAGGCGATCGCCGCCGTCGAGGGGTCGTCGATCCGACCGGTCTTGTCGTACGAGGCGTGCTCGTCCAGGTATGCCAGCGCGGCGTCGAAGTCCATCAGCGAACCCGTCGGGGCCGCAGCTCAGCTGGCCGCTCGACGAGGCCGCGAGGCGGCGCTCTTCTTGCGGGGAATCACGGTCGGGTTGCTCTTGTTGCGGACCGTGTCTTCGTCGATGACGACCGTGGCGACGTCGCCGCGCCCGGGCAGGTCGTACATCGTGTTGAGCAGCACCTCTTCGAGGATCGCTCGCAGGCCGCGCGCACCCGTCTCGCGCAGGATCGCGAGATCGGCGACGGCGACCAGACCGTCATCGGTGAACTGCAGTTCGACGTCTTCGAAGGCGAACACCTTCTGGTACTGCTTGACCAGCGAGTTCTTCGGCTCCGTGAGGATCTTGACCAGCGCTTCGCGATCGAGCTGACGGACGGCCCCGACCATCGGCAGTCGGCCGATGAACTCGGGGATCATCCCGAACTTGACCAGGTCTTCGGGCAGGACCTGTGCGAACAGTTCCCCCGCGTCTCGGTCGAGCTTGCTGCGTACCGTGCCGTGGAAGCCCACGCCCTGCTGGCCGATACGCCGTTCGATGATCTGGTCGAGCCCGGCGAAGGCGCCGCCGAGGATGAACAGCACGTTCGTGGTGTCGATCGTGATGAACTCCTGGTGCGGATGCTTGCGGCCACCCTGCGGCGGGACCGATGCCTGCGTGCCCTCGAGGATCTTGAGGAGCGCCTGCTGCACACCCTCCCCCGAGACGTCGCGGGTGATCGACGGGTTCTCGCTCTTGCGGGCGACCTTGTCGATCTCGTCGATGTAGATGATGCCGGTCTCGGCCCGCTTCGTGTCGAAATCGGCCGCTTGGATCAACTTCAGCAGGATGTTCTCGACGTCTTCGCCGACGTATCCGGCTTCGGTCAACGCAGTCGCGTCAGCGACCGCGAACGGGACGTTGAGCATCCGCGCCAGCGTCTCGGCGAGGTGGGTTTTGCCGCAGCCGGTGGGGCCGAGCATGAGAATGTTCGACTTCTGCAGTTCGACGTCGTCACGACGCCCGATGCCAGCCGACTGCTGGTACTGAATCCGCTTGTAGTGGTTGTAGACCGCAACCGAGAGGATCTTCTTGGCGTCGTCCTGCCCGACGACGTAGTCGTCGAGGAACTCGCGGATCTCGCGCGGATTGGGGACCTCGTCGAACGTGAGCTCGCCGGTTTCGGTCAGTTCTTCTTCGATGATCTCGTTGCAGAGATCGATGCATTCGTCACAGATGTAGACGCCAGGACCGGCGATCAGCTTCTTGACCTGCTTCTGCGACTTGCCGCAGAACGAACACTTGAGGAGTTCACCGGTGTCGCCGAATTTCGCCATGCGTGTCGCCCCCTCTCCGTGTCGTCGTTCGATTGCTCGTTCGTGTGTGCAGTGACGTTAGTGAACCCTGCCGGCCGATCAGCGGATTGCCGACGACTGGTCGACACCGGTCCTCGACGAGATCACTGTGTCGATGATGCCATAGTCGAGCGCTTCGTTCGCTTCGAGCACGAAGTCGCGGTCGGTGTCGGAGTGGATCTTCTCCACCGTCTGGCCGGTGTGGTTGGACAGGATGATCTCCAGCAGATCGCGCATCCGCAGGATCTCGCTGGCGTGCAGTTCGAGGTCGGTGACCTGGCCGTAGCCGACCTGCCCCGACGGCTGATGCAGCAGGATCCGACTGTGCGGGAGTGCGAGCCGTTTGCCCTTCGTGCCGGCCGCCAGCAGCACGGCCGCGGCCGATGCGGCCTGGCCCAGGCAGATCGTGGCGATGTCGTTGCGGATGAACTGCATCGTGTCGTAGATCGCGAACAGCGCGGTGATGTCACCACCGGGGCTGTTGATGTAGATGTTGATGTCCTTGTCGGGGTTCTCCGACTCGAGGTGGATCAGCTGCGCGCACAGCAGCGATGCGATCTGGTCGTCGATCGGCGTCTGCAGGAAAATGATGTTGTCCTTCAACATCCGGCTGTACAGGTCGTACGCGCGCTCCCCGCGACTCGTCGTCTCGACCACATTGGGAACCAGGTAGTTGGTGGCTTCGAAGTTCATTCGGTCGCTCCTTCGTTCTGCGTGTCGTCGGTGCTGTCGGCTCGGGCGGCGTCGGTCTCGGCAATGATACGTCCGGCCGACAAGGTGGGGTCTTCGTGCTCGTCGTGGTCGTGATCGTGGTCGTGGTCGTGCGTGTGACCGAGGATCAGGTCGCGGTCGATCGGTTCGCCGGTCGTGTCGACCATCTCGACGTGGTGGAGCAGCCAGTCCATCGCCTTCGACTTGCGGATCTGGGCGACCAGATCGGGCACGGCGTCGTTGGTCTCGTACGCCTTGCGGATCTCTTTGGCTTTCTGGCCGTACTGCATCGCCATGCGGGCGTACTCGTTGTCGATCTCGTGATCGTCGACGTCGAGCTGCTCCGCAGCGGCGACGGCGCGCAGGCCGAGGTCGGCCTTGACCGACATCTCCGCCTGCGGTCGGGTGCCTTCGATGAACTGCTGGGGGTCCTGACCGGTCGCCGACATCCACGCCTGGAAGTCGATTCCCTGTGACTGGAGCTGGCGGACCATCTGCTCGGCCTGATTCTGCATCTCGGCTCGAACCATCGACTCGGGCGGATCGAACTCGACGAGTTCCACCAGCGCATCGTTCAACCGATGGCCGACGGTCTGACGGACCCCTTGGAGTTTCCGTTCGGTGAGGCGGTCACGGATCGACGCCTCCCACTCCTCGACTGTCTCGAATTCGCCGGTGTTGTCGGACACCCACTCGTCGCTCAGCTCCGGAAGATCGAGGGCCTGGATCGACTTGACCGTGACGGTCATCTCCGCGGGTTCCTCGGTGCCCTTCGGCGTGGTGGTGAACTCGAGCACATCGCCGACCGACGCACCTTCGATCTGCCCGTCGAAGTCCTCGGAGACCCAGCCCTGACCGAGCTCGTATGACCAATCCTCGGTGTTCAGACCGGCGACCTCGTCACCGTCGCGGTGTGCAGCGAGGTCGAGGGTCAGGAAGTCTCCCGACTCGGCGGGTCGATCGACGTCGGCCAGCGAACCACTCTGCTTCAACTCCGCTGTGCGAGCCTCGTCGATCTCCTCGTCGGTGGGAATCGGCGAATCCAGCTCGATCCGCAGACCGGCGTAGCCGGGGACGGTGATCTCGGGTCGCACCTCGCACTCGGCTTCGAACTCGACGAGCCCCTCGTCCTGGCCACCGGTGATCTGTACCTCGGGCGTCGAGACGAGGTCGACGTCGTGTTCACGAACCGCCTTGCCCAAGTACTGCGGGATCGCATCACGGAGCGCCTGCTCGCGAGCAGGACCGACGCCGATCCGGGCCTCGAGGACCCGCCGAGGCGCTTTCCCGTTGCGGAAGCCGGGCATCTTGACCTCGCGGGCGATCGCCCGAAACGCCTGATCGATGTCCTTGTCGAACTCGGCCTCGTCGACCTCGATGTACAGCTTGACTTTGTTCCCCTCGAGGGGTTCGACCGAAGATTTCACAGGGCTTGGACTCTACCGGCGGCCGATCGAGGTGCCCTCCCCCTCCGACCTCCCTGCGCATTCACGAGCGAACGTGCGCGAGATGGGCCACATCGGGCACAATGGCAGCGTGCAGTTCTGGAAGCCACACTCGCTCGCCTCTCCCCATGAGGGTCAGATCGACTTGAAGATCGCCGATCGGGTCCGCACCACCGTCGACCTCCACGGGGTGCCGAGCGGCACCGAAGGGCAGATCCTCCTGGCGAACGGTTTCAACTGGCTGCGCTACCGCGTCCTGTTCGACAACGGCGCCGAGGTCGGCGACCTCGACCACCGCAACATCGAGCCGATCGGTCGAGCCGCGAAACGAGTCGCCAAGCGTGCCAAGGTCGCCGCCCGCGGCTTCTGACCCGACGAATTGTGCCAGGCACAATTCGTCACGGCGTCAATTCCTGACGGGTCAGTGCATCTGGGCGAGGAGCTGATCGCTCGTCATCGTGTTGGCGCCCAGTGCGCGCACGTCGCGGACGATCTCTCGATCGTTCGTGACGACGACGACGTTGCGGGTGACCGGGAGCCGTCTGACCTCGTCTCGGATGACGTCGTCGGCGATCACACCCGCCGGCGAGAACATCACTCGCACCACCCGGCGACCCTCCGCCCTCGCGCCGACCATGTCGGCGCCGTCGAACACGACGGTGACGTCCGAGCCGAACCGCTTCACGAGGTTCTCCACGGCATCCAGGAGCACGACCCGTTGCCCGGCCAGGTCGAGGTTCGGCCACGCGAGCTTGGCGACGTTGTACCCGTCGATCACGACGCTCGAGCCTGACCGCAGGAGGAACTCCGCCGCCGCGTCCGAACTGCCCAGTACACCGCCCGGGAGCGCCAACGCCCGCCGTCGCACGGGCGCTGACCGGCCAGTTCTCGGCGATGCCGCCGCAACGGCCAGTTGGTCGGCGAGCGATGCCGCGGTTGCGGCCAACCGCGCCAGTTCCGAACGATCGGCCGTCGCGGTCGCACGGTCGGCCAGCGCATCGTCGCGGATGTGCTCAGCTTTGCCCTGCGCCCGAGTAGCGTCGTCACGCATGGTCTCGGCGGCCGCAAGCTTCGTCGTCGCCGCGTTCACGCGATCGCGGGCGTGACGAGCCTCGTTGCGCGTGTCGACGAGTTCGGCCCTGATCTCGGCGAGCTCATCGATCAGTTTCTGCAGGTCTGATCGTAAACCGTCGATCACGGTGTTCCGATCGGCGACCTGGTCGGTCAGTATCACGATCTCGGCACGTGACCGGGCTGCGACCTGTTCGGCCGCGATGCGTCGCCGCTCGGCCTTCTTCAGCGATTTCGCAGCGTCGGCTGCGGCCACGTCGGCCTCGGCGTCTGCCACCAGCACTGCCATCTGCTCTTGCCAGCCGGCCGGCCGTTCGAGCCAGAGCTTGCCGATCGGGTCGACCAGTTCCGGGAGGGCGCCGGCCGCGATCCGGGTTCGGAACACGTCGTCCACGTCGACCATCCGCCGGATGGCCGGCAGCGCGCTCGCCGGGATACGCGACGCCTTCATGTACCGCTTGAGGCCCGCCGGGTACGCCATCGGGGGCCTGAACTTCTGGCCCTCCTGGGCCATCAAAACCGCGAACTCGAGCGCCGGGCGGAGGTGCCGGTGCTCGGTGGGCGGTTGCGTCATCGGATCATCGTACATCGCGCTCACCCCAGCGCTTTCGAACATGTGTTCTTGACGCGAACACATGTTCGTGCTTTCCTCTGTGCATGTCAGCTCTGATGTTGGGACAACGCAGCTTCGCCGATCTCGGGACGCCGTTGCACGACGCGACGTTCGTCGTGCTCGATCTGGAGACCACCGGCGGCAACCGATCGGAGGACATGATCACCGAAATCGGCGCCGTGAAGGTACGCGGCGGTGAGTGCTTCGGCACCTTCCACACCCTCGTCAACCCGGGCCGGGCGATTCCGCCGCAGATCACCGTCCTCACGGGTCTCACGAACGCCGTCGTCGGCAATGCTCCCAGGATCGAGACGGTGCTCGGCTCGCTGGTCGACTTCCTGGGCGACGCCGTGTTCGTCGCCCACAACGCCCCCTTCGACCTCGGCTTCATCCGGGCCGCACTGGCCCGTGACGGACGCAACGACTATCGCCCGACCGTCGTCGACACCGCATCGCTCGCCCGCCGCCTGCTGCGCGACGAGGTCCCGAACTGCAAACTCAGCACGCTCGCGTCCCGCCTCCGACTCGACCACACCCCGACCCACCGCGCCCTCGACGACGCGCTCGCCACGACCGATCTGCTGCACCTGCTGCTCGAACGCGCGGCGGGTCTGGGGGTGCTCGGGCTCGACGACCTGGTGGCGCTCGCCAAACTCGCCGGCCATCCGCAAGCGAGGAAGCTCACGCTGACGACCTCGCTCCCGCGAACGCCCGGCGTCTACATGTTCTGCGGCCACCGCGACGAGATCCTGTATGTCGGCAAGGCCACCAACCTGCGACAGCGCGTGCGCAGCTACTTCGGACGCGACGATCGGCGCCGGATCGGTCCGATGCTGCGCGAGATGCAGCGTGTGCGGCACCTCGAACTCCCCGACCCGCTGTCAGCCGAGATCGTCGAATCACGTCTGATCGCCCGCATGCTCCCCCGCTACAACCGGGCCGGCACACGAGCCGACAAGTACTGCTACGTGCGCCTCGACGTCGACACACCCTGGCCACGCCTGTCGGTCGTGAAGGAACCGTCGATTCGCGGCGTCCACCTCGGCCCGCTGCCGTCACGGGCGATGGCCAACCTCGTGGTGGAGGCGATTCAGACCGCGGTCCCGCTCCGGCGCTGCTCGACCCGCCTCGGGACCACGTTCACACCCGGATCGGATGCGACGCCCTGCAGCGCGGCGCAGCTCGGCGTCAGCCAGTGCCCCTGCGCCGGGCAGGCCGACCGCCTCGCGTACGACCTGGCGGTCGCGACGGTGGCGCGAGCCTTCGACGGTGACGCCGAATCGATCACACGACGACTCACCTGCAAGATGGCCGACCTCGCCGCGAGCCAGCGGTTCGAGGAGGCGACACTCGTGCGCGATCGCCTGTCGGCGCTGCTCGGCGCGATCCGCCGCCAGCAACTCACCGCCGGTCTGCTCGCAGCCGAACGGTGCGTGATCCGTCGTGGCGCGGTGACCTGGGTGATCGACAGCGGCCGACTCGTCGATGTGACGATCTCCGGCGAGGTCGGCCGGGCGCTGCCCGTCGACCCACCGGAACCCGCGGTCCACGGCCGACCGCTCGGCCGGTCGCACGTCGACGAAGCCCTGTGTCTGGCGAAGTACTTCGACAAGCACGCCGATCGGATCGTTGTCGTTTCGTGCACGGGATCGTGGCGTTTCCCGCTCCCGGCGCCGACCGAGGCGCTCAGGTCGGAGACGCGTCAGCCAGGCGCAGACGTCGCAGTGACCGTCGCACCCGCGTGATCGATTCGAAGCACCTTGGTCTGGCCCGAGCGGGGCAGTGCCGCCGCCAGCTCGTCGGCGCGTGACGGCTCGCAGAGCATGGCGACCGTGGGTCCGCTGCCCGACAGCCACGCGGCCCATGCACCGGCTGCCAGACCTGCGTCGAGCGCAGCGGCGCTCGACGGTACGGCCGCCAGGCGTTCGGTTTGATGCAGACGGTCTTCGGTCGCACGACGAAGCGCCGATGCGTCGCCGCTGGCGCAGGCGGCGACGAACATCGCCACCCGGGAGATGTTGAACACCGCATCGGCCCGGTTGACGGTGTCGGCGAGGTTCGTCCGGGATCGATCGGTCGACGTCGTCGCTTCAGGGATCCACACCACGACGGCCGGGTCGAAGGCGAGTGGCACCTGTGTGACCGTGTCGTCGGCGACCGCCACGACTCCGCCGTGCAACGATGCCGCGGCGTTGTCGGCGTGGTGCTCGAGCTCCGCGCTGATCTGCAGGATCCTGCGACGAACCTCCAGATCGTCGAGGGCCGCGCAGCCCTCCACTTGGACGGACGCCGCAGCTGCGCCACCGACACGCATGGCGCCGCTGAACCCGAGGCCGCGGCCCATCGGGATCGGCGACATGACCCAGACGGGCCCCGTCCCCCCGGCCCGGCGGAACGCAACGGTCGCCGGATGGTGTTCGTCGGCGACGTGCGCCCCCTCGGGCGCATCGCCGCACCCGATCTCCGCGTGGAGCGTGAGCGCCATACCGAGCACATCGAAACCCGGGCCGAGGTTGGCCGATGATGCCGGCACGCGAATCGACCAGTCGTTGCCCTCGATCGAGGCACCGTCGGTGGTCACGCGGCGGCGGCCCGGGATGCGCTGACGAGCCGTTCGAGGGTGTCGGCGGCAGCACCGGAGTCGATCGACTCGGCGGCGACCGTGACCCCGTCGGCCAGGGTCTCGACGCGCCCGCCGACCACCAAGCCGGCGGCCGCGTTGAGCACGACGATGTCACGGTGACGGCCCGGCCGACCGGCCAGGACAGCCCGAACGACCGCCGCGTTCTCGACGGGGTCACCGCCGGTGAGCTCGCTCGATCGGGCCGGTTCGAACCCGAGGTCTGCGGGGTCGACCCGGAAGTGGTCGATCGATCCGTCGCGCAGGGCGATCACCTCGCTCGGCCCGGTGGTCGTGAGTTCGTCGAGCCCACCACCGTGCACCACCCAGGCGTGCCGGGACCCGTGCGTGAGCAGAGTCTCGATGATCCGCTCGGCGAACGCCGCGTTGGCGACGCCGATCACCTGTCGTCTCACCCGGCCCGGGTTCGCCATCGGTCCGAGCAGGTTGAACACGGTCGGGATCCCGATCTCACTGCGCGACGGCGCCGCGAACCGGAACGCGGGATGGAACGCCGGCGCGAAACAGAACCCCATCCCGGCCTCCTCGACGCAGTGTTTGACACCGTCGGGGGTCAACTCGATCACGACGCCGAGTTCTTCGAGCACGTCGGCCGTGCCGCACTTGGAGGATGCACCCCGCGCCCCGTGCTTGCACACGAGGACGCCGGCGCCGGCGGTGACGATCGCGGCCATCGTCGACACGTTGATGGAGTGCGAATGGTCGCCCCCGGTGCCCACGATGTCCACGGCGCTGGAGCGCTGATCCTCGGTGAGCGGGACGATCGAGGCCTGGGCCAGGGCGGCGTCGAGGAGGCCGGCGAGTTCCGCCGCACTCTCGCCCTTCGCACGAAGTGCCACGACGAACGCGATCAACTGGGCGGGGGTCGCATCACCGGCGAGGATCGTCGTCATCGCGGCTTGGGCCTGCGACGTCGTGAGGTGATTGCGGTCGAGGAGCAGTGTCAGCAGCGCGGGCCAACCCCCGTGGTCGTCGATCGTCGGCATCCTCGCAGGCTAATCGGAGCGGTGATGCGCCCCGTCGGCCGATTCGGGAATCAACCCGATTCAGGCCGACCGTCGACGTTGGCGAAGGATGCGGCGCCGCTCGCGCTCTGACGCCCCACCCCAGACACCCACCTTTTCCCGACGGGTGAGTGCGTACTCGAGGCACGCGCGCTGCACGCCACACCCCTGGCAGACCTGGGCCGCCATCTCGGCGTCCTCGTCGTTGTCGGGGTAGAAGATGCTGGCGTCGAGACCGCGGCACGCCCCGAGCATCCGCCATTCCAGTTCATGTGCTGACACGTCGCCCCCCATGGACAGTCGTCGTTGGTTCGGACACTAGAACCCAGACGCGCCGATTTCCAGACAAAAATTCGTCAACCGTTCCGGGCGGCCACGATCACCCCCGATGCTCGTCGATGCCAGAGGCGCGAGCGAGCAACTCGAGCGGGTGCATGACGGCGACACCGATCACGTCGGCGACGGCGAGGTTGGCGAGCGCGCTGTCGCCCGTGACGACATGACCGTGACGGTGTGCGCCCCGCTCCGAGAGCGCGGCGGCAACGCGCCCGGTGAGTTCGTCGGCAACCCGGTCGTGGTCGGCTCGAAAGCTCCACAGACCGCCGATCCCCGGCGTGTCGTCGAGGCGCTCGACGGCACCGCCGGCGAGTTCGAGGAGCTCGTGGGAGGTGTCGTTGCCGATGTGCAGCACGACGTCGGGAACTCGCCCGTCGAGCCCCAGGTCGAATCCGTCGGGGTCGGCACGCTGACGTCGCAGGAGCGGTTCGGCGGTCGTGATCAGCCGGCTCACGACGAGTTCGGCGTCGGCGCGATCGGCGGGCCGGACGGCCCGGGGATACTCGGCGATCGCCCTGGCGCACGACGGTTCGATCACGACGATGTCGCCCAGACGAGCCTCGGCGGCGAGTGCTCGCAGATTCCGGGCTGCGATCGCCGAGAAGCGTCGGGTGGATCCTGCGTGCAGTGCGGCCGCGCCGCAGCACCCGGCTCCGCTGAGGCGGCAACCGATGTCGTTGCGTTGGTACACCCTGACCAGGTCGGCCCCGAGGCCGGGTGCGTGGTACTCGACGATGCAGGTCGGCAAGACCGTCACGTCGTGCTCTCCGTCGGCTCGAGGCCCCTCTCGACGCACGAACCACGTCGAGAACGGATGCGGAACGAACGTCGGCAGGCGGCGCGTGGCCGACAGGCCCGTCACGAACGCAACGGTCCGCCGTCGAAGCGATCCGGTGCGACCGCCGACGGCGGCGTTCGCGGCCCACGGCATCGCCGATGCGAGCTGCCCGATCGTGGCGGCCCGGCCCAGCAACGCAGCAGCCGCCCGGCGGCGGATCGGCGTCTGGCCGGTCGCGCGCTGCATCGCCACCGCTCGCGCGACCAGTCGCGGCACGTCGATCGTCAGCGGATCGAGCCCGGGGCGGTATGGGCAGGCAGCGACGCACCGACCGCACTGGAAGCACTCCTCGACGACGTGGTCCTGCTGCGCGGGCGTCATCCGTCCGGCGTCGCTTCCGGGCCGCTGGTCGAGCATCTCGAACAGCGTCGGGAAGGTCGTGCAGTACGCCGTGCAGCGGCGGCACCCGTTGCAGACATCGAACTGCCGGGTGATCTCATCGCGGACCGACTTCTCGTCGAGATCGTCGAACATCGTCGCTGACGCGCCCATCAGCGATCGCCCAGGGCATCTCGCAGCCGTTTGGCGTGGCTCCGCTCGGCACTCGCCAACGTCTCGAACCAGTCGGCGACGGCGTGAAATCCTTCCTCGCGAGCAGTCTGTGCGAAGGCCGGGAACAGCCGGTCGTGATCGTTCGTCTCCGCAGCGAGCGCAGACGCCAGATTCTCGTCGGTGTCGCCGATCGGTTCACCGGTCAGCGGGTCCCCGACATCGGCGAGGAACTCGAGCAGCCCGAGCGCATGGCTGGTCTCGGAATCAGCGAGGGATCGGAAGAGGGCCGCCTCATCCGGCCGGCCCTCGATGTCGGCCTGCTGCGCGAACCAGACGTAGCGGAGGTTCGCCTGGCTGTCACGGGCGAACGCTTCGGCGAGGTGGTCGTGGGTCGTCGAGCCGCTCAACTCGGGCATCCGGTTCTCCGATCGAAGTGCAGGAAACGGCCCCGCCTCAGCCACGGATGTGGCGTCGACGGGGCCGTCGTCAGTGTGTCAGGTTGGGGCGTTCAGCCAGGTTCAGGCGACGTCGAACCGGTCGAGGTCCATCACCTTCGCCCATGCCTTCACGAACGTCTTGACGAACCGCTCCTCTGAGTCGCTCGCCGCGTACACCTCGGCGATCGCTCGGAGCTGCGAGTTCGAGCCGAACACGAGGTCGTTGCGGGTTCCGGTCCACTTGAGCTCGCCGCTCGAACGATCCTTGCCCTCGAACATGTCCTCGGCCTCCGACGTGGCGGACCACGCCACGTTGATGTCGAGCAGATTCGTGAAGAAGTCGTTGGTGAGCGCCTCGGGCCGGTCGGTGAGGACACCGTGCTTGGACTCGGCGCTGTTCGCACCGAGCACGCGCAGGCCGCCGACGAGTGCCGTCATCTCCGGTGCGCTGAGCGTGAGCAGCTGCGCCCGATCGACGAGGAGTGCCTCGGCCGGCAGGGTGTGGCCCTTGCCGAGGTAGTTCCGGAACCCGTCGGCCATCGGCTCGAGAGGCGCGAATGCGTCGGCGTCGGTCTGCTCGGCCGAGGCATCGCCGCGGCCGGGCGTGAACGGCACGGTGATGTCGTGGCCGGCGTTCTTCGCCGCAGCCTCGACTGCAGCGCAACCGCCGAGCACGATCAGGTCGGCGATCGACACCGAACCGCTGAACGCCGACTTGACCTCCTCCAGCTTGCCGAGCACGCGACGCAACTGGGCCGGGTCGTTGACCTCCCAGTCGTTCTGCGGCGCCAACCGGATGCGACCGCCGTTGGCGCCACCCCGCTTGTCGCTGTCCCGGAACGTGGACGCCGAGGCCCACGCCGTCGAGACGAGCTCGGAGATCAAGAGACCGGAGTCCATGATCTGCCCCTTCAAGGTGGCGATCTCGTCGGCGCTGAGCGTCGCCTCGTTCGTCGGGATCGGGTCCTGCCAGATCAATTCCTCGGTCGGGACTTCCGGGCCGAGGTAGCGGGACACAGGGCCGAGGTCGCGGTGGAGCAACTTGAACCAGGCTCGTGCGAACGCATCGGCCAGCTGATCGGGATGCTCGTGAAAGCGCTGCGAGATCTCTGCGTAGACCGGGTCCATCTTGAGGGCCATGTCGGCGGTGCTCATCATCGGTGCGAACTTCTTCTCGCCGGTTGCGGCATCGGGCACCGTGTTCGCGAGCGCCCCGCCCTTCGGCGTCCACTGCTGGGCGCCGGCCGGGCTCTTCGTGAGCTCCCATTCGTTGCCGAGCAGCGTGTCGAAGTAGGAGTTGTCCCAGGTGATCGGGGTCGCCGTCCAGGCGCCCTCGACGCCACTCGTCGTCGTGTCGGCACCCTTGCCCGAGCCGTGGGTGTTGATCCAGCCGAGGCCCATCTGCGCCATCGGGGCGCCTTCCGGTTCGGCGCCGACGAGGTCTGGGTCACCGGCGCCGTGCGCCTTGCCGAACGTGTGGCCGCCCGCCACGAGCGCAACGGTCTCTTCGTCGTTCATCGCCATCCGGGCGAACGTCTCGCGGATGTCGCGCGCCGAGCCCAGCGGGTCGGGGTTGCCGTTGGGCCCTTCGGGGTTGACGTAGATCAGGCCCATCTGGACGGCGGCGAGCGGGTCGGCGAGCTCACGATCTCCGGTGTACCGGGCGTCGCCCAGCCAGGTGGTCTCGGGGCCCCAGTAGACGTCGTCCTCCGGCGCCCATACGTCGGCGCGACCGCCGGCGAAGCCGAACGTCTCGAAGCCCATCGACTCGAGCGCGACGTTGCCGGTCAGCAGCATCAGGTCGGCCCAGGAGATCTGGTTGCCGTACTTCTGCTTGATCGGCAGCAGGAGGGCGCGGGCCTTGTCCAGGTTGCCGTTGTCGGGCCAGCTGTTGAGCGGGGCGAACCGCTGGGTGCCGTTCGAGCCCCCACCGCGGCCGTCCTCGATCCGGTAGGTGCCGGCGCTGTGCCAGGCCATCCGGATGAACAGCGGGCCGTAGTGGCCGTAGTCGGCGGGCCACCACTCCTGCGAGTCGGTCATCAGGTCTCGGAGGTCTTGCTTGAGGCCTTCGTAGTCGAGGCCCGTGAACGCTTCGGCGTAGTCGAAGTCGTCACCGAGTGGGTTGGACGCCGGATGAGCCTGGTGGAGCATGCGCAGGTCGAGCTGGTTCGGCCACCAGTGCTGGTTCGACGTCATGCCCTTGCCGACATGGCCGGCGTTCGGGCCGTTCATCACCGGGCAGCCCTTCTGGCTCTCGTTGATGTCCCAGACCTCGGAATCGTCGGTCTTCTCGGGCGGTGGTACGTCGATCTGCTGGTCGGACATTGGTGCTTCTCCTGTGATGCGTTTCTGGATGGTTGTTCTGGGACAGTTGGCGGATGGATCCAATTCAGGTGCTGGCCGCCCCCTCGGATGCCCGCGCGGCGAGTCGGCAGGCGGGACAACGCCCCCAGTACACGACCTCGGCCTCGTCGATCTCGAACCCGTGATCGTCGTCGGCGGTCAGGCAGGGCACGTCGCCGACGGCGCAGTCGATGTCGAACATCGACGCACAACTGCGACAGATCAGGTGGTGGTGGTTGTCGCCGACGCGATCCTCGTACCGAGCGCCCGAACCGGCCGGATGGATGCGACGGATGAGGCGCTTGTCGACGAGCACGGCCAGCGTGTCGTAGACGGCCTGGCGGGAGATCGAACCGATCACCGACCGCACGTCGTCGGCGAGTTCATCGGCGGTGAGGTGCGGATGGGCCGACACGGATCGCATGATGGCAAGCCGCTGCGCAGTGACTTGGACGCCGTGATGGCGCAGCAGTTGTTTGATGTCGGCGGTCATCGTGGTCCAGTGTGCCGCGGATTCTGGACATTGTCAAGGATTGGACCCACCGGCCAACGTTTGCCACGAACGAGCACCCACGCCGAGCCGGTCAGGACTGACGAACCGACCTAGATTGAACGCGTGATCGACGTTCCGCCACCGTTCCAGCGCGCGGCAATGCGAGATCGCCTCGTCGCCGAGACGTTCGATGTGCTCGTGATCGGCGGTGGGATCACGGGCTGCGGGATCGCACTTGACGCGGCCTCACGGGGCCTCACCGTGGCCCTGGTGGAGCGCGAGGACTTCGCCTCGGGAACGTCCTCGAAGAGTTCGAAACTCGTCCACGGCGGCCTGCGTTACCTCCAGCAGGGCGACGTGCGTCTCGTCTACCAGGCGCTGCG
Organism: Ilumatobacteraceae bacterium; assembly: GCA_039921745.1. GTDB lineage: Bacteria > Actinomycetota > Acidimicrobiia > Acidimicrobiales > Ilumatobacteraceae > Ilumatobacter. Next base: position 8,121 of record JBDSBE010000105.1, on the reverse strand, counting down.
CGAGCGCCAGCGGCTGCTCCACAACGCCCCGCATCTCGTCTCGGTTCTGCCGTTCCTGATCCCGGTCCTGACCAAGGACGGCCCGGTGTCGAAGAAGATCGCCAAGGCGATGCGGACCGCACTGTGGATGTACGACCTGACGGGCGGTCTCCGGATCGGCAAACGCCACCGTCGCCTCGACGCCCGGGCGGCCCTGGCCCTGTGCCCGACGATGCCGGCCGAGCGACTGTCGTCCGGCTTCGTGTACTACGACGCGACGACCGACGATGCACGACTCACACTGGCGATCGCCCGCACCGCTGCGGCCCGCGGTGCTGTCGTCGTCAACCGGTGCGCCGTCACCGCGCTGACGAAGGGCGATGACGGCCGCGTCGACGGTGCGGTGGTGTCCGCGGACGGCGTCGAGTCGACGGTTCGTGCCAGGTCCGTCATTTCGGCAACGGGCGTGTGGGCCGACGAGGTACGCGAACTCGACGACGGCGTCGACCCCGCATCGCTCAGGCCGGCCAAGGGCGTGCACATCACGGTGCCCTGGCACCTCGTGCGCAACGAGATCGCGATCATCATCTCCGTGCCGGGCGACCGACGCAGCCTCTTCCTGGTGCCGTGGGTGGCGCGACCCGGCGGCGGCTTCGACCACTGCTACATCGGCACGACCGACACCGACTTCGACGGCGACCCGGATGCACCCCAGACCGACCGGCAGGACGTCGACTACGTGCTCGCCGCGGTGAACCATCAGTTGACGACGACGGTCACCGCTGCGGACATCACCGGCATGTGGGCCGGGCTGCGGCCACTGGTCAATCAGGCGTCCCCTGGGCGCACGGCCGACCTGTCGCGTCGACATGCGATCACCACGAGCGGGTCGGGTGTCGTCACCGTCACCGGCGGCAAGCTCACGACCTATCGGGAAATGGCGCAGGACGCCGTCGATGTCGCACTCGACCGACTCGGACGATCCGAGCGGTGCCGAACGAAGCGGTTGCGGTTCGTCGGCGCCGACTCCGGTCGTGTCCCGGGCGATGCGCACCTCGACGGCCGGTACGGCAGCGAGGCGCCGCTGGTGCGTGCGCTCGTCGAGAAGGATCGAACGCTCGGCGATCCGCTCGTCCCGGGGCTCCGGTACCTGCGGGCCGAGGCGATCTTCGCGGTCCGTCATGAGATGGCGACGACCGTCACCGACGTGCTGACCCGCCGGACGCGGGCTCACCTCCAGGATCGCGTGGCGTGCCTCGCCGCGCTCCCGCGTATCGCCGAACTGCTCGCAACCGAACTCGGCTGGGACGACGCCACGCGTGACGAGCAGCGTGCGGCGTACGTCGCCCTCTGCGACGCCGAGATCGCCGCGGCGACCGGCGCCATGTCCCCCACCGCACCGAGGTCGCAGACGCCATGACGTCCCCCACTCCCCCGATCGAGCTGACCGGTCACGACGATCACCTGCCGGGCGAGGCGGTCGCCCTCCCCGACGGCTTCGCCGACGCCCTGTCGGCAATGTGCGCGGTGTCGTTCGACGTCGGCGAGACGGCGGAGGCGAGCCGCGACTGGTGGCCGATCGGACTCCACTGGTCGCTCGCGGGCGAGGTACCGCGACGCGCCGCCGTCGTCGCTCGTCCGTCGACGACCGAGGAGGTCGCGCAGGTCGTGGCGGCGGCGAATGCGGCCGGCGTACCGGTCACGGCGGCGGCCGGGCGGAGCGGGGTGTGCGGCGCGTCGGTCCCGGTGTTCGGTGGCGTGCTGCTCGACCTGACGGGGCTCGACGAGATCGGCGAGGTCGACGAGGTGTCGGGCATCGTCGAAGTCGAGTGCGGGGTGTTCGGCCCCGACCTCGAACGGCTGATCAACACCCGGTACGGGTTGACGGTCGGCCACTTCCCACAGAGCTTCGACATCTCGACGGTGGGCGGGTGGGTCGCCTGCCGTGGGGCCGGGCAGTACTCGACGCGGTACGGCAAGATCGACGAGATGGTCGTCGGGCTCGAGGTCGTACTCGCAGACGGTCGGGTCGTGCGCACCGGAGGCTCGCCCGCGGCAGCGGTCGGACCCGATCTGGATCAGGTGTTCATCGGCTCCGAGGGCACACTCGGGATCATCACACGGGTGTGGTTGCGGGCGCACCCTGTTGCGTCGAGCGTGCGACGCGCCTCGTTCCACTTTGCCGATCTGAACACCGGCTTCGAGGCGTGCCGGCGCATCGTGCGCCGTGGCGCGACGCCGGCGGTGCTGCGGCTCTACGACGCAGTGGAGAGCGCTCGCGGGCGTGGCGGGGATGGCACGACGTGCACACTGCTCGTGCTCGACGAGGGTGACGAGATCATCGTCGACGCCACGATGGCGGTCGTCGACGAGGTCTGCCACGAGCTCGGCCAGGCGGGCGTCGAGCAGCTCGTGCTCGACTGGCAGGCGCACCGCAACGACACGTCGGCCCTCCAGGGATTGACCCGCCGGGGGCTCGTGGTCGACACGATGGAGGTCGCCGCACCGTGGCGCCGTCTCGGCGACGTGGTTTCGGCTGCGACCACCGCGCTCCTCGCCGTTCCCGGGTCGATCGCGGCGAGCTGCCACCTGTCGCACAGCTATCTCGACGGTGCCTGCCTGTACTTCTCCTTCGCCGCGCAGCCACCCGCCGATGCCACGGCCGAGTCGACGTACGTGGCGCTGTGGGACGCCGGGCAGCGAGCAGTCCTCGCCGCTGGAGGGAACCTGTCGCACCACCACGGCGTCGGACTGAACCGGTCACGGTTCATGCGCGAAGCGCTCGGTGACGCCCATGACGTGCTGTCGGCGCTGAAGCAGTCGCTCGACCCGAACGGCGTCCTCAATCCCGGCAAGCTCGGCCTGGCCTCGCCGTTCGGCAGTCCGGACTGGCCGTGAACGAACCGGACCTCGACGGGCAGCGATGGGATTACGAGGCGCTGCGAGCCGGTGCCCTCGTGGCGCTGGTGTTCGCGGTGCCGCTGTCGGTCGCCGCGTCATGGGCCGCGGGACGCGACGACACGGCGCTCGCCGTCTGGCTCACCATCGGCGCAGTGGCCGGATTCGTGCTCGGGGCGGGCTGCGCCGCCTGGGTCCAGCGTCTCGATCTCCCCCTCACCCACGGCCTGGCGACCGCAATCGGCACCTACACCGCGGCTCAGATCGTGTTCATCACAGTCCGAATGCTGCGCGGTGGTGAGGTGCGATGGTTCGCAGCACTGTTCAACCTGTCGGTCGTGGCCGGTGCCGGCCTCATCGGCGGGTTCCTCGGGCAGAAGCTCCGAGATCGGGGCTTTCGGCCGTCGGGGACGCCGTCATGATCCTGGTCATCGATGTCGGCACGACCGGGCTCCGGGCAGCGCTCGTCGACGCCGATGCCGCGATCGTCGCCACCGAATACCGCGCGTTCGCCCCCGACACGCCCTTCCCCGGCCTCGTCGAGTTCGACGCGAGCGCGATGGCCCGACTCGTCCTGGACGCCGCACATGCGGTCATCGACCGCAGCGGCAGCGCGCCGATCGACGGCGTCGGGATCGCCGCGCAGCGAGCCTCGACGGTCATGTGGGACCGGGCAACGGGCGAACCGATCGGGCCGGCGCTGGGCTGGCAGGACTTGCGCACCGTCGGTGAGTGCATCGCCGCTCGCGCCGAGCACGGGCTCGAGCTGGCACCCAACCAAACGGCCACGAAGGTCGGCTGGCTGCTCGCGAACGCAGCCGCTGGGCGGTCACCGGCCGATCTCTGCGTCGGCACCGTGGATTCGTGGATTGCGTGGACGCTCACCGCAGGTGCAGTACACGTCACCGACCACACGAACGCCGCCGTCACCGGGCTCTACTCGATCTCGACCGGGGCCTGGAACGACGCGATCTGCGACACCTTGGGCATCGAGATGTCGATGCTCCCGCGCATCGTCGATTCGACCGGTGTGATCGCACCCGCGACCGCGCTCCCAGGCGCACCCCCGATCGCCGGCCTCGTCGGCGACCAGCAGGCGTCGCTGATCGGTCAGGGATGCCTGGAACGGGGTCGCGCCAAGATCACGTTCGGCACGGGCGGAATGCTCGACGTCTGCACCGGCACGGCGCGCCCCGACGGCGTGCATCGCTCCGACAACGGCACATTTGCGATCGTCGCGTGGTCCGGTCGCGGCGCGACCCACTTCGGTGTCGAGGCGATCATGCTCTCGGCGGGCACCAACGTCGAATGGTTGCGCGACGACATGGGGTTGATCGACTCGGCCGCGGCCAGCCACGACGTCGCGAGACGATGCGACACCACCGACGGTGTCACGTACGTACCGGCCCTGCTCGGTCTCGGCACACCGCAGTGGGACTACGGCGCACGCGGAACCCTGCTGGGGATCACGCGTGGTACGAACCGATCGCACATCGTGCGGGCCGTGCTCGAAGGTGTCGCCCATCGAGGCGCCGACCTGGTCGCCGCAGCTGAGGCCGACACCGGCCTGACGATCCCCACACTGCGAATCGACGGAGGGATGAGCGAGAACCCCACGTTCGCCCAGGCGCTCGCCGATGCCAGCGGAAAGGCCGTCGAGGTGTCCCCGGTCGTCGACTCGACCACGCTCGGCGCGGCGTTCCTCGCCGGCGTCGCCATGGACACGTGGGATGACCTCGCCGACGCGGCCGGCAACGTGCAACACGCCGCCGTCGTCGAACCAGGCGAACCGCTCGATCGTGCGGTGTGGTCGGAGGCGCTACTCCGGGCCGGAGCATGGTTCCCCGAACTGTCGGCGCTCGACTTCTGATCGGGTGCAATCTCGACAAGACCGTGGCTCCGGGCTCGGCATCCCTAAACTGGCAACGCCAGGGCCCCACGCACCATCATGAGGGTCCGCGCCTGCAGCCGAACATGTCGAAAGGACACCCACCCGTGATTGATTCCGCCGTTGCGGATCACGCAGCCATCGAGCGCACGACCCGTCGGGCACTCTTCGGTGCCGGCGTCGTCAGCGCCCTCGCCCTGGTCGGTTCCCGGCCGGCAGGTGCCTCATCGGGGCTGTCCGATGCCGACCTTGCCACCGCCGCCTTCGCGATCTCCCTCGAACTCTCCGCTCGCGACCTCTACGACGCCGCGATCGCAGCCGGAGCCGACGCCCGGGTCTGGATGGTGATGCGCGAGCAGCACGAGGCATACGCATCCCGCTTGTCCGGAATCACCGGCATCTCGGCGCAGGGCCGCAACGCCGCCGTCTACGACTCCCTGGAGGCGGAGTTCGCCACCAGCGACCCGGCGACCGCAGGGTTCAACCTGGAAAATGCGGCTGCGGCCACCCACACCGAGCTGGTCGGCATGGTCGAGGATCGCGACATCGTGGCAGCGATGGCGTCGTTCGTGTCGATGGAGAGCCGCCACGCCACCGTCTTGGCCACGCTGGCCGGGCAAGCCGCCGATTTCGATGCCATGTTCGTCAACGCTGCGACTGCCCTGTCGCCCGAGGCCTGATCATGACGAACTTCCCGAATCCTTCCCTCGGCCGTCGCGCCCTGATCCGCAACGGCGGTCTGGCCCTGTCGATGGGCGCGATCATCGCTGCGTGCGGCAACGGTCGCAGCGGCAGCGACGATCCCGGTCGGCTCGGCGTGGCACCACCGGCGCCGACGCTTCCTGAGGCTGTGGTGAACGACGCCGTGCTGCTGCGCACGGCTCAGTCGCTCGAGTACACGGCACTGGCCGTCTACGAGCAGGCTGCCGGCCTCGACGTGCTCAACGCCGACGAGACACAGCTGGTCGGCCGTTTCGTGAGTGACCATCAACGTCACGCCGCCGACCTCGGCGCGCTCGTCGTACGTGCGGGCGGCGAGGAGTACACCTGCCCGAACCCGTTCGTGATGGAGCGTGCGGTCGGCCCGATCCTCGCCGCACTCGACGGCACCGACGACCTGCACCGTGACGTGCTCAACATCGCCTACTCGTTCGAGTACCTGGCCGGAGCCTCCTACCAGGACTTGGTCAGCCTGCTCGAAGACCCGACACTGCGCAGCACGGCGATGCTGATCGGCGGCGAAGAGCAGCGGCATGCAGCTGCGCTCGCGATGGCGATCAACCCCGATGTGCTGATCAGCCCGGCGCTGTTCGGCGAACCCGTCGAGAACGACACTGACGGATTCCCCGTGCCGTACGCCGTACCGTCGACGTTCGGGCAGCTCACCGGCATCGACGTCGTGGTGGGGCCTCGCGACGAAGTCGAAGGCACCCGGTTCGCCGCCCAGTTGCAGACGCCGGCGGCGAACAGCTTCGTCTACGAGTACGAGACCTGCTGACGTTCAGGACACCCGCACGGATTCGAGCAGGTTGTAGACGAACGAGGCGCCGAGCACGGCGCCCAGGAGCAGCAGCAGCCGGCTGCTGAGCCCGGCGCTCTTGCGCCACAGGAACACGGCGGCGACGCAGGCGACGATCGCGACGAGCAGAAAGCCGGTGTCGCCGGCGAACGCGACGTCCCACAGCTTCGTGGCGCTGACGTCGCCCGGGAAGAGCGGGTTGTCCTGCGCGGTGAGGGTGTTCCACCCCAACCAGCCGGCCCAGAACGCACCGATGGCGACAGGCGCGAGGATCGCCCGGTGCACGTCGATGTTCAACATTGCGATCACGGCCGCCGTTCCCACGACGAGCGCGACGCCCGTCTGGTATCCGTTGTTGCCGAGGTTGTCGATCACTGCGCTCACGACGTCGGCGAAACTCGACACGAACCCGCTGCCGTCGGTGGGTGATTCACCCGACACGATCGGTTCGGCGTTCGCGGCCATGCCGACGGCGACGACGAGATGGGGGACGAACATACGTCGCAGCTTTGCACGGCGCGACCGGTCGATGGCGGATGCCGAACAGGCGGTCGGTACCGTCGCGAACATGTCCGAATGGCACTTCCTGGTCGATCGCGCCGACTATCGCAACACCCGTGTGATCGAGGCCCCTCCTGCAGATCTGGAGGACGGCCAGATCCGCGTCAAGGTCGATGCGTTCGGCTTCACGGCGAACAACGTCACGTACGCCGCCGCCGGCGACATGATTGGATACTGGAAGTTCTTCCCGGCTCCCGACACTGACGACGGCATGGACTGGGGCCGCGTGCCGGTGTGGGGGTTCGGCGACGTCGTCGAGTCGCATTCGGATCTGGTGCTCGGCGGCGACCGCCTGTTCGGCTACTTCCCGATGTCGACCGAACTGGTGATCACGCCGGCGCAGGTGACGGATACGTCGATGAGCGACGGTGCGGCGCACCGCGCCGAGTTGCCCGCGGTCTACAACCGATACACGCGCACCGGCGCCGACCCGACCTATCGGCCCGAACTCGAAGCCGAGCAGATGCTGTACTTCCCGCTGTTCTTCACGTCGTTCCTGATCGACGACTTCCTCGCCGACAACGACTGGTTCGGGGCGTCGACGGTCGTGCTCGGTAGTGCGTCCAGCAAGACTGCGTTCGGCACGGCGCACCTGTTGAGCGGGCGTGACGGTCTGACGGTGGTCGGCCTGACCTCGCCCGCCAACGTCGAGTTCGTCGAGGGTCTCGGTTGCTACGACCGAGTGCTGACCTACGACGACACGGCCTCGCTGCCCGACGGCCGGGCTGTGTTCGTCGACATGAGCGGGAGCGCCGCGGTCGTCCGATCGGTGCACGAGCGGTACGGCGACGGTCTCGTGCATTCGATGATCGTCGGGATGACCCACTGGGAGGAGCGCGGCGGATCGACCGACCCCCTTCCTGGTCCTCCTCAGACGATGTTCTTCGCTCCGAGCCAGATCGAGAAGCGCCACCGGGACTGGGGCCCGGGCGTGACGGAGGAGAAGCTGGCGACGGCGTGGGCCCCGTTCATCGCCAAGGTGACCGGGTGGGTCACGATCGAGCACGGCGAGGGTGCCGACGCCGTCGCCGAGGTCTACGCCGAGACGTTGGAGGGCAACGCTCCCCCTGACGTGGCGAAGATCCTGCACCCGTAGCCCGGCCGGACATCGGCCCGCTGCCCTACACTCGGGGGCTGCGATGGTGAGTTGGTCGGGTGACCGCGGCACGGCTCGACCGTGTCGAGGAAAGTCGGGACTCCGAAGGGCAGGGTGCTGGCGAGAGCCAGGTGGGGGCGACCTCACGAACCAGTGCAACAGAGAGAGACCGCCGATGGG
>JBDSBE010000104.1:0-4542 GCA_039921745.1 Ilumatobacteraceae bacterium | reverse complement strand
GACCGTGCCGGCGAGGTACTTGAACGCCACGTTGCTGATCGTGATGCCGGCGGCGGCCATCAACACGAAGCCGACGCCGAGGAGATAGTGGTCGTTGTTCTGCTGGGCGGTGAAACCGGGTGCGGCGATGACCGCAATGCCAGCCAAGCCGACCGCGAGGCCGGCGATGCCGGTCGTGCCGAGTCGTTCGTTGAGGACCATGTAGGCGAGTGCCGCTGCCAGAAGCGGCTGGGTGTTCGCGATGACGGTCGCCATTCCTGGGGCGATGTACTCGGCCGCGTGGAACATTCCCAGGAAGCCGAATGTCGTGGCGCCCACGCCGGCAACGATGAGGAGCAGCCAGGTGGGTCGGCCGGTGGGGACGGGTCGACCCAGGACCAGAGCGGCGCCGACGAGGGCGACGCCCGCGATCAGCGCCCGCATGGCCGCGAAGGTGATGTGCGGTGCAAGATCCAGTCCGACGGTGATCAGCGGGAAGCAAGCTGCCCACAGGGCCATCACCGCGATGACCTTGATCGTCGCTCTACGAGAGCGACTGATCTCGGCGGTCGTGCGTCGGATCATCCCGCCTGGCCAACGCCAGTGCGCTCGATCGTTCGTCGGTTCACGGTTACGATCGTGGGCGTCGCCGTGATTGGTTCGGCGGCTAGGTTCGGGATCGTGCGGTCGGGGTTCGGAATGGTTGAAATGGTTGGGTTTCCTCCGGTTTGAGGGATCGATCGACGAGGCGGAATGTCGATGAAGCCGCATTCGTTGTCTCGTCATTCCCTTGGCGCATCATCGTTGAACGCCGATCTCAGCTGTGAGAACGCGTCGGCGTGGATTGTGGTGTGAACGAGTCGTGGGTCGGGGGCGTCGTATCACGACGCGCCGGGTTTCATGCGGTGAGCATGATCTTGAGGGCGCCGGTGTCGGCGGCGTTTTCGAAGGCGTCGTAGGCGTGTTCGATGTCGTCGAGTTCGAAGTGATGGGTCACGAGTTGGGCGGCGTCGAGGTCACCGTTGGTGATGAGGCGCATCAGGGTCGGGGTCGAGTAGGCGTCGACGAGTCCGGTGGTGATGGTGACATCACGGGTCCAGAGGTCTTCGAGGTGCAAGGTGACGGGTTTGCCGTGGACACCGATGTTGGCGATGTGTCCGCCGGGGCGGATGAGTGTGGCGGCGAGTTCGAACGTGGCCGGGATCCCGACGGCTTCGATGGCGACGTCGGCTCCGAGGCCGTCGGTGAGTGTCCGGATGATCTCGAGCGGGTCTTCGCGTCCGTTGTTGATGGTGATGTCGGCACCGCATTGCTTGGCGGCGTCGAGTCGGCTGTCGGTGAGGTCGATCGCGATGACCGTTGCCGGGCTGTAGAGCTTCGAGCCGATGATCGCGGACAGCCCGATAGGGCCGGCGCCGACGACGGCGACGACGTCGCCGGGTTGGACGTGTCCGTTGAGGACGCCGACTTCGTAACCGGTCGGCAAGATGTCGGCCAACATCAGCACCGCCTCGTCCGGGACGCCGTCGGGGATCGGATGGGTGGACAGATCGGCGAATGGCACTCGGACGAGTTCGGCTTGGGTTCCGTCGATCGTGTTACCGAGGGTCCAGCCGCCACCACCGATGCACTGTCCGGCGTGGCCGTCGCGGCAGAAGTGGCAGGTACCGCACGACGTGATGCACGACACCAGGACACGGTCGCCGACCGCGAGGCGGCGGCACGCGGTCCCGATCTGGGTGACGGTGCCGATCGCTTCGTGGCCGAGCACACGGCCATCCGTGACGGCGGGGACGTCGCCTTTGAGGATGTGGAGGTCGGTGCCACAGATCGTGGTCGCTTCGACACGCACGATCGCGTCGGTGTCGTCGATGATCACCGGATCCGGTGTCTCCTCAAACGCTTTGTTACCCGGTCCGTGGTAGACGAGAGCTTTCATGATGGGTTCCTTTGGTCGGAGAGGTCGATCGACGGGCAGTCGCTCGCGTTCAGGATCTCTGACCTCCAACGTAGGAAGCCGGGCCGGTGGGCGGAAGAGGACCGGGGCCAACGGTCGTGTGACGTTGTGCTCTGTTGTGCTCAGGACCCGGGTGGCCGGGCGCGACGGTCAGCGAGACGGGCCGCTTGGGTGCGGTGGTGCGTGCCGAGCTTGGCGAGCAGGTTGGAGACGGCGGGGCTCGGGTTGTCGGGTTCCACCCGCATTTGGCCGGGCGGCGAAGCTCGTGTTCGGTCGTCGTCCGTGCTATTGCGCGGCGGCCGACCTCGTTGTCGTCGGGTCGCGGCGACACAGCGGCTTCGCGACGCTGACGTTCGGGTCCGTGTTCTCTTTCGTCGCTGATCACGCCTCCTGCCCTGCCCGGTCACCGTTGTTTACCAGCGTGTTCGTGACTCAAGCCTCTAGGCCGAGCCGCGTCGTGGGGCGACGATGAAGTCCATGAGCAACAAGATCATCGTGGGATTCAAAGGAATCGAATCGTCTTCCGGAGCAGTCCAGTGGGCCGCGAACGAAGCGCGAGCGCGACACGCCGAGCTGCATATCGTGTCCTGCTACGAGTACCCGTCGATCGCCGCCGGCGTCGGCTACGGCGTCGACTACGGCGCCGGTGCCACTTACGACGTGATCCGTTCGACCGCAGCAGCGAACGCTGCGGAGATTCGGGCGTCGATCGACGCATCGCACCCGGATGTGATGGTGAGTGTCGATGTCGTCCCGGGACCGGCAACGATGGTGCTGCTGGACGGTCTGGATGACGACGACGTCGTCGTGGTCGGTGCGAGCAGTCACGACGGAGCGGCCGCGTTTTGGCTGGGCACGACCCCGCGACACCTGGTGCACAACAGTCCGTGCCCCGTCGCCGTCATACGCGGATCAGTCGGCGGCGGCGCCCCGGATCGCGTGATCGTCGGCGTCGACGGCTCGCGGGCTTCTGGCAAGGCCCTCCGCTGGGCTGGTGACGAAGCCGACCGCCATGGCGCCGAGTTGGTGGTGGTGCATGCGTGGGACTACCCGTACGACCCCACCGACACCGCCTCGGTACAAGGCCGCGACCTCACCGAGATCGATGCAGCCTGCACCCTCGACCGTGCCGTCGAGACCGCCCGGGAACGTTTTGCTGCTGTCGTAACGCCCACACTGGTCGAGGGTGGACCAGTGATGGCGTTGCTCGAAACCGCTCGCGACGGCGACATCCTTGTCCTGGGTTCACGGGGGAGAGGTGCCCTCCGCTCACGGATCTTCGGGTCGACTGCGAACAGCATCCTCGACGCCGCTGCGGTACCTGTCGTGATCGTCCGGACCGATCCCGACGACGACCATTCGACGAACCTCGACGCCGAACACGCGCTCGCGACTGCCTGATTCAACGAGCGCTCCCATCTCTCGAACGGGCAACTGTCGATCTCAGACGAGCGACCCCGGAGGACGTCGACACTCTGCAGGACGGCAACGTCAGGTTTGATCGAAGAGTCACGTGACCGGTGACGAATGTCACCTATGTGGATCGACGCCGAGGCTGTCGACTTGTCCCTGTCCGACAGACTGTCGTAGATGCTTTCTTCTCTTTCTCGCCGTCGATTTCTCGGGCTGTCTTCCGGCGCAGGCGTGGCTTTGCTGACTGGGTGTGCGACGTCGAGTCGTCAGCCGGGTGCAGCCTCGGCGCGGTTGGCGCGCATCACGGCGGAGTCCGGTCGGCGTCCCGATGTCACTGCGCTGTTTCGTGCGGCGCCGACCGACTTCGATCTGGCCGGTCGGACGGCGCGGACCTGGGCGTACAACGGGCGCGTACCTGGTGAGGTGTTGCGGGCGTCGAGGGGTGACCTGGTCGAGGTGACGGTCTCCAACGATCTGCCCGAGGCGACGTCGATTCATTGGCACGGGCTGTCGATCGTGAACGACATGGATGGTGTGCCCGGGCTGACGCAGTCCGACATCGAACCAGGCAGCGAGTTCACGTATCGATTCGTCGTGCCCGATGCCGGAACGTACTGGTTCCATCCGCACCACGGTCTCCAACTCGACCGGGGGCTGATGGCGCCGTTGATCATCGAGGACGACGACGACGGCGTCGATGCCGACGTCGAGTACGTCGTGATGCTCGACGACTGGTTGGACGGCGTCGACACGACACCAGACGACGAACTCGATGCCTTGACGAACATGGACATGAACGCCATGGGCTCGATGACGATGGCCACCTCCCCGCTTCTCGGGGGCGACGCCGGCGACGTTGCCTACGCCTATCACCTCATCAACGGACAACCGATCGAGGACCCGTCGACGTTCGCGCCGGCACCGCGAGCGGGCGACCGGGTTCGGCTGCGGATCATCAACGGTGCCGGTGACACCGCCTACCGTTTCGCTGTCGGCGGACACTCGATGACCGTCACCCACGCCGACGGGTTCGCGGTCGAGCCGGTCGACGTCGATGCGATCCTGGTCGGGATGGGCGAACGCTACGACGTCACGATCAACGTCCAGTCCGGTGCGTGGCCCGTTGTTGCGCTCGCTGAGGGCAAGGACCAGCGAGCGGCGGCTGTTCTGCGAACCAGCGATGCCACATCAAC
>JBDSBE010000103.1:0-25352 GCA_039921745.1 Ilumatobacteraceae bacterium | reverse complement strand
GCCGCACGAACCGACGACACGGCGTCTTCGATCCGGTGCTTCTTCTCCTTGAGCTCGATCTCGGTCGCTGCGCCGACCTGGATGACGGCAACGCCGCCGGCCAGCTTGGCGAGACGCTCCTGGAGCTTCTCACGGTCCCAGTCCGAGTCGGTGTTCTCGATCTCGGCCTTGATCTGGTTGACGCGACCCTTGATGTCGTCGGTCGTTCCGCCGCCATCGACGATGGTCGTGTTGTCCTTGGTGATCACGACGCGCTTGGCGGTGCCGAGCAGATCGAGCGTGGCGTTCTCCAACTTGAGGCCGACGTCTTCGCTGATGACCTGAGCGCCGGTGAGGACGGCCATGTCCTGCAGCATCGCCTTGCGACGGTCGCCGAAGCCCGGGGCCTTGACGGCCGCAGCATTGAACGTGCCACGGATCTTGTTGACGACGAGCGTCGCGAGGGCTTCACCCTCGAGGTCCTCGGCGATGATGACCAGCGGCTTGCCGGTTTTCATCACAGCCTCGAGCACCGGCAGCATTGCCTGCACCGTCGAGATCTTGCCCTGGTTGAGCAGGACGTAGGCATCTTCGAGCACCGCTTCCTGGCGCTCGGGGTCAGTCACGAAGTACGGGGACAGGTAGCCCTTGTCGAATTGCATGCCCTCGGTGAACTCGAGCTCGGTGCCGAACGTGTTCGACTCCTCGACCGTGACCACGCCGTCCTTGCCGACCTTGTCGATCGCCTCGGCGATGACTTCGCCGATCGACGGATCGGCCGCCGAGATGGTGGCGACGTTGGCGATGTCGGTCTTGTCGTCGACGTCCTTGGCCTGGCTCTGGATCGACTCCACAGCGGCAGCCACGGCCTTCTCGATGCCCTTCTTGACGGCCATCGGGTTCGCACCGGCGGCGACGTTCTTCATGCCGACCCGCACCATTGCCTGGGCGAGTACCGTCGCGGTCGTGGTGCCGTCGCCGGCGATATCGTCGGTCTTGGTGGCGACTTCCTTCACGAGCTGGGCACCCATGTTCTCGAACGGGTCCTCGAGCTCGATCTCCTTCGCGATCGACACACCGTCGTTCGTGATCGTCGGAGCGCCGAACTTCTTGTCGAGCACCACGTTGCGGCCCTTCGGCCCGAGTGTGACGCGAACGGCGTCAGCCAGCTTGTTCACACCGGCTTCCAGTGAGCGGCGTGCCTCATCATCGAAATGCAGCATCTTTGCCATGCAGTATCAGTCCTTCTTCAGTTGCGTTCTTGGTTGTGCGTTGAGTGCGGTTGGGTTCAGTCTTCGACGATCGCGAGCACGTCACGAGCGTTGAGGACCAGAACGTCTTCTCCCGCGGAGGTGACTTCCGTGCCGCCGTACTTCGAGTACAGAACGGTCTGACCGACGTCGATGCCGACCGGGATGATCTCACCGGAGGTCTCGGCGCGCTTGCCGGGGCCGACTGCGAGAACCTTGCCCTGCTGGGGCTTTTCTTTGGCGGTGTCGGGGATGACGAGACCGGATGCGGTCTGCGTTTCGGCCTCGTTGGGCTTGACAACGATGCGGTCGTCGAGCGGCTTCAGGTTCATGGGTGCATGCCTCCATTGGCGTGTCACTGGGTGGGAAACGTAACTCGGGGCGGTTAGCACTCGACCCGAGCGACTGCTAATCGTAGACGACCCGACCCCTCATTAGCAACCGCGCCCCGAGAGTGCTAACCGTCGACCGCCGACCGCCGACCACCGTCGATCTCGTGAGGATCTTGCGGACCCAGTGCGCCAGATCCTCACGAGATCGGGGCTCGAGGTTGCAGTGGGTCGACGCCGCACGCCTGCAAGACGCGGATCGTCTCGGCCAGGGGGAGACCGATCACGTTCGACGGGCTCCCGTCGATCCGGTGCACCATCACGCCTCCCGCGCTCTGCATGCCGTACGCGCCGGCTTTGTCGCGGTGCTCACCCAGCGACAGGCACCAGTCGATTTCGGCGTCCGTGAGCGGGACGAACGACACATCGGTGGTCACGGTCGTTCGGTGCTCGTCGGTGCCGAGTCGTGCGACCACGGCGGTGTGTACCTGATGGTTCCGTCCAGCCAGCGCCCGCAGCATGGCGCGAGCGTCGTCGTCGTCGACCGGTTTCGCCAGGATCGTCCCGTCGAGGTCGACGGTCGTGTCGGCGGTGAGGATCACGGCATCATCCGGGTCACCGAGGAACGCCGCGACGGCGGCGGCTTTCGCCGTGGCAATGCGCTCGACATACGCGACGGGGTGTTCGCCTGGGGTCCAGCCCTCGTCGATGTCGGCCGGCACCACGGCGAACTCGACGCCGATCGAACGCAGCAGCTCCTGACGTCGTGGCGACGCCGACCCCAGTATCACCCTCATCCCACACCCACCCCCCGAACGCGTGAGAGTCGGCCCGGCAGGAGCGGGCCGACTCGCACGCGTTCGAGGGGGGTCAGCGGGCTCGCTGGATGGCGGCCCACACCCGCTCGGCACTGCACGGCATGTCGATGTGGGTCACCCCGAGGTGCGACACCGCATCGATCACGGCGTTCTGGATGGCCGGCGTCGAACCGATCGTGCCCGACTCGCCGATGCCCTTTGCGCCCAGCGGGTTGCGGGGGCTGTCGGTCTCGGTGTTCGATGCCTCGAAGCTGCAGAACTCGGCGGCCGACGGAATCGCATAGTCCATCAGGTTCGACGTGATCGGGTTGCCGTCTTCGTCATACCGGACCTCTTCGAACAGCGCTTGGGCGGCGCCCTGTGCGATCCCACCGTGCTGCTGACCACGCACGAGGAGCGGGTTCAGGATGCGGCCGCAATCGTCGACGGCGATATGGCGCAGCATCTCGACCCGACCGGTCTCGGTGTCGACCTCGACAACCGACACGTGAGCGCCGAACGGGAACGTCGAGTTCGTGCCGTCGAAGTCGAGTTCGTGACGCAGCACGCCCGCCTCGACGCCGTCGGGAAGTTTGGACGGATCCTGCGCCGCCTTCGCGAGGTCGGCCCACGAAACGGTGTTGGCCGGTACCCCGGCGACTTCGAGCCCACCGTCACCCTTGACGATGTCGTCCGGCGATGCCTCGAGCATATGGGCTGCGATCTTCTTGGCCCGTTCGAGCACCGTCTCCGAAGCGATGTGGATCGCACTCCCCGCTGTCTGCAGCGAGCGCGAACCCATCGTGCCGGCGCCCCGCGGCACGGCGGCGGTGTCGGAATTGACAAGCGTGATCATGTCCATCGGGATCCCGAGCATGTCGCTCGCGAGCATCGCGAATGCCGTGTGGTGACCTTGGCCGTGGACGCTCGTACCGGCGAACACACTGGCCGAGCCGTCGTCGTGGATCTCGACCGCGCCGAACTCGACGTGGAGGCCGACCGGAGCGGTGACCTCGACGTAGGTCGACACGCCGATGCCCAGTTGCTTGACGTCGCCCGAGTCGCGGCGCTGCTGCTGCTCGGCGCGTAGCTCGGCATAGCCGGACGCCTCGAGTGCTGCGTCGAGCGATTTCTCGTACTCGCCGGAGTCGTACTCGCCGCCGGTGATCGTCGTGCGCGGGAACGAATCCGGCTGCATGAAGTTGACCCGGCGGATCTCGGCGGGGTCCATCCCGATCTCGCGTGCGGCCGCATCGATCACGCGCTCGATCAACTGGGTCGCCTCGGGGCGACCCGCGCCGCGGTAGGCGCCGGTGGTCGTGTTGTTGGTGAGCACCGTCTTGGCGTCGAACCGGACCTTCGGGATCTCGTACACGCCGACCGACATCATCTGCGTCAGCATCGGCAGGATCGCGCCGATCGCCGGGTACGCACCCGCCGACGCGATCACCTCGGCGTCGAGCCCGACGATCGTGCCGTCGTTCATCACCCCGAGCTTGGCCGTCATCACGTAGTCACGGCCGTGCACCAGCGACACCATGTCCTCGGAGCGGGCCTCGGCCCACTTGACGGGTGCGTCGAGCTTGAGCGCGGCGGCGCCGGCGACGAGGTGCTCGACATAGGCGGCGGCCTTCGGGCCGAAGCCACCACCGACCCACGGGCAGACCACGCGGAGCTTCTCGGGGGCGAGCCCGAGCGCCGGGGCATAGCCCTCGTGGATTGCGTGGGGTGCCTGGTGCGAGACCCACATCGTCAACCCGCCGTCGGTCGGCACGGCCACGCACCCGTTGTTTTCCATCGGCACGCCGGCGAGGCGCTGGCTGACCATCGAGATCTCGGTGACGTGGTCGGCGCCTTCGTTCGGGTCTCCGTCTTCCTTGCCGAACTCGGAGGCGAAGCACACGTTCGAACCGTGTTCCGGGAAGAGCAGCGGCGCATCGGCTTTCAACCCGTCCGGTGCGTGGATGATCACCGGGAGGACGTCGTAGTCGACGATCACGGCTTCTGCCGCGTCGTTGGCCTGGGCCTGCGTCTCGGCGATGACGGCGGCGACGATGTCTCCGACGAAGCGGACGCGATCGGTCGCGAAGACCGGCCGGTTGAACGTCTCGGGCATCATCGCGAAGCCCTGCACCGCCGGCAACCCGAGGTCGTCGCCACGCGAGTGGTAGACGCCGCGGACGCCGGGCATCGACTCCGCCTCGGCGATGTCGATCTCCGTGATCGTGCCGTGGGCCACCGCCGATCGCACGAGGGCGACGTGGAGCATCCCGGTCTCGACCAGATCGTCGACGTACTTGCCCTCACCGGTGAGCAGCGTCGGATCCTCCAGACGTTGGACGGCGTTCCCCAGAATTGAGCCAGCAGTGGCCATATCGAGACTCCTGTCGATCGATGATTCGCATCGATCCTTACGGGTCGCCGATCGGGGTGTCAATTCGCAGCCGGGCCGAACGGCCGAGCGAGAAGGGTCAGCCGCCCGACAGTGCCATCACGTGACCGTCGTCGGGCACCGTCACGTCATCTCGATCGTCGAGATACCCGTCGGGCAGGGACACCTTCCGCGGTCCGTTCGTGTGACCGCGTTTGATGCGTTCGCCACCGTCGACGATCGGCAACGTCCGGTCGAGCGGCCCGATCAGGTCGTCCAGCTCGCCGAGCGACGAGACCATCGACATCGCACGCCGCACGGCCGGCCCGACCGGGTAGCCGGACACGTACCACCCGGTGTGCTTGCGGAAATCGCGCATCGCGTACGGCTCCTGATCGCCACCGCCGTAGTGGGCTACGAGCCGGTGAGCATGCTCTCGCATCGTGTCGACGACCGCCCCGAGCAGCCTTGGCGGGCCCACCGCCCCGCCCGACAGTACGGAGACCAGATCGCCGAACAGCCACGGCCGCCCCAGACACCCACGACCGATCACGACACCGTCGCAGCCCGTGTGTTCGATCATGGCCAGCGCGTCGCTCGCTTCCCAGATGTCACCGTTGCCCAGGACCGGGATCCCGGCGACGGCCTGTTTGAGCTCGGCGATCGCTTCCCACGCCGCGTCACCTGAATAGTGCTGCTCCACCGTTCGAGCGTGCAGGGCGATCCACTCGACTCCCTCGTCGGCGGCGATCAGACCAGTCGTGATGTCGGTTCGCAGGTCGTCCCACAATCCCATTCGGAATTTGGCGGTCACGGGTACCCCGTACGGCTGCGCAGCGCCGACGGCCGCGCGCAGAATCGCCCGGAGCAGCGCGGGTTTGGCCGGGACGGCGGCACCGCCGCCCTTGCGGGTGACCTTCGCAGCCGGGCACCCGAAATTGAGATCGACATGATCGACCAGCCCCTCGTCGCAGACCAGGTGGACCGCCCGGCCGAGCATGTCGGGGTCGCTGCCGTAGAGCTGGAGACTGCGCGGTGATTCATCCGCCTCGAACCGCATCATCTGGCGGGTCCTGTCGTTCCGGTGGACGACCGCCGTCGACATCACCATCTCGTTGACATAGACGAGATCGGGGCCGAAGTCACGACACATCGACCGGAACGCGGCGTTGGTGACACCTGCCATCGGCGCCAGCACGACCGGTACCGCCGGCGTGAAGTCTCCGATTCGCAGGGGAAGCATGACGAAAACGGTACCGCCGGAGACGGCGAGCGCCTGCGCTCGGTGACTGCGTGGATGCGTTGCCACGCCGTGCGCTCGAAGGAACCTCGCCGAGCCGGTCGGTGACCGGTCTGGAATGATGGAGACATGGTGATCGCAGTCCGGCCCTCGAAGCCATCACGCCGGCACGATCGCGCCGATGCGCTCACGACGCGCGCCGAGGTCGGGCACGTCTTCGTCCGTCAGGCCTCGGCCCGGATCTTCGTGGCGGCGACGGTCGCGCTGGTCGCCGGTCGGGTCGCGGTCGGCGCCATGGGGCCCGGCGACATCGTGGTGGCATCAGCGACATGTCTGATCGCCGGACCGGTCGAGTGGGTCATCCACCGGTTCCTCCTCCACGCCCGACCCGACGCCTGGACGAGCCGCGCCCTCGGCACGGGGACGGGCCACCGCGAACACCACCTCGATCCACCTGCGATCGACTGGCTGATGCTGCGCCGGATCGATGCCGCCGTCGTCGTGATCGCGTTCGGAGCGATCACAACGGTCTGGACGCTGCCGCTGCTGCGGCTGACCGGTTCGGCCACGGCCGGGCCGTTCCTGACGGCATGGGCGCTGGCGGCAGGCGGGCTGGCCCACTACGAGTGGGTTCATCTCCTGGTCCACAGCCGGTATCGATGTCGCTCCCGCTACTACTCCCGCCTCGCCCGAAATCACCGGCTCCACCACTTCCGCAACGAGCACTACTGGCTCGGTGTGACCACCAACCTCGGCGACCGCATGCTCGGCACATATCCAACGGACCGGTCCGCGGTGCCGATCAGTACCACCGCACGAGCGATCGACGGGTGACCGTGCGGCCGCGATCGGTCACGCCTCGATCAGCGACCGGAGCGTGTGGTGGCCGACCTGGCGTTGCCACAGGCGGCGGGCATGGGCGTCGACCCGACGTGAGGCGGCCGGCATCGCCGATCGGCTGACGGCCGAGACCAGTTCGGCCGCTTCCAGTTGCAGTTGGTCGTCGCCGAGGTCGAGCAGCGTGTCGGCGAGCCAGAGGCGAGCATGTGCCGACCACAGCGCCGCCCCTGAGCGGTCAGACAGCTCGATCGCCGTCGACAGCGCGCGACGTGCTGCGTCAAGGTCGCCCAGCGCATGCTCGACCAGACCGAGGTAGAACCGACCGAAGCCGAGCGCCAGCGTGCCGAAACCGACGAAGATCGTCCGATCGTCGAGCTCGATCAGGTGCGGTCGAGCCCAGCGCGCGACCACGGCGTCGTCGTACCTGCCCGCCACCAGACTGGCAACGGCCACGATGACCGGAAACCCCGAATTCAGGCGAATGTCGGGGAGGACGTGACGCAGTCGTTCACGATCGGCATCATCACCCGCGTAGGCGGCGAGTCCGGTCGACGCGCTCGTCGGTTCGGCCAGAGAGCCGGCCCGGAGCAGGTCGATCACTGCTCCGAGCGTGTCGTGTTCCAGAGCGAGGGCGAGCTGTTGCGATTGCGCCGCCGGCTGCGACGAGTGCGTCCGCAGCCGTCTTCCGCTTTCGATCGCGGTCTCGATCAGCGCCGGCACCGATGCGAGGTCGCCTCTCGCCATCGCATTGCTGACTCGGCACAGATGGGCTCGTACGATGCCGAACGGCAGCAGCCCGCGCTGCGCGGCCGTCTCCAACGCGCCGATCAGTTCATCGACGCGGTCGAGATCGCCGTCGCTGTATGCGCTGCGCAGTTCGGCATGGATCACGACGGTGGAGATCGACGGGTCGTCGATCTCCTGCGCCAGCGCAACGGCGCGCATCGCGAGCTGACGCACGTCATCCGCGTCCGCTCCACGGACCGAACCGACGATCGAACGAGCCGCCAGCCAGACGGCTTCGCTGCGAGCATCGTTCTGCGCCTCGAACGTTCGTTTCGCAGCGAGCAACACCCGGTCCGCCGCAGTGTCGAGATCGAGGAACGTGACGATCACCGCCGCTGCGCAGAGCAGCTCGACCCGCTCGGGTGCCGACAGCGCAAGCAGGTCGAGGGGTTCGCCCAGTTCGATCATCGCCTTGGTCCGATCGGGCGGCACACCCGAACCGAATCGGACGATCGCTGCGCGCGCCAGCAGACGACCGTCACCGAGGGATCGTGCGATCGCCTGTGCTTCGGCGATCACGGGGTCGGGGTCGTCGTGTCCCGACATCGCGATCGCCTGTGCCCGAACCAGGAGGGCCTCGGCGATCCGACGGCGGTCGCGATCCTCACGGGCCGCCTGCACCAGTTCGCCGGAGATGACCAGCGCATCTTCGACCATCCCCTCCCGCAGCAGCCCCGTCGCTGATGACAGACGCGGGTCGCGTGGTCGTTGCCGATCGCCGCCCTGGTCGGCGAGCAGCGTCGGGTCGTGGGCCAGGATCCGCGCCTCGAGGTCTGCCGCCGCACCCCCGAGGGCGAGACCGAGCTCATCGCGAAGGCGGCGACGAGTGGCGGTGATCACCTCGAGCGCCTCCGACTGTCGACCGGCCCGGTAGAGCGCGATCGCCAACAGCTCGCACCGACGTTCACGCTCCGGCATCCGCGCGAGCGCGGCCCGCAGATCGGCGACCACCGCGTCGTCGGCGCCGTGCTCGACGGCCAGCTCGAAGGACACGTCGAGTGCGTGCTCTCGCAGCTCGTCGAGCCGAATCGCCTCGTACTCCACCCATGCGGACCGTTCGATCCCGGCGTATGCCGGGCCTGCCCACAGCTGGAGCGCCTCGGCGACCGTCTCGATCCGCGACGCAGCGGAGATCGTCTGGTCCCGAGCGGACGCCAGCAGCATGTCGAAACGATCAGCATCCAGGTGCGCGCTCGGCGACAGCACGTACCCGTGCTCGATCCGCACGACGGAGTTCGGACCGATCGCCTGCCGCAGGCGTGTCAGGGCCACCCGGATCGCGCCGTCACTCGCATTCGATTCGGGCCAGACGTCGGCCAACCGATGAATCGGCACCGGTGTCTGACCCGCGATCGCGAGCCGCACGGCCAACGCCAGTTGGCGTCCCGAAAGCGGCACCGGGACACCATCGACCGAGACGTTCGGAGGACCCAACACCGCGACATCGATCCGCGCCATGGCCAGACGGTAGCTCGTCCGCAGTGCAGTGGATCTGGTGCGACGAGGGTGTCCAGGCTCGTTTGTAACGCCGATGTAACAGGTCACGACGACAACGGTGCTCGTCGACCACCGTCTCGGTGGCCGCACCATGAAATCGCAAGTCGGTGTCACGGAATCGATCGGCGAGCGAATGGCCACATTCCGGTCACCGGACCGTCATCGAACGGTCCGGTGGCCGACGGTGTTGGTCAG
Source organism: Ilumatobacteraceae bacterium (assembly GCA_039921745.1). Classification (GTDB taxonomy): domain Bacteria; phylum Actinomycetota; class Acidimicrobiia; order Acidimicrobiales; family Ilumatobacteraceae; genus Ilumatobacter. The sequence continues at coordinate 16,068 of JBDSBE010000103.1, read as the reverse complement.
GGTTCGAGCAGCGGGAGCTTGAGGTTCGGTGTCGCTCCGGTCTCGAGACCGGTCGGGCCGTCGCTGCGGAGGCGGTACCAGCCGGCGGCGGCGATCATCGCTGCGTTGTCCGTGCACATCGCACGGGTCGGGAGAAACCCCCGTCGGCCGTCGGCAGCGCAGGCGCCCAGCATCTCCTCGCGCAGCAGCGAGTTGGCCGCCACTCCCCCTCCGAGCACGATGCCGGTCGCACCAACCATCTCGGCGGCGCGGCGCGTCTTGCGCACGAGCACGTCGACGACCGCCATCTGGAACGACGCCGCCACATCACCCGACCCGACATCAGGGTGCTTGCGCACATAGTTCATGACCGCCGTCTTGAGGCCGCTGAAGCTGAAGTCGAGGTTGTCGGAGTCGTCAGAGAGCGCACGCGGGAATCTGATCGCGTCGGGGTCGCCGAGACGTGCCGCGTCGTCGATCGCCGGGCCACCCGGATACCCGAGATCGAGGAAGCGCGCCACCTTGTCGAAGGCCTCGCCGGCCGCGTCGTCGATCGTCTGACCCAGCAAGCGGTACCTGCCGTGATCCTCCATCTCGATCAGCAACGTGTGGCCACCGGACACGAGCAGAACAACGAGCGGGAACTCGAGCGACGGGTCTTCGAGGAACGCCGAGTAGAGGTGGGCTTCGAGATGGTTGACTCCGACGTAGGGCACGTCCCACGCCAGCGCCAATGCTTTCGCCGCCGACACGCCGACCAGGAGAGCGCCGATCAGACCCGGACCGTTCGTGCAAGCCACCGCGTCGATCCGGCTGTCGTCGATGCCGGCCTCCACGATCGTTCGCGCCACGACCGGGTTGAGCGCTTCGAGGTGGGCGCGACTCGCGATCTCGGGTACGACCCCACCGAAGTCGGCGTGGATCTCGATCTGGCTGGCGACGACGCTGGACACGACATCGTTGCCGCCCATCACGAGCGCGGCAGCGGTTTCGTCGCAGCTCGTCTCGATGCCGAGCACCAGGGTCGATGCGTTCGGCTTCATCGGTCGATCATCCCCCCGGATCCGGCGATTTCCTCCAACCGATCGCGGTACTCCGGAGTGTCGATGTCATGGCACCACATCACGATTGCGTCCTCACGGTTGTCGTAGTACCGCGTGCGAACGCCCGCGGGGGCGAAACCGAACCGCCGGTACAGCTCCTGTGCGCCCGTCGACGACGCCCGGACCTCGAGCGTCCAGGCGACACAGCCACGTGCGATGACCTCGACTGCGAGGGCGGACATCAACCTCGCCCCGATCCTGCGTCGTCGGTGGTCGGGCGCCACCACGATATTGGTGACGTGCGCCTGGTCGCCGTCGGGATCGGGCACGATCCAAACGCCCGCATAGCCCACCACGCGCTTGCCGAGTCGTGCCACGAGATAGTGGCGAGAGCCGTTGGCGACCTGATCGAGCTCACTCTCGAACACCGATCTCGACCACGACGTCGGATAGGCCAGCCGCTCGATCGGCATCGCTGCTTTGAGATGCCGTTTGTTCATGGGAACGATCGTGAGGTCGTCGCCTTGCGTTTCGCGTGCGAGGAATCTCGGCACGATGCTCATCGACGGGTCTCGCGCGTCGCCCAGTTGATCTGGGCATCCGGAGCGCGGAGGTACGCCGGCTCGATCTCGCTCGGGCGCACCCACTCCTCTCGCAACGCCTTCGAGTGTGCGAGCTGGACCAGTGCCCCGGCGGAGGGGTGGACGGGCGCCGAGATCTCGCACCGGTAGCCCTCCATCAACTCGTCGCAGTACCGCTCGGCGCCGTCACCGACACACAGTGCATCCTGGCTGCGGGCGAGGAGATCGGCGACCAACTCGTCGACGGGCCCGACGGTCGGTGCGCTGACCTGCTGCACCCCGCCCGGCACCTGCCGGTACATCGCCCAGAACACTTCCGCCTTGCGGGCGTCGATCACCGGTACGACGATCCGATCGGTGTGGCGGACCGGGAAGGCCAGGAGGTCGAGCGAGCTGATGCCGATCATCGGGATCCGCAGCGCTTGCGCCAGCGCCTTTGCCGTGGCCAGACCGACCCGCATCCCGGTGAACAGCCCCGGCCCGACGTCGACCGCGATGCACCCGATCTCGGTCAGCTCGACGTCGGCCTGCCGACACACGAACTGGATCGCCGGGGCGAGGATCTCCGCGTGTCGGCGGCCACGAGCCACCTCGAACGTGGCGATCACGCCTTCGTGACCTCCGATCGTCACCCCGACCTGCTGGGTTGCGGTCTCGATTCCGAGGATCAGCATCGGAACGTCGCCAGTTCGTCCGTGATTCGATCCCAGCGACCCGCCCACGACCGTCCCGCCGCGTGCAGTTCGATCGTCCGGGCGTTGTCCAGGCCGAACTCGTCCGGGTCGTCGGAATCGATGACCGCTTGATCGTCATCGTGCTCTGGTGTCAGGCGCACCTCGAGGTGCTCCCCCAACGCGACCGCCGCGACGTCACCCCACTCGACGAGCACGATCCCGCCGAATTCGGCGAGTTCGTGCAGCGCCAATTCGTCGACGTCACCCGTACTGTCGAGGCGATAGATGTCGGCGTGGTGCAGCGTCATTCGCTGATCGGGGCACGAGTAACTGTGGACGAGCGTGAATGTCGGCGACGTGATTGGCTCGGTGACGCCGAGCGCTCGGCCGAATCCCTGCGCGAATGCGGTCTTGCCGGCTCCCATCTCCCCTGCCAGCACGATGATGTCGCCTGGGCGTGCCAGCCCGGCGAGCGCGGAAGCGATCGCGTGCGTGTCGGCGATCGAGGAGGCGCGCAGCAACATGACCGTCTCGATGCTAGAAGGTCGACCGGGCTGACGCTCGGGTCATGGCCGCACCGGATCCACCGACGAACGCGCGTGGTACGCGCGATGCGATCCCGCACACGATCTCGTACCCGATCGTGCCGAGTCGGTCGGCCCACTCAGCGACCGTGATCGACTCATCACCCTGCCGACCGATCAGCACGACCGGTTCGCCGAACCCGACGTCGTGATCGCCGACGTCGACCATCAGTTGGTCCATGGTCACGACCCCGACGATCGGATGGCGCCGTCCTCCGATCAGCACGTCGGCGCCGGTCCGGTCGGGCAGTGTGCCGAGACGGCGCGGGACACCGTCGGCGTAGCCGAGCGGCACCGTTGCGACCGTGGTCGCGTGATCGAATCGGTGTCGCCAGCCGTACGACACACTGCTCCCCGCAGGAACGCGCTTCACGTGTGACACCCTCGCCTCCAGGGACATCGCCGGTCGGAGCCCGGCGCACAGGTCATCGACGCCGGCGCCCGGTGAAATGCCGTAGATCGCGATCCCGGCGCGGACGAACGAGCGACGCGCCCGTGGAAACGCGAGCGCTGCGGCCGAGTTCCCGACGTGGACGATCGGGGGGCACGCCTCGCCGAGGTCGTCGATGACGCGGTCGAACGCGGTCATCTGTTGGTCGTTCGCCGGATGGTCCGGCTCATCAGCACACGCCAGGTGGGTGTAGATCGCCACCGGTGCGAGCTGGGGCGAATGCGCCCGGACGGTGGCGAGCAGGTCGGCGAGCAATGACGGCGGAACCCCGACGCGCTGCATCCCCGTGTCGACGTTGACATGCACGTCGATGCGTTCGCCGGCCCGGGCCGCGAGAGCATCGACGTACGCAGCGGTGTAGACCGTCGGAGTCAGGTGGTGTTCGATCAGGTCGTCGAGTTGTCCGATCGGTTGCTCACCGAACACGAGGATCGGCGCATCGATGCCCGCCGCACGGAGTTCGACACCTTCCTGCACGAGCGCGACGCACAGTCCGGCTGCCCCAGCGCGCAGGGCTGCGAACGACACCGGGACCGATCCGTGGCCGTAGCCGTCGGCCTTGACCACCGCCCACAACGCGGCCGGTGCGGAACGGGCCCGGAGCAGCGCCACGTTGTGCTCGACAGCGTCGAGGTCGATCGTCGCCCACGCCCAGCGTCGGTGCGCGATCGAGTCCACCGTCACGGCACCGGCGTCGAGGGCCCAGTGGTCATGGGCCCAGTGGTTGTGGTGGTTGTGGTCGTCGTGGTGGTTGTGGTCGTCGTGGTGCTCGGGGTGGTGGTCGTCGTGGGGGGCGAGGCGAATGTACTCGTGTCGAAACCGAGCGCCTGCAGCGTTGCGACGTCGGCGATTCCCGTCGGAACGAGCGCCACCGATCGCTGGAACTCGGCAACCGCGACCTCGGTGGACGGGCCGAACACACCGTCGGCAGGATCGGTCTTGACCTGCAGCCGGGTGAGCCTCACCTGCAGCGCCTCGACGTCGTCACCGAGGTCACCGAGCCTGAGTTCACGCGTCAACACGATCACGTGGGTGTCGAACCGGCACTCGACCCGATGCAGGTCGCCGATCTCGTAGCACAGCACGCCGTCGCGACCGATGTCGTACAGCGCAGCGATCTCGGCGACGGGCCCGGTCACATCCGGGTCGGGACACGGGTCGGCGACCGCCTTGCCGGGTCGGGTCGGAGTCGGACACGCCCGCCCCTCGATGAAGGCCATCTTGCGGGTCATGTAGTCGGCTGCCGCCCAGGCGCCAAGCTGTCGGTAATGCACCCCGTCGGTCACGTACCAGTCGACCTCGTCGGCCGAGTATCCACCCCAATCGGCGATGACGACCTCCGGATACCGCCCGGAGGCGACGAGGTCCCGGAGCACGGCGTTGTTTCGGGCGAACGTCTCGTGATTGCCGAGCTGGCCCGGCGAGACGTAGTCGACCGCGGACCGCAGGGTGTACCAGACGATCCGCTGATAACCGAACGTCCGTGCCTTGGTGACGACCTGGTCGAACGACGATGCGAACCCTGCGGTCCCGTCGTTGTAGCCGGTCGCGACGATCAGCGTGTGGTACTTGGAGGCATGGAAGTCGAGCGCGGCGAACACGGTCGGCGGTTTGCGGCCCTCACGTCCGATGCACGATTCGGCGTAGAGCCGTCGGCACGACTCGAGATCGAGCGTGTGCTCGAACCCGACGATCGCGTTCGCTGCCCCCGGTACCCAGCGGAGCGCGGCGATCGACGAGTCACCGACCACGACCGCCGGTTCCGGTGGGTCGACACGCACTGCACGTCGGGTGACCGGGTCGGCGGCTCGGTCGATCGGCCCGATCGCCACGACGGTCCCGACGATCGTGAGGGTGGCCGCGACTGCGACGAGAACCCCTCGTCGAAACACCAGGTCGACCCTCACGACACCTGCTCGAACACCGAATCGATGACCGTCGGGATGACCTCGAGCAGATCGCCTGCCAGCAATCCGTGCCGCACTCGCTCGGCGGCGTCGGCGTGCACCCAAGCCGCCGCTGCGGCGGCGAACGCCGGGGGAACACCTTGGGCGAGGAACGCCCCGACGATGCCGGCCAGCACGTCCCCGGTCCCAGCCGTAGCGAGTTTCGCCGAACCGTTCGTGACGAGCAGGGTGCCCCCGCCGGGGGCGGCGACGACCGTGGTCGGGCCTTTGAGCAGCACGGTCGCGCCGGTCAGGTCGGCCAGCTCGTGGGCGGCTGCGATTCGGTCGCTCCCGGGTGGTCGGCCCGTGAGCTGCGAGTACTCGCCGTCGTGCGGCGTGAGTACCGTCGGCACGGTGCAATCGGCGAGGAACGAGGCATTCCCCTCCTCGTTCCAGGAGAGGGCGAACAGGCCGTCACCGTCGACGACGATGGGAACGACCGACTCCAGGACCATCCGGACAACCGACGGGATCGTGTACTCCTCCCGCCCGAGACCGGGCCCGACCACGAGCGCATGGTATCGGTGCAGGTCGGCCAGGACGGTATCGGCCCAGTCGAACGGGGAGATCCGACGGTCGATCGCCTCGATCGGAGCGTCGGCATCGACCCCCGGGCTCGACACGGCGACCATCCCCGAGCCGGCACGCAGCGCGGCCGCCGAGCAGAGATGTCCGGCACCGGTCATGCCCGGGCCCCCGGCGATCACGCGGACCGCAGCGGCCCACTTGTGCGCATCACGCGCCCGCTTCGGCAGCCACCTGGCGACGTCGTCGCCGTCGACCACGAACATCGTCGGCTGTCCGGGTGGCAGGCCGATGTCAGCGACGGTCACATCGCCGACCAGCGCCGATCCGCGACCGAGGACGTGACCCGGACTCAGCGCGCCGAAGGTCACCGTCGCGTCGGCGCTCAGAGCCCAATCGGGCGCGTCACCCGTTGCCGCGTCGACACCGCTGGGTACGTCGACCGCGAGCACAGGCGTGTTCCCGATCGCCGGTGGCCGCCACTCGTCACGGAAACCTGTGCCGAACGCCGCATCGATCACCAGCTCGGCGAGTGGAAGCACATCGGGAAGGTCGAGCGCCTCGAAGACCTGCACGGCCACGCCGCGCTCTCGCAATCGATCTGCCGCCACCCGCCCATCGGCCCCGTTCGCTCCCGGGCCTGCGATCACGTTGACGGTCCGGCCGTAGCCGCCGCCGAGGCGCTTGAGGGCGACACGGGCAACTGCTGCGCCCGCCCGGTTGATCAGCACGTCGACCGGAACGCCGGCAGTCTCGTCGGCGCGTCGCTTCTCGGCCGGGGTCAGGACGGGGCGCACGGTCGTCCTATTCGGCCACGACGTACGCGACCGCAACCAGGTCGGAGTGGGTGAGACTCACGTGCCAGCGCGACACGCCCGCCTCGTCGGCGAGCTCGGCGGCGCGCCCGGTGAACACCAGCGACGGGGCACCGGACGGTGCACGCTCGACCCAGACCTCGTGGAAGCCGAACGCCCCGAGCCCGAGGCCGAGTGACTTCATCACGGCTTCACGGGCTGCGAAGCGCACTGCCAGTGACGGGACCGGGTCGACCTGGAGCGCAACGTACGCCAGCTCGACCTCGGTGAACAGCCGATCGCGCATCGAGGGGGTCCGCGCCAGCGAGCGGCGGAACCGCTCGATCTCGACCACGTCGACGCCGATCCCGATCATGGGTGCTCAGCGACGCCAGTGGTCGGCGGTCTCGGAGATCGGCGCGATGAGCAGATCGGCAACCGGCAACTCGCCGAGCAGCTGCTGATCGAACTCGCCCTCGGTTTCGGCGACCCAGTCGACGAGCCGATCGAAACGATTGTCGTACCCCTGCAAGACCCCGCGCATGACCGCCACCGACAGCCGATCGTGCAGCCGGACGTGCAGCAGCGTGATGCCGGTACACACGTCGGCTTTCACCTCCGGTACGAAGATCAGGATCCGTTCGTCGCGTCGGCCGCGGCCGACCAGCACGTCCTTCGCCGCCGCGACCCGGTGCTTCGTACCGACCAACCGCGAATCGCTGTCGACGCGACTGACCAGATCGCGCGAGATCCCGCCCCGGTCGACGATCGTGATCGTCTCCCCGTCGATGCGGTATCGGGTGAAACCGGTGACCTCGGCCACGGCCGGGTCCAGGTCGGCGAGCACCTTGAGTGTCGTGTAGCTCAGCACGTCGCGTCCGGCGCCCGCTCCGAGGGTCGCCTGCACCAGGGCTCGGTCGATCACCCCTTCGTCGCTCCGGGAGATCCCGACGGTGACGGTCTTGGCCTGGTGCTTGATCGCATCGACCGGGCGCGTGAGCTCCTCGATCCCCTGGGTGAGGCCCGCGACGAGCGCATCGATCAGGGCGCCCGGCGTGCCGACCGCTCCGGACGACGATGCGTAGGTCCCGACCGGATTCACCGACATGACGTCGCGCAGCAGACCGGCGAGACGCACTGCGGTACTCGCTTCGAGATGCCCGTCGTACACGTGATCGCGAACGCCGTCGAGGAACCGGCCGGCGATCGGCGCCAACTCGGCGCGGACCGCTGAGAGCACGGCATCGCCACCGACCTGCTCGGCCACGGCACGCTCGACGAGTTCACGACCCTCGCGCAACGGGAGCGCCGTGGCGTCGATCGCCAACGCCGCTTCGTACCCGAACAGGTGCCCCACCATCGCCGACAGCACGAACCCGAGCGCCGGATCGACCGGCGGCACCGTGATGGTGGCCGCTGCGCTGTAGCGCACCTCGCCTTCGTCGGCGATCACGATCGGGGTCGCCTTGTGCGCCCGGAAGATCGCAGTCTCTTTCGCCACGTCGTCGGCCGTGCTGCCACGCAAGCCCGCCGCGCAGACGAGGATCAACGGTTCGCACGAGAGGTCGATGTGTTTCTTGTCCTCCGTGACGTCCGCCGCAATGGACTTGTAGCAGAGCTCGCTCAGCTTGATCCTGACTTCCTCCGCTGCAACTTTGTTCGGTCCGTTCCCGACGACGGCCCAGTACCGCTTGGACGGCGCGAGCCGGCGGGCGGCGTCGGCGATCAGCTCGCGCTTGTCGAGTACTGCGAGCATGGCATCGGGCAAGGTCTGCAGACCGGCGAGCAGATCGTGTCTGCGGGCGTCGGAGCCGAGACCCGCGACGTCGCTGATCGCGCACGCGAGCAGCGCCCCCGCCGCGACCTGCGCGTAGAACGCCTTCGTCGACGCAACGCTCATCTCGACGTCGCGCCCGTCGGATGTGTACATCACGCCGTCGGCTTTGTCGACGAGGTCGCTGCCACGCCGGTTGACGATGCCGATCACCGCTGCGCCACGAGCGCGCAGCAGGTCGACGGTCCGGTTGGTGTCGGTGGTCGTGCCGCTCTGACTCACCGCGATCGCGAGTGTGTCACTCATGTCGAGGCGGAGGTGGAAGCCGGACAGCTCGGTCGCCGCGATCGCATCGACGTCCAGCTCGCCGTCGCACAGTTCGTCGATCAGGGTGGCCGCACTCTGGCCTGCGACGGCCGCCGTCCCCTGCCCGATCACACGCACGCGGCGGATCGTGCCCGCCGCCAAGCGGGCGGCGACGTCAGGAGGGAGTGCGCGGTCGCCGACCACGGCAGCGAACCGGCCGTCACGTTCGACGATCCTGGCTCGCAACGTCTTGCGAAAGCTGTTGGGCGCCTCGCCGATCTCCTTGAGCAGGAAGTGGGGCGACTCACCGCGGTCGATGTCGCGCGTCGTGACCTCGGCGGTGGTCACGCTCGATTCGCTCACCGGCAGCGTCACCCCGGAGTAGTCGATGCGTCGCACACCGTCGATCTCGCCTGCGCGATCGCCGTCGAGCACGATGATCTCGCCGCCAGCCTCGCCGTCCATCCGCACGTACCGGCTCGTCTCTTCGACGACGCCGTACGGTTCGCTGGCGACGATGTAGCAGTCATCAGCGATCCCGACGTACAGACCCTGCCCGCTGCCGCGGAGTGCGAGCAGCATCGTGTTCGGGGCACTGGCGCTCATCGACGCGATCGCGACCGACCCCTCGAAGGCCGACACGGTGCGCCTGAACGCTTCGGGAATCTCGCTGCCCGCCGATGCGTGACGGGCGACGAGGGTCGGGATCACCTTCGCATCCGTCGTGATCTGATGGTGGATGAGCAGCTGGTGGGCGACCCGCAGGTCGGCGTGGTTGTCGACGTCGCCATTCAAGGCCGCCACCACGTACGGCGACGGCGACGTGGTCGGCGACGACTCCATCTCGTCGCTGTTGAGCGGGTGCGTGTTGGGCTCCGAGATGATGCCGACGCTCGCCCACCGCGTGTGACCGAGCACTGCGGTACGCGAGTCAGTGCCGGCGACCGCACGCCGCAGCAGACGGTCGTCGGCGACGGCGGCGCGTAGCACACGCGTGTTGTCGCCGAGTTCGCCGATCTCGGCAGCGGCTTTGTAGACGAACGACATCACCCCGTCGGCGATCCGGACCGAGCCCGACTGGTACGTCGGATCCTGGTTGCGTTCGTGGACGGCATCGAGCACCGACGGGTCGTCGAGGTCGAGGCCGTGGTCGTGGACGAAGACGTGGATGCCGGCCGAATCGCGCCCACGTACCTCGAGCCGGTCAATCGCCGAGAGCGCCTGCTGGATTGCCAGATACCCGGACAGCGAGCCGATCGAAGCTTCGCGTCCGGCGAGCGCCGCCACGGCGCGCGCCGTGCGGAGACGATCGTGACGGATCGCCCAGAGCGCGTCACGCAGGGCGATCGACTGGGCGCTGAGTCGCTCGAGATCCTCGGGTTCGTGGAGCTGTGACTCGATCGCGGCATCGACGGCATCGGCGCATCCGTCGAGTTGATCGAGGCGGGCGGTCACGGATGCTGCGAACTCGTGCTGATCGATGAGCGCGGTCACGCCTGGGAGGCCCCGCAGGAGCCGATCGACGGTCGACAGCGTGTCGATCAGGGCGGGCAGGTCGTCACGGAGTTCGGCAGCCCGATCCAGCAGGCCGATCAATTCGTCCCGGCTCGGCACCGGACGGGTGGGTCGACGACTGAGCACTCCGATGATGCCACACATGACGATCAGGTTACCGAGCGCGGCCGACGGGCACGGCCCAGTGCGAAGGTCATGTCGGCGGCTCGACGGCGGCGACGTCGGGCCATCCCTGCGGGGGCGGCTCGAGGATCTGGTCGAGGAGTGCCACCACCGCGGACGGCGCTGCGGGCCCTTCGAAGTGGACGCCGTCGGGGCGGATCGGCGTACCGTCCACGGTTGCATTGCAGCGATCGCCGACGCAGAACTCCTCGAGCAGGTCGACGAAACCCGCTCGGTCGCGGTGGTCGTCGACGAAGCTCGCCATGACGTCGCGGACGCACCGGAACCGGTCAGGGGTGCTGCCGGGGCCCTCGGGGTTGCCTTCCCAGATCGCAGGAGCGACAAAATAGACAGGGGCGCCGGATGCGGACAGGTCGTCGAGCGCCAGACCGTAGAGCGAGCGAACGTGGTCCGCGAGGCCGGCTTCGCACTGCGTCTGGACTCGGCCCTCGTGGGTCCATCCCGACCACGAACCGTACACGAACAGCACGGCGTCGGGTCGGAACGCCTCGACGTCGGGCCGCCACCGGTCGATCACCTCGGTGCAGATCTCCGGCTCCTCGTCGCCGCTGAAGTAGCGCATTCGGACTCGGTCGTACCCGCATGCGCCGGCTGAGCGACCGAAGACTTCGAGGCCGAGTTCGTCGCTCACCGGCGCAAGCGCCTCCTCGATCGACTGACCGACGGAGTCGCCGACGACGTACACCCGCAGTGGCCGTCCGTCCGTCCGTGGGACCAGGCCGACCGTCGGCCGGGCAGCGTCCGTTACCTCGGCAGCCTCGACCGGATCAGCTCGCATCGAGGGCACCGGGCCGTCAGCAACGACGACCGGCCGGGCGGCGACGTCGGCGGCGGTCGGCGGCGCGTCCGCACCGGCCGTCGCCGTGAGACCGGCGACGGCGACGACGAGCGCCGCTGTGAACCAGACGGGCTTCGGGTCACCGAAGGCCGCGACGCCGCGCTGGCGGATCGGTTGCTCCACGTACCGATGACTGAGCGCAGCGAACGGGACCGTGATCGCCGTGACGATCACGAATAGGATCCAGGGCCGCCCGACCGACGGCTCGATCGCAAGCAGGATCGGCCAGTGGAAGAGATAGATCCCGTAGCTCCAACGACCGACGTCCGCCAGGGGCCCGATGCCGAAGGCACGTGAGATGATCGACGGCGACCCGGCGGTGACCGACAGCAACACCATCGCCGTTGCGACCACGACGAGCTGGAACGGACCACGGAACAGGCCGACCGTGTCCTCCGAGAGTGCCAGCGCCGCGAACACGAGCCACAGACATCCGATCGACCCTGTCGCGCTCGCCACGGACGACGACCATCGGCGGCGCCCCACTGGTGCGTCATGGAGGACGACGGCGATCGTCGCCCCCGCGAGCAGCCCGAACGCACGCGTGTCGGTTCCGAGATAGACCCGGTTGACCGAGAAGAATGCCGTCGATGCCACCTGCCAGATCAGTGCCAGCGCCGTCACGCCCGGCACCGCCCACCGACGGACGGTCGGTCGCAGGAGCACCATGGACATGACGGGGAACAGGAGGTAGAACTGCTCCTCCACCGCGAGGCTCCAGGCGTGCCGAAGTGGGCTCGGCGACGCGAACTGCGCCCAGTACCCGTCGCCGGCGGCGGTCGTCCAGTTCGATGTGTAGGTGAGCAGGCCGGCGACGTCACGACCGATCGACGTACTCGTGCTGTGGAACACGGCGACGTAGCCGGCGACCATCACCACGAGGAGTCCGATCCCGGGCAACAGACGGCGGGCGCGACGCCGCCAGAACTCCACCAGGTCGATCCGTCCCCTGCTGTCGAGTTCGAGCAGCAGGAGTGCGGTGATCAGGTATCCCGACAGGACGAAGAACACTTCGACACCGATCCACCCACCCGAGATCACGCCCGCGTGGTAGAGCAGCACAGCGATCACCGAGACGGCACGAATGCCGTCGAGCGCCGGGTTGTACGTCAGCGTTCGCCGCTGCCCGGCGCGACCGGCCGGCGAGTTCACCGACCCGACCTCATCGACCGATCGCGGCGAGCAGTGCGTCACGCAGCGATGCTGCCACGCTGTCTGCCGTGTCGGCCGTCGGTGCCTCGACCATGATCCGCACGAGCGGTTCGGTACCGCTCGGCCGGACGAGGATGCGGCCGGTCGCCCCGAGTTCGTCGCTCCATCGTTCGACATCGTCGGCGATCAAGTCCTGCGCATCGTGCTGGGTGCCGGCTGTGACCGGGACGTTCAGGAGGACCTGGGGCAGCTGGGTCATCGACTCGCGCGCCAGCTGCGAGAGCGGCCGACCCGAACGCTGCACCACGTCGAGGAGCACCAGCGCCGTCAGCAAACCGTCTCCGGTCGTCGAATGGTCGGTGAAGATCACGTGCCCGGACTGTTCGCCACCCAACGAGAAGCCACCTCGACCGAGCGCCTCGAGCACGTAGCGGTCGCCCACCGGCGTCTCGACGACGGTGATCCCCGCCGCCGCCATCGCCAGGCGGAACCCGAGGTTCGTCATCACCGTCACCACCACGGTGTCGTCCTGCAGGAGACCTCGGTCACGCAGGTCGATGGCGCAGATCGCGATGATGTGATCCCCGTCGACCACGTCCCCGAGTTCGTCGACCGCGATCAGGCGATCGGCGTCGCCATCGAGTGCGATCCCGACGTGAGCGCGCTCAGCCGTGACGACGGCTCGCAGGGCACTCGGGTCGGTGGCGCCACATCCGGCGTTGATGTTGCTGCCGTTCGGCTGGGCGTTGACGACGACCGCGTTCGCGCCGGCACCCTGCATCACGTCGGCCACCAGATGCGACGCGGCGCCATTGGCGGCGTCGACCACGACCCGCAGCCCGACGAGGTTGCGCCCTTCGAGTACGGCGAGCAGGTGCTCGACGTAGCTCGCGGCGGTGTCTCCCCGCCCGTGGATCGCAGCCGGGTCGCCGGTGGGGTCGCCGAGCGCTTCGAGCGCGGCTTCGATCCGGGACTCGACCTCGTCCGGCAGCTTGGTCCCTCCGGGCGCGAACAGCTTGATGCCGTTGTCGTGGTACGGGTTGTGCGACGCCGAGATCACCGCACCCATCGCTCCGATGCGCGCGGCTTCGAACGCCACTGCGGGCGTGGGCGTGACGCCCAGTCGATGCACCTCGACCCCTTCCGACGACAAGCCGGCGACGAACGCCGCTTCGAGCATCGGGGTCGAGACCCGGCTGTCGCCGCCCACGACCGCAACCGAGGCATCGAGAACCTGGGCCGCGGCGCGGCCGAGGTTCAGTGCGAACGTCGCGGTGAGTTCGGTGTTCGCTCGTCCGCGGACACCGTCGGTGCCGAAGCGCACGGTCTGATCGGCCTGACCGGAGCCGGGCTCAGCGCTTGGTGAACTGGGGCGCCTTGCGGGCCTTTTTGAGGCCGTACTTCTTGCTTTCCTTCTTGCGTGGGTCACGCGTGAGGAGGCCGGCCTTCTTCAGTGGGTCGCGCAGCTCGGGGTTGAGCTCGACGAGCGAGCGGGCGATCGCCATGCGCAGCGCACCGGCCTGGCCACTGACGCCACCGCCGTGGATCGAGACGTCGATGTCGTACGACTCTTCGGCTTCGGCGACCCGGAGCGGTTCGTTGACGACCATGCGCTGCGCATCGGTCGGGAAGTACTCGGCGAAGGTCTTGCCGTTGATCACGATGTTGCCGGTGCCGGGACGCAGGCGGGCGCGGGCGACCGAGCGCTTGCGGCGGCCGGTGGTCTGGGTCAGTGGTGCAGTCATGGTTGTCCTCGTTCTCAGCGCTTGATCTCGAACGGCTTCGGGGCCTGGGCGGTGTGGGGGTGCTCGGGGCCGGCGTACACCTTGAGCTTGGTCATCTGCTGTCGACCGAGCGGGCCCTTGGGCACCATGCCCCTGACGGTGCGACGCACGGCGTCGGCCGGCTTGCGGGCCAGCAGCTTGTCGAACGTCTCGCTCTTGATACCGCCCGGGTAACCCGAGTGCCGGAAGATCTCTTTCTTGGCCGCCTTGTCACCGGTCATGATCACCTTGTCGGCGTTGACGATAATGACGTGGTCACCCATGTCGATGTTGGGGGTGTACGTCGGCTTGTGCTTGCCGCGCAGCAGGCGGGCGACCTCGGTGGCCATGCGACCGATGATCATGCCCTCGGCGTCGACCACGTGCCACTCGCGCGTGATCTCGCTGGATTTGGGTGTGTACGTCTTCATCGAACTTCGATCTCGCAACTCTCTGCGACCTACGTCGCAGCCAGGCAGCCAAATCAGGCCGCAAATGAACCGGGTAATGATATGGGCGCGCGTCCACGCGCGCCAACGCGCCCCGCCAATCGGCCCGCCAACAGTTCTGGGCAGGGTTCGGACGCCCTCAGCCGTCCAGATCCTGCCCAGAAGCGCGGAGGTGGGCGTCCCAACGGGTGCCGTCGTAGTCGACCTGCCAGAGGATCAGCCCCGTGGGCGGGGCGACGCTGCCCGCGCCGTCGCGGCTGCGTGCCTCGAGGATGCCGGCCATCGCCGTGTGGTGGATACGGCCGAGGCCGATGTCGACGGTCGTGCCGACGATCGAACGCACCATCTGATGACAGAACGCACTCCCGGCGATCTCGAACCGGAGCATCGGCGAATCGTCGGCGCGTGTCCAGGTCGCTTCGTGCAGGATCCTCACCAGGCTTGCCGGCTCCATGCCCGCCGGTGTCTTCGGTTTGCGACAGAACGAGGAGAAGTCGTGCTCACCGAGCAGCGGCGCAGTCGCCGCACTCATCGCCGCCAAGTCGAGCGAGCGGTGGACGTGCCAGGACATGTCGGCCAGCAGCGGGTTGGGTGCCGGGTCGTTCCACACGTGGTAGCGGTACCGACGTGACGCGGCGGAGAACCGGGCGTCGAAGTCGGACTCGGCCCACTCGATCGACCGGATCGAGATCTCGGGCGCGCACATCTTGTTGACCCGCCGCTGCAGGTCGGCGAGGTCGGTGTCCGCCGGGACGTCACCCGACACCACCTGTCCCCACGCATGCACACCGGCATCGGTGCGCCCGGCACCCGTCAGCTCGATCGGCGCCCTGATCACCTTCGACACGGCAGCCGCGAGCACTCCCATGACCGTCCGGACCCCGAGATTCGCGGCAAACCCTCGAAATGACGTCCCGCGATACGCCACCACGCACCGAACCCGACGAACCGCGCCGAGTTTGTCCGCAACAGATTCCGTGGTAGCGCTCACCGTCACGGATGGTATCCGACACCATCCGTGACGCCGGGAGGCATCGATCCGCTCCGCACCCCTGCACGGATGGTGTCCGACACCATCCGTGACGGACGCGACAACACGGCGTCGCTCGAACTAAACGAGCTCGATACGCGCCATGCGGGCGGCGTCGCCGGGGCGCGGGCCGAGCTTCATGATGCGGGTGTAGCCGCCGTTGCGCTCGGTGTATCGAGGTGCGACATCGTTGACCAGTTTGTGGGTCATCTCGCGGTCACCCAGGTAGCCCTGGATCTGACGGATCCGGTGGACGCGCATCGGCCCGTCCTGGGCCTTCTTGGCTTTCGTGATGAGCTTCTCGGCGATCGGGCGCAGCGCCTTCGCCTTCGCCTCGGTCGTGGTGATGCCCTCGGCGGCGAACAGCGACGCTGCGAGGTTCGCCATCATGAGGCGTTGGTGTTGCGAGCTGCCACCGAAGTTGGTGGCGCGGCGTGGGGTTGCAGGCATGTCAGTGTGTCTTTCGAATCAGTTCCGACTG
>JBDSBE010000102.1:0-14865 GCA_039921745.1 Ilumatobacteraceae bacterium | reverse complement strand
CATTGCCAACCCACCACAGCCACACAGCGACGACCCCCTCGATAGTCGACTTCAGAACCTAGGAACGAGCACACGCTAACACACGCTAGATGCATGGTGCATCTACGCGCCAGCCGGTTGCGGGAGCGGTAAGAGCCCGACGATCTGCTCGATCTGATGCACGGCAGGCGAACCCGGCGACTCGTCGACGGGCGAGACGCCGCGCCGATCGGCTCCGTCGATAGCGGGATCCTCGGGAACGAACACGGTAGGACGATCCCCGAACGCAGCCGCGATTCGCTGACGATCGGCATCGTCGGTGACCTTGTTGGCCACGATGATGATCGCGCCCTGAGCGCCTGCCTCGGCCACGGCGAGGCCGCGCAGCGCCACGTCCATCGAACGGGGGGTCGGTTCGACCACGACGAGAGTCACATCGATGGCCGACGCGTCGAGCCGATTCAACGACCCGATGCCGGCTTCCATGTCGGCGACGATGACGAGACCCTCGTCAGGGACGGAGCCGAGCAACTGCTCGGCGGACAGCCCGCATCAAGGTCAACCAGGCTCAGGGTTCTCGATGCGCGTGATCACCGAGAGCCGCACGCCGTCGGGCGCATCAGATCCGTACCGATCGAGAATGTCCTCCCAGGTCACGGCGTGCTCCCCGGATCCGTCGTCGATCTGCTCGCGCAGCGTGAGGAGCCGATCCGTCTCCTGGTCACCGACGCCGAGTGAGATCCCGAGATTGGGATTGGTGTCGCAATCGAGGGCGACCACCCGATGGCCCGACCGAGCCAGTGCGCGGGCGAGGACGGCGCTCGTGGTGGTCTTACCCGACCCCCCCTTACCAACGACAGCGATTTTCATGGAGTGACCCCTTCCCGCTCGACACCGTACTCCAGGCCGATGATGTGATCGATCAGGTCCTCGACCGCGGCGACGAACCCACTGTCGGGGGCGGCATCGAGCGGTGCAGATGCGACCCGGTCGCCTGCCAACACGAGCGGGTCGCGTGGGACGATGGCACTCACCGGTCGCGCCAGTCGCTCACCGATCGAGCGCGCCTCGTCGGCGTCGTCGACCTTGTTCGCGACGACGAGGACGTGTTGCGGTGCCCACGCGGCCTGATCGAGGTTGAAGAGCCGGCGGGCCGAATGCAACGACTTCGTGGTCGGTTCCACGACGACGCACACGACGTCGGCGTACTTGGCCCACCCGAACATCGCCTGACGAGTGCCGCCCGGAAGGTCACCGACGAGGTGCCACTTGTCGGCGTCGACCTCGCGCACAACCTGACTCCATGCGTGCTGTGCCCGCTGCAGCGTGGCGATGTGTCCCCACAGGTTCCCGAACTGCAGGTACCGCACACCGTCGGGGCAGATCGTGGCGTGGCGCTCGATCACGGTCTCGGCGTCGAGCGAGGGGTCGAGCACCCAGCGCGGGCCGCCGTCGGGGCCTTCGACGACCACATCGTCGGGGATGGGATCGTCATCGACCGGAATTCCGAGCGCGTACGGCATACCGGGCAACGGATCCGAATCGAGCGCCAGCACCGGATCGCCCCGGCGAGCGAGCAGGCGCGCAAACGTCCCCGAGATCGTCGACTTTCCCGATCCGCCCTTGCCGACGAACGCAACTCGGAGGCGGGACGCCGACATTCGACCGAATGTAGCTGCCCCCATCGATTCGTTTCACAGCGGGCGCTGATCGGCCGTGGTATAGGATCAAGATCTGCGGTGACTCGTAGTCGCAAATCCACGGTGACCCCGTGGGCGCCGGGGGGTGTCCACGCTGACTCAAGGAGGCACACCATGTCGTCAAAGATCCAGAAGCTGGGAATCGCTGTCGCGATCGTCGGACTGTGGGGTGCAGCGGTGCCCTACGCGGGACCTGTGTTCGGTTATGACATGGGAGGTGGCTCAGCGTGGGCGTGGACCGAGTCACGCCTCACCCTGCACCTCCTGCCGGGTCTCCTGGCGGTGTTGGGCGGTATGACGATGCTGAAGGGGTCCGGGGGAGGGCGCGTGCGCGTCGGTGCTGCGCTCGCAGCGCTCGGCGGAGCTTGGTTCATCGTGGGACCGGTGATCCGTCCCGCGTGGGCGGACAGCGACCGAATGATGATGATGGGGAACGGCGTGTGGGATCAGATCTTCACGTCACTCGGCTACCACTCCGGTACGGGTGTCGTGATCCTCGCTCTTTCCGCGTTCGCTCTCGGTATGTCGACCGACGTCAAAGCGGTGGACTCGCCCCGCGCCGAGTCCACACAGCCCGGCGTCGACGTGCCGATCGACGAGCACTCCACCAGCGATCAGGAGCTGGTAACAGTCGCCTGAACTGGGTACGGCTCGCTGCGGGTACGGCAGACCTGGCAACGGATCCGAATCCAGCGCCTTCCGGACCACCTTGAGGTGCAAGCACCGGCGCGAATGTGCCCGAGATCGTGGACGTGCGCGATCCGCCCTGCCGACCAGCGCGACCCCGAGGCCCGACGCCGACGTCGACCGCAGGTGCGGCCGGTGGAGTTGCAGGTCGGGCGGTGGCGACTCGAGATGGACAACTCGACTTGGTCGTTGCGTCCTCGATCGAGACTCGATAGGTGCGAATTGCACCTATTGACGAGTTCGCAGGGCAGGTTATGGTCGGCCTCGACTACACCAGGATCCGCGCACGGTGCCGGGTTCTGCATCGCGTCGGGGGTCGCATCCAGCATGAATCTTCCAATTTCGAAGTTCGCCACGGGAGTTGTCGCACTGGCGATGATCGTGTCGTCCTGTTCGTCCGACGACGACGCGACGGTGACCAGCGACGCCGTGAGTTCGGCGTCCGACACGGTCGACGACACGACCACGCCTGATCCGACCACGCCCGATCCGACCACGCCCGATCCGACCACGCCCGACACGACCACGCCCGACACGGCGCCGGCCGAAACCACCGCTGCTCCCGCCGACACACAACCGACGGAGACAGCCAGTGATGGCGGCACGTTGGTCGTCGCGATCTCCGAGGATCCTGGGCAGTACAACCCGGCGTTGACGACGAGCGGATCTGTCCACACCGCGTCCGAGTTGATGTACAACGGTCTCGTCTCGTACGACGAGGACTTTGCACCGCAACCCGATCTCGCATTGAGTTGGGACGTCGAGGAAGACGGTGCGCTCTACCGATTCCATCTGCGTGACGACGTGGTGTGGCACGACGGCACCCGCTTCACGTCAGCGGACGTGAAGTACACGTTCGAGAACGTACTCACCGAGTTCCACTCGCGCACCACCGCCTCGGTCGGTTCGGTACTGGTGTCGATCGATACCCCCGATGAAACGACGGCAGAGTTCCGTTTCAGCGAGCCGTATGCGCCGTTGCTCCAGCAACTCGACGTGACGGAGGCTCCGATCCTTCCCGCCCACATCTTCGAGGGCAGCGACCCTCAGGAGAACCCCGCCAACCTCGAGCCGATCGGCACGGGCCCGTTCATGTTCTCTTCCCGCACGCCGGACGAGGAGCTCGTTCTCGTCAAGAATCCGGACTACTTCAAAGAGGGCCTCCCGATCCTCGACGAGGTGGTGATGCGAGTGATCCCCGACGAGGGGAGCCAGGTGCTGGCGCTGGAGTCGGGTGAGGTCGATTGGCTGTGGGGTGTCCCGGGACCCGATCTCGAACGGTTGAGTAGCGACGGCAACTATGGCACCCTGAACACCCTCGTCAACCCTGGCGGCGCCAACTGCATCATGACGATCGGCTTCAACCTCGATCGTCCGGCGCTCCAGGACGTTCGCGTCCGGCGTGCCGTGGCGCACGGGTTGGACCGTCAGGCGTTCCTCGACCGGGTGGAGTTCGGTCAGGGCAACGTCGCGACCGCTCCCATCTCGAGCGGAATTCCGACGGCGTATTCGTCCGATCTCGACCTTCCGGGTTTCGACGTCGACGAAGCAGCCCGTCTGCTCGACGAGGCCGGGTGGGTTCGTGATGGTGATGGCATCCGGACAGCGCAGGGCGTCGACGGTGTCGAAGACGGCACGGCGCTGACCATCGGCGTGCATCTGTTCCCGAACTTCGCTCCTTACGGCGAGCTGATGAAGGCCATGCTGCTCGAGGTCGGGGTGGAGGTCGAGGTCAACGCGCTGGAGCGGGCGACGATGGTCGAGGAAGTGTTCACCGAACGGAACTTCGACACGACCGTCATCAGCTACTGCAATGGCACCGATCCCGAGATCGGAATCCGCCGTATGTACGTCTCGAGCAACATCGCCCCGATCCCGTTCTCGAACGCCGCCGGCTACGTGAATCCCGAGGTCGACGCTCTGTTCGACGAGGCGCGTCAGACGGTCGATCCTGAGGCTCGCAAGGCGATCTATCGGACGCTGCAGGAAATTCTGGTGGAGGAACTGCCCTACCTGTGGCTGGTCGAGACGACATCGACGCGGATTTTCACGAGCGAGTGCTCCGGGTTCCGAGCGTTCGGTCACTTCGCTGAAGCTGCGAGCTGTCAACGGGAGTGAACCGCGGGTACGTCGTCCGCAGGCTGTGGCAGACCCTGCCGATGCTGTTTGGCGTCGTCGTCATCGGGTTCCTGCTCGTTCACATGGCGCCCGGCGATCCGGTGCTCGCGCTGGCGGGCGAGAACGGGGACGCGGCGTATTACGCAGCGATGCGCGAGCGGTACGGGTTGGACCGTTCGCTCGTCGATCAGTTGGGAACGTATCTCTCGCGCCTGGCACGAGGTGACCTCGGGTCGTCGGCCATTCAGAAGCAGCCCGTATCTTCCGTCATCTTCAGCCGGCTTCCGAACACCTTGCTGTTGGCGGGTTCAGCCCTGGTGCTTTCGTCCGTGATCGGCGTCGTCGCGGGAGTCTGGGCCGGTGCGAACCAGGACGGACCACGAGATCGGCTGATCTCGTCGATCACGCTGTTGCTCTATGCCGTTCCGGGCTTCTGGCTCGGCCAGCTCGCAATCCTCTGGTTCGGTCTGCGGTGGGGCTGGTTCCCCGTCCAAGGCCGTACGGATGCACGAAGTGACGCGACCGGATTGGCACACCTGCTCGACGTCGCTCACCATCTTGCGCTCCCGATGCTCGTCCTCGCATCGCAACAGATCGCGGTCGTGGGCCGTCTCACGAGGGCCGGACTGATCGTCGAACTGGCCGAACCTCACATCGATGCGGGTCGCGCTCGGGGCGTTCCCGAGCGCCGAATTCTGTTCCGGCATGCCCTGCCCGCGTCGCTGCTCCCGGTGATGACCGTCATCGGGAATCGGGTCGGTCATCTCGTGTCGGGTGCGGTCGTGGTCGAGATCGTGTTCGGGTGGCCGGGCATCGGTCGGCTCCTGGTGACATCGACGACCGATCGCGACATTCCGGTCCTGCTCGGGTTGTTCTTACTCATCGGGTTCGCGGTGCTGATCGCGAACCTGATCACCGATGTCGCGTACCATCGGTTGGACCCCCGGATTCGGGTCGGGCAGCGATCATGACCCGTTGGCGGAAAGGTTCGCGCGGATCGTGGGTCGGCATTGCGTTGACCGCTCTGGTCGCGATCCCCGCCGTCTTCGCCTCCGCCGTCGCGCCATACAATCCGTTCGCGATCGCCGGGCCCCCGCTCGCTCCGCCGTCGGGCACGCACCTGATGGGCACCGACGCGTTGGGACGTGACCTGTTCAGTTCGGTCGTACACGGTGCCCGCACGTCGCTGATGGTGGGCGTCGGCGTGACAGTCCCGGCGGCGTGCATCGGGTTGATCGTCGGGATGACGGCCGGTTACGTGGGTGGCTGGGTCGACGGCGCGTTGATGAGAGTCACCGAGTTCATCCAGATCATTCCGCGCTTCTTCCTTGCGATCGTCGTGCTCGCGATCTTCGGTGATGGCTACCGAAATCTCGTGTTCGTGCTCGCGATTTCGTCCTGGCCGGTGATCGGACGGGCGATTCGTTCACAGGTGTTGGTCATCCGAGAGCTGCCGTACGTGGAGGCAGCCAGGATGCTGGGGGCGAGGACCCCACGGGTGTTGCGGCGCGAGGTACTGCCGTCGATGTGGCCGACGCTGTCCGTGATGTCCGCACTGCTCGTCGCAGACGTGATCCTGATCGAAGCAAGTTTGAGTTTCCTCGGCCTCGGTGACCCGAATCGCGCCAGCTGGGGGCGATTGGCATCCGATGCGCAGCAGTATCTGCGGTCTGCGTGGTGGCTGGCGCTGTTTCCCGGGTGTGCGATCGTCGTCGCGGTGATGGGTGTGAACCTGATCGTCGACCGCTCATCCGTCAGCGCGACCGGAGACCGGGAGATGATGCGCTCGCAGGCCGCGCCGTCGAGCTGATCGGTTCGGCGCCCCCGTGGCAACATGGGCGTGTCATGGAACCAATCCTCGTACGTCGAAGGCTTCGTGTACGCGGCATCGTTCAGGGCGTCGGATTCCGACCGTTCGTGCACCGCTTGGCGACGTCCTTGGGTGTCACCGGCGCGATCGGCAACGACGACAGCGGCGTGTGGTGCGAGGCTCAGGCACTCGCCCATGTCCTCGACCGGTTCATCACGTCGATCACGACCGAGGCGCCTCCACTCGCCAGCGTCGTCGAGGTCGTTGTCGAGCGGATCGATCCGATCGATCGCGAGACGGGATTCCACATCCGCGAAACAGCGACTTCGGCGGGCTCGGCGAGCATGTCGATCCCGCCGGACGTCGCTGCGTGCGCGCGATGCCTGAGCGAGATCGCCGACCCCGCCGACCGCCGATTTCGATATCCGTTCACGTGCTGTACCGAATGTGGCCCGCGCTACACCGTCGTGCGCTCGCTGCCGTACGACCGCGAGAGAACGTCGTTGGCCGACTTCCCGATGTGTACCGACTGTGTCGTCGAGTACGCGTCGGCAAGCGATCGGCGTCATCACGCCCAGGCAACCTGCTGCCCCCGCTGCGGCCCGCGAGTCTCGCTCGTCGACGGCCACGGAGTTCCGATTGACGGCGATCCGATCGACACGGCGGTCGTCCTCCTCCAGGGCGGGTCGATCGTGGCCGTCAAGGGGGTCGGGGGGTTCCAGTTGATGTGTCGCGCCGACGATGACGCGGCCGTCCTCCGGTTGCGGGAACGAAAGCAACGCGACGACAAACCATTCGCACTGTTGGTGGCGACGACGACGGAGGCCTGCGCTGTGGCCGACATCGATGTCGTCGGCTCACGAGCGCTCGACGGCCCGGAGACACCGATCGTGCTGGCGCCGAGGCGAACGACGGCTGATGTGGCAGCAAGCGTCGCACCCGACACCGATCTGCTCGGTGTGATGCTGCCTGCGACGCCCCTGCATGCTCTGCTCGTCGGCGCCGTCGGGTGCAGTCTTGTGTGCACCAGCGGGAACCGCACCGATGAGCCGATCGCGATCGACGACCGCGACGCGCTCGAACGCCTCGGTGGGATCGCCGATGCCGTGCTGACGCATGACCGCCGGATCGAACGACGAGCCGACGATTCGGTCGGCCAATCCGTCGCTGGCCGATTTCAGCTGCTGCGTCGCGCACGAGGATTTGCACCCAGATCGGTTCTCTTGAGGCGCGGCGGCCCGTCGGTACTCGGCGTGGGAGCGGAACTCAAGAGCACCGTGTGTCTCGCTGTGGGTCACGAGGCGCACGTGTCGGTGCACCTTGGAGACCTCGAGCATCCCCGGACCGTGGCCGCGTTCGAGGCGACGATTGCCGACCAGATCTCCCTCAGCCGGGTCGTCCCCGAGTTGATCGTGCACGACCTGCACCCCGAGTACGTCTCCACCAAGTTCGCCTCGGCGCAAGAACTCGGCCCCGCGTTGGCCGCCCAGCATCACCACGCCCACCTGGTGTCGTGCCTTGCCGAGAACCAGCACGAGGGGCAGGCGATCGGGGTGACCTTCGACGGGTTGGGTTGGGGGCCGGACGGCAGTGCCTGGGGCGGAGAGTTCCTGGTCGGCGATGCCACCGGTTACCGCCGAGCGGCCCACCTGGCGCCCGTCGCAATGCCCGGTGGCGTGGCCGCCATCCGCGCACCCTGGCGGATGGCGGTCGCGCATCTCACTGCTGCGTACGGAACCGAGTTCCCCGATATTCCGCTCCTCGATCGCCATGTCGACGACATCGATGCGGTCGTCGGGCTCTGCTCGTCGGCGATCTCCACGTCGTCGATCGGTCGGCTCTTCGACGCAGTCGCAGGCCTCTGCGACCTCGCGGACACGGTCACGTTCGAGGGGCAGGCGGCGATCCGGCTCGAGCAGGCGGCGAGCGTCGCCGAGCGGCCCTACGGGTGGGGGATCAGCGAAGACGGCGACGCGCTCGTCCTCGACCCCGCTCCGATCGTTCGAGACGTCGTCGACGACCTTCGGCGAGGTGTCGAGGTCGGAGCGATCGCAGCGGCATTCCACAACGGCATCGC
The DNA here is from genome assembly GCA_039921745.1 of Ilumatobacteraceae bacterium. GTDB lineage: Bacteria > Actinomycetota > Acidimicrobiia > Acidimicrobiales > Ilumatobacteraceae > Ilumatobacter. Next base: position 6,494 of record JBDSBE010000102.1, on the reverse strand, counting down.
AAAGATGATCGTCGCCGTCTGCGGCCAGATCAACGACGACACCGGGCTCACCACCGTGGCACTGAGCGGCGGCGTGTTCCAGAACCGTCGTCTCGTCGAACTCGTCGTCCCGCTGCTCGAGCGCGCCGGATTCGCCGTTCTTCGGCACGCTCAGGTCCCGCCGAACGACGGAGGCATCTCGCTCGGCCAGGTCGCGATCGGGCGTGCTCTCCTCGGCGGTGGGGTATCGTCATGATCGACCGGAATGGGAGGCGACCAGCATGAAGATCGGCGTGGTTGGCAAAGGTGGTGTCGGCAAAACGACCGTGAGCGCATTGATCGCACGTTCGTTGGCAGAGCGTGGTCGGCGGGTGCTCGCCGTCGACACCGACTCGAACCCCAACCTCGGGCTGTCGCTCGGTTTGTCGGCCGATGAGACCGAAGCAATTCCGACGGTGCCTCGCTCGATCGTCGTCGGTGCGCGTGGCGACCTCACGATCGAAGAACTCATGGCCGACTTCGCGGTCACCACGCCCGCCGGCGTCGCGCTGATGTCCGCATTGCGGGTCACCGAAGCGGGTGCAGGGTGCACCTGCGGCGGTCACGCCACGGTCCGGAGCCTGCTCGGTCAGGCACTCGACACCGAGACCGACGACACCATCATCGACATGGAGGCGGGGATCGAACACCTCAGCCGCTCCGGGGGCACGCTCGCCCACGCCGACGTGCTCGTCCTCGTCATGGAACCAAGCCAAAAATCGGTCATCACCGCCGAACGAACGATCGGGCTCGCCACCGAATTGGGCATTGCCAACTGGATCGGAGTCGGGAACAAGGCGGTTGACGACGATCAGATCGACACGCTTCGGTCACTCTGCGCCGAACACGGGGTGCCGCTCGATGTCGTGATCCCGGGTAGCCCGGCGGTGACGCAGGCCGACCGTGCCGGGAGCCCGATCAGCCGCGAAGTGGCGCCCGATCTTTGGCTGGCGATCGACGATCTGGTCGAGCGGCTGCTCGGCGTCCCGTCCTGACGTCCTGAGTCGGCCTCAGCAGATCCGCGGGAGCGGATCGCCGACGAGCATGTCGACGATCCGGCTGCCGCCGAACGCGGTCTCGATCACGACCATCCCGGGATGATCGTCCGCGATCGAACCGATCACGCACGCATCGGCGCCGAACGGGCTCGTGCTCATCGCGGCAACGGCATCGTCGGCTCGGTCGGCCGGCACGACCGCCAACATCTTGCCCTCGTTGGCGATGTACAGCGGATCCAAGCCGAGCAGCTCACACGCGCCGGCGACGGGCCGCTTCACCGGCAGGTTCGCTTCGAGCAGACGCACACCGAGACCGGTTGCCACCGCCAACTCGTTGCACGACGAGGCAACGCCGCCACGCGTCGGATCGCGCAGCCAGCGGGTCTCGGGTACGGCGTCGAGGAGCGACGCGACGAGTCCTGCGAGTGGAGCGCTGTCGGACGGTACGTCGGAAGACAGCTCGAGGTTCCCACGCGCCACCATCACAGCGATGCCGTGATCGCCGATCGTGCCCGACACGACGAGGGCGTCGCCCGCTCGCACCTGGGCGGCACCGAGTTGCCGGTCGACGGGGAGGAAACCGATACCGGTCGTGGTGATGTAGCACCCGTCGGCGGCACCGCGCTCGACGACCTTGGTGTCGCCGGTCACGACCTCGACGCCGGCGAGTCGTGCTGCCGTCGCGACGTCGGCGACGATCGAGCGGAACTCGTCGACCGACAGGCCCTCCTCGAGCACGAACGACACCGCGAGCGCATGCGGGACGGCCCCCATCGCAGCGACGTCGTTCACGGTTCCGTTGACGGCGAGATCGCCGATCGAACCGCCGGGGAACCGCCGCGGGGTGACGACGAATGCATCGGTGCTCATGACGATGCGGTGGTCGGCCGGTACGTCGATGGCGGCGCCGTCGTCGAGTCGGTCGAGCTCGGAGTTCGCAAACGCCGGGTGAATCACTGCTTCGAACAGCGCTTGACTCGCCTTCCCGCCAGCACCGTGGGCCATCGAGATCACCTCGTCGGTCAGCTTGGGGGCCCGCTTGCGCCAGGCCTCGACCCGGGCCAGGACGGCATCGCGCGCGACGAGATCCTCGTCGGAAGCCATCAGTTGGCGCGCACCGGGATCCGGGCGCGAGGCGAGTACCGGCCGTAGTTGTAGTACGCCGCGCACGCCCCCTCGGATGAGACCATGCACGTGCCGATCGGCGTCTCCGGCGTGCATGCGGTTCCGAACACCTTGCACTCCCAGGGCCGCAGCGCGCCCTTGAGGACTTCGCCGCACTGACACGCCTTCGGGTCGGCGACTCGCACACCCGGAACGGCGTATCGCAACTCGGCGTCCCAGTCGGCGAACGCCGGACCGAGCGCAAGCGCGCTCTGGGCGATGAAACCGAGTCCGCGCCACTCGAAGTGCGGGCGCACGACGAACACCTGCTGGAGGAGTTCGAGAGCCTTGGGATTGCCGGCGTCGGGCACGACCCGTCGGTACTGGTTCTCGACCTCGCAGCGGCCTTCGGCCAATTGGCGCAGGAGCATCGCAACGGCTTGCAGGATGTCGACCGGCTCGAACCCTGCGGTCACGATCGGTTTGCCATACTGCGAGGCCACGAACTGGTACGGACGCGTGCCGATGACAGTCGAGACGTGACCCGGCCCGACGAAGCCGTCGAGATCGAGACCCGGCGAGTCGAGGATCGCCTTCAGCGGCGGCACGATCGTGACGTGGTTGGAGAACACGCTGAAGTTGGCGACGTTCCGCTCGCGGGCCTGCAGCAACGTCGCTGCCGTCGACGGAGCCGTCGTCTCGAAACCCACCGCGAGGAACACGACCGATCGCTCGGGCTCGCGTTCGGCCAACGCCAGCGCGTCGAGCGGCGAGTAGACGACGCGGACATCGGCGCCGCGTGCCTTGGCATCGAGCAGTGTCGATGTCCCACCCGGAACTCGGAGCATGTCGCCGAAGCAGCACATCGTGACGCCATCGGTGCTCGCGATCGAGATTGCGTCGTCGATGCGGCCCATCGGGATCACGCACACCGGACACCCTGGCCCGTGCACCAGCTCGATGCTCTCGGGCAGGAGCGCCTCGATGCCGTGCCGGTAGATCGCATGGGTGTGACCTCCGCACACCTCCATGAACTTGCGATCCGGTTGGTCGATCGCGAGTGCGGCGATCTCGGCGAGGAGGACCTTGGCTGCCTGCGGATCGCGGTATTCATCGACGAACTTCACGCTCCCACTCCGATCGATTCGATCGTGTCGCACAGTGCGTTGATGAGACTCGCCTGGCCCTCCTGGATGCGGTGGACCGACGAGCTGTCGACCGCGAGGCAGTGCTCGACGCCCGGCGACTGGGCGAAGGCGCCGCCGCGATAGCCGCTGATACCGATGCCGACGATACCGTGGGCATCGGCGAACTCGAATGCCCGGAGGAGATTCGACGATGTTCCGCTCGTGCTGCACCCGATGACGACGTCGCCGGGGCGGGCGAGTGCTTCGAGCTGCCGCGCGAACACGTGCTCGGCACCGAGGTCGTTCGAGAGCGCCGACAGGACCGCGTAGTCGAACGCGATCGACATTGCGTCGACACCGAGCGTCGACAGCAGGCGCGTCACCCTGGCTGCGTCGGTGCTACTGCCACCGTTGCCCATCGAGAGCACGCGTCCACTGCGGCCGACGGCACCGACGATCGCCTCGGCCGCCGCTTGGATGCCGAGCCGATTGTGTTCGAGCGTTATCGCCATGAGTGCGGTCGACTCGTCGTGCTTCGCGGCGGCCGACGCTTCAAGCGATGTCCGTAGCGCGTCCTCGTCGGTCTCGGCGGCGTCGAGGAACGGGTACAGGAATCCGGTGGAGTCGCCGCCAAGACCGGCCTCGATACCGACGATGCCCGGGTGTTCCAAGCAGACCTGCACCAGTTCCCACAACACGTGGTACGACCGCATGATCGTGGCATCGTCAACGGTGGCCGAGATCGACAGGTCGGCGCTCGGATCATCGCCGATGACGAGGAGGCAGTCGGTCGGCCGTCGGCCCTCGACGGCCACCGTCGGTGCCACCAGTGCCGGTAGCGACCGCGCTCCTGCGACGACCGGGTGGATGAACTCCACGGCGACGTGGTGGGCGTGATCGACGCAACCGGGTGCGGCGACGACAAGTCGATCACCTGCCCCGAACCGACGCGCCAGCAGCAATGCGCCGGCCACCGGATCGAGCGTGACGTCGATCGCCGCCGCGGCCGTGAGCGTCACGGCAGCTCGGCCCGAATCGCTTCGACCTCGTCGTCGTAGACCGACCCGAGGATCCGCATGAACTCCAGGGTCTCGGCGGCCTCCTTCTGGTCGATCTTGCTCATCGCGAACCCGACGTGGAGCAGGACCCACTCGCCGACCTCGAGACCCTCGTCGTCGACCATGATCGTGTTCACGTCGCGACGAACACCTTCGACGTCGACGGTCGCCGAGTGCTTCTCGGGCGGGCCGATGGCAACGACCTGGGCTGGGATTCCGACACACATCAGACGGATGCCTCCTGGAGTTCATGGTGCCGGATAAGCCGGTGGACGATGGTGCTGATCGCTTCGACGACGGCACCATCGGCGTCGAAGTCGAGGAGCGGCTGCATCGCTGCGTCAGCATCGAGCACGTTCGTCGACCACGGGACGATGCCGACGAGTTCGAGCTCGTGACGGCTGCAGAACTCCTCGATCGCCGCGATGTCGCTGGGTGTTCGGCACTTGTTGGCGACGACGACGACACGGCCGATCGTGGTCTCCGATGCCAGTCGCGCCTGCAGGCGTACCGCCTCGAGCGACCGGAAATACGGCTCGGCGACGAGCAGCAGCACGTCGGCGTTGCGCGCCGTACCGCGGCTCAGATGCTCCGGCGACGCTTCGAGATCGAGGATCGTGACGGTGTCGGGCTGCGCGGTGAGGTCCTTGAGCACTGCGCTCACCGTGGCGTGGGCGGAGCACATGCATCCCTCGTCGGGATGCTCGGGGATGCCCATGCGGAGGATGAACACGCCGTCTGGCGCGAGCGTCGCGAACTCGTCGAGCAGATCGGCCACCGGGACGGTGAGCGCGGGGCCGTCGAAGCGACGGGAGACCAGCGAGGTCGGCAGCGATAACGGCGTCGTGTCGAGTGGTGCACCCATGGCGGCGTGCAGGTTCGGGTTCGAGTCGCCGTCGATCGCGACGACCGAGCGGCCGCTTCGTGCGAGCAGGCGGGCTGCCGTCGCGCTGAACGTGGTCTTGCCGGCACCACCCTTGCCGGCGACCGCGATCTTCATGCCGATCTGCGCTCGGCGAGTAGGGAGAACGCATCGAGCGCCGAACCGAGCCGGTCGCGAATGGTGGACAACTCGTGCGCCGACATGCGGGCGGTCTCCTGCCCGGCGTCGGTCAACACGTACACCCGCCGGTCTGGGCCGGCATCGGACGGCTCCCACTGCGAGGTCACGAGATCGTGCTGTTCCATCGCTCGTAGGTCACGGTAGACGCCGGCCAGATCGACGGACAGGCCGTGACGACGGACACATTCGCACAGTTCGTACCCGTGGGCCGCGCCGTCACGAGCTAGGGCGAGCAGCAGGAACGGTCGCAGGAAGCGTCTGGGAAGTCCGCCGGCTGTTCCGTCGATCGGAGGGGTGTCGTCGACCACAGTCATCCGTCTTCCGTGTGGTGCTGATCGTGTCGGTGGGGCTGGTGTTCGTGGGGGTGGTGTTCGTGGGGGTGGTCGCCGTGGTCGTGTCGGTGGGCCAGGCAGGCATCAGCTTCGTCGACCGACGCGTGGCACCAGCAATCGTCGCTGCACTCGCCGTGGGTGGGCTTGGTCAGGTCGGCGAAGGAATCGGCAAACTCGCGGGCGCCATGCTCGAGCCCGAAGTCCGAGAGGGCGTACCACTCGCCGTCGCGGACGAGATACTCCTCTTCGACCAGCCGATCCAGGTATGTCATGCCGATTGGGGCGTCGACGCCGAGGAACCGTTCGATCAAGCCCGGGTCGACGACGTCACCGAAACCCTCACCCCGCAGCCAGTACATGACCTGGAGAATCTCGCTGCGCCAATACAGCGCGGCCAGGGCGTCGGACCTCGGTGCCGGCGCGCCGGTCGTCACGACGCCCCGCTCGCTTGGTTGGCTTTTCGGACGAGACCGTCGAGCGCCCCCGCGACCACCGTCAGCTGTTCGTTGACACGCACCACCGAAGGCCCGATCGACGAGCACTGGGTCTCGATCGCCCGTACGCCGAACGTGACTTTGGAGAGGCTCTGCGAGATCGACCCGAGCGTTCGCGAGATGGCGATCAGATATCCGGCGAGTGCGCCGACGAAGATCAGGATCTCGATCACGGTGAGCACGATCAGCAGATTTCTCACGATCCACCCCCGGCCAGCACGTCGTCCAGGAAGGCATCGTGACGGAGTGCCTCCTCGGTGAGGCCGTCGAGCCGCACGGTCGTCTGATGCAGCATCCAGG
>JBDSBE010000101.1:0-32144 GCA_039921745.1 Ilumatobacteraceae bacterium | reverse complement strand
TCGACGGTGACGGCTACGACGTGTCCCTCATGGACCTCGGTCACGACGTGCTCGAACTCGACGGAGCACACGACGTGTTCGGCGACGGCTCTGTGACCTGCATCCCGACGCCCGGCCACACCTGCGGACACCAATCGCTGCGCGTCGCCTGCGGCGACGGTGTCGTGATCCTGGCCAGCGACGCGTGCTACTTCGCGCGCACACTCGACGATGAGCAACTCCCGCCGTTCGCGCATGATCACGACCGGCAGCGCCGATCGTTGCTGATGCTCCAGCGCGAACGAGCGGCGGGAGCCACGATCGTCCCCGGCCACGACGCCACCGTGTTCCGGTCGATGCTGACCTGACCGCACCCGGGGTGGGCCGACCGTTCGATGACACACAAAAAGTCCTGGACACATTCAGAGTTGTGTCATATACTGGCTGGCATGCCGACGAACGACAAGGCCAACCACACCGCGGCCGACCAAACCGCGGCCAACCAGACCCGGTTCGACGAACTGATCGACGCCGACGAGCGGATCGAGCCGCGTGACTGGATGCCCGACGAGTACCGCAAGACGCTGGTGCGACAGATCGCGCAACACGGTCATTCGGAGATCATCGGCATGCAGCCGGAGGGCAACTGGCTCACCCGAGCCCCGAGCCTGCGTCGCAAGGCGATCCTCACCGCCAAAGTCCAGGACGAGGCCGGCCACGGGCTCTACCTCTACGGCGCCGCCGAAACGCTCGGCACGCCCCGAGAGGAACTGCTCGACCGCCTCCACACCGGCCGCCAGAAGTACTCGTCGATCTTCAACTACCCCACGCTGACCTGGGCCGATATCGGAGCGATCGGCTGGCTCGTCGACGGCGCCGCGATCATGAACCAGGTGCCGCTGTGTCGATGCTCGTACGGCCCGTACGCCAGAGCGATGATCCGGATCTGCAAAGAGGAGTCGTTCCACCAGCGCCAGGGTTTCCAGATCATGTTCGACCTCGCCAACGGCACGCCGGCCCAGCATGAGATGGCGCAAGCCGCACTCGACCGCTGGTGGTGGCCGTCGATCATGATGTTCGGGCCACCCGACGCCGAGTCGGTCCACGGCGACCAGAGCATGCGGTGGGGCATCAAGCGGTTCGGCAACGACGAGCTCCGCCAGAAGTTCATCGACGCCACGGTGCCACAGGCCGATCTGCTCGGCTTAACGATCCCCGACCCCGACATGATCTTCGACGACGCGAGCGGTCACTACGTCCACGGTCCGATCGACTGGGACCATTTCTGGGACGTGGTGAAGGGCAACGGGCCGTGCAGCCGGTCACGGATGGACACACGCGTCAACGCCCACGAGAACGGTGCGTGGGTCCGCGATGCGGCAACCGCGTACGCCGACAAGCGCTCGTCGAGCACCGCAACCGTCGACGCAGCATGAGCGCCAAGGCGGACTGGCCGCTGTGGGAGGTGTTCGTCCGGGCCAAGCGCGGCGTGAGTCATGTCCACGCGGGAACGGTGCACGCGCCCGACAGCGAACTCGCCATGCAGAACGCCCGCGACCTGTTCACCCGGCGTTCGGAGGGTGTCAGCCTCTGGGTGGTGCGATCGAGCGACATCACGGCATCGAACCCCGACGATCGCGAATCGATGTTCGACCCTGCCGCCGACAAGACCTTCCGCCACCCCACCGACTTCGATCTCCCCGACGAAGTCGCGAACATGTGAACCGGTCGATGGCAACGCCCCTCACCACATACGTCTTGCGCCACGGCGACCGAGCCCTGATCCTTGCGCAGCGACTCCTGGAAGAGGTCACGCATGCGCCGGAGATCGAAGAGGACATGGCGCTCTCGAATCTTGCGCTCGACCTGATCGGGCAGGCTCGCGCGCTGTACACCTACGCCGGCGAGACCGACGAGCCGCTTCCCGACGGCGCGTTGCGGACCGAGGACCACTACGCCTACTGGCGCGAGCAGGACGAGTTCCTGAATCCGCTGCTCGTCGAGCAACCCAACGGCGATTTCGCCCACATCATCATGCGTCAGTTCCTCCACGATGCGTTCGCGCTGCCGTTCTGGCGGGCGATGACGGCGTCGGGTGACGACACACTGCGCGCCATCGCCGGCAAGGCGGTCAAGGAAACCGACTACCACCTCCGGCACGCCCGCAGCTGGGTGGTGCGGCTCGGCGACGGCACCGACGAGAGCCACGCTCGGGCTCAGTCCGCAGTCGATCACCTCTGGCGCTACACGGGAGAGCTGTTCGAACACGACCCGGTCGAGCACGAACTCATCGGGTCCGGAGTCGCCGCCGACCCGGCCGACCTGCGCGACGAGTGGCACGCCATCGTCTCGACGACACTGCGCGAAGCCACCCTCGACCTGCCCGCCGACGGCGTGATGCAGTCCGGTGGTCGCCACGGCCGCCACACCGAGGAGTTCTCGTTCCTCATCGGCGAACTCCAGGTACTCGCCCGCGCCCACCCGGGGGCATCGTGGTGACCGCTGCGTCGCTCATCGACGAGGCTGCGCTCGATGCACTCATCCGAGAGATCGACGACCCAGAACTGCCACACGTCACGATCGGGGACCTCGGCATCGTCCGCTCCGTCGCGGTGAACGGGGCCACGGCAACCGTCGTGCTGACCCCGACCTACACCGGTTGCCCGGCGACCGAGCAGATTCGTGACGACGTGGAAACAGCGGTGCGCGACGCCGGCTACGACGCCGACGTCACGTTCGCGATCAGCCCCGCCTGGACCACCGACTGGATCACCGACCGGGGGCGCGACCGCCTGCTCGCCGCAGGGATCTCGCCGCCTCCGCCCGTCGCCGAACCGGGTTCGACGTTCGTCGACCCGCCGGTGGCGTGCCCACGCTGCTCGTCACGGCACACCCGGCGGATCTCCCAATTCGGCGGGACGGCGTGCAAGGCGAGCTACGTCTGCCGGGCCTGCAGCGAACCCTTCGAACTCTTCAAGGCACTGTGATGACACACGGCGACGCGCTCGTGATGGACGTTCGATGACCGACCTGCTGGACGACATCGTCGATGACACGTTCGTCGGCCTCACCGTGGCGGCGATCGACCACGACACCGACGACAGCGTCGTCGTCACGTTCGACGCCGGGCATCATCGTGATCGCTTCGCATTCCGGCACGGCCAGCACCTCACGCTGCGCCGCGAATTCGACGGCATCGAGGTGCGTCGGAGCTACTCGATCTGTTCGGCCGCTCCCGACGGAGACCTGCGGGTCGCGATCAAACGCATCGACGGTGGCGTGTTCTCGACCTGGGCCAACACCGAGTTGGAGTCAGGCGATCGCGTCGACGTCATGGCTCCGTCGGGACGCTTCAACCACCTGCTCGATCCAGAACGTCCTCGCACCTACACGCTGCTCGCAGCCGGCAGCGGCATCACACCGATCTTCTCCATCGCGGCCACGATTCTGGCCACCGAGTCGCTTGCCAGGGTCACCCTCGTGTACGTCAACCGCACGTCGCAGTCCACGATGCTGCTCGACGAACTCCACGACCTGCGTGACCGATACCTCGGGCGACTCGTCATCGCGTTCGCGTTCACCCGCGAGGAGAGCGGCGGCGCACTGCTGTCGGGCCGACCGGATCGGACCCGGCTCGATCGGCTGATCGACGCCGACATCCTGCCCGCGGACAGCGACCATGCATTCCTGTGCGGACCGATCGACCTGATCAGCGATGCCGAACAGGCTCTCATCGACGCCGGGATGCCGGGCAACACGATCCATCGCGAGATCTTCACCACCAACCAGGTCGGCACGGTCACGCTGGCGCCACAGGAAGTCACAGAGACCTCGGTCGCCATCGCGACGGGCCGAGCGACGCTGCACGGCAGGGCTACCCAGTTCGCGGTCTACGACGGCGACAGCGTGCTCGACGCGGTCCAGCGCGTGCGCCCCGACGCACCGTTCTCATGTCGCAGCGGCGTGTGCTCGACCTGCCAGGCCGTCGTCCGCGACGGCACGGTCGTGATGGCGGTCAACTACGGGTTGAGCGACGACGAGGTCGCCCGAGGCTACGTGCTCACGTGCCAGTCGACCCCCACCACGCCGAACATCGACGTCGACTACGACGCGTAACGGTTGGTGTCGGACACCAACCGTTACTCGACGATGAACCGGCCGTGGAGCCAGTTGGCGTCCGGCACGATGGTGCCGTCGGCGAGCTCGGTGACTGCCGCCAACTGACGCTCAGCGGCATCGGCGCAACCGCCGTACACGAACGCGGCGAGCGCCCGCGCTCGAGCCCCCGCCCAACCATCAGGGAGCAGCGACTCGGGGAGCAGCGGGTCGACGAGCACGATCCGTCGATACCGAGCGACCAGGAGCATCCGCAACTTGAAGGCTTCAGCCGGCGGGAGTGCGTTCAACGTTGCACGGTCGAAGTCGTCGAACTCGTCGACGAACCGGTCGTATTGGGCGGCGACCTCGTCGAGGGGTGCGCACCGGCGCGCCAGTTCGTTCTCGTCGAGCGTGCCTGGCCCGTCGAACACGTGCGAACGGCTGACCAGCACGTTGGTGAATCCTCCGGTCTGTTCGACGACGAGCGCCACCTCCTCCGGCGTCACCACGGGCGACGCCATCACGTTGGGGGCGACGTTGCCGAGACCGGCCCAGGTCAACCGCTGTCGGAGTCGGGCACGTTTGGCGGGCGTCGCCTCCGAACCGTCGATCACGACGATCGTCCACGATCGATCCCAGGCTCCTCGCCGCGACCCGTAGATGCGGGCATCGGCGCTCCTGAACAATGGGCGTGACGTCGATTCGATTGCGTAGAAGCTGCGTCGACCGACAGATTTCGTCCGCAGGATCCCGTCGTTCACGAGTCGGGTCAGGGAGGTCCGCACCAACCGCTCGCTCACGCCGAACGGTTCGAGCAACGTCGCGAGCGATCGCACCGACACGGCATTGCCGACGCCATGCGGCAGCAGCGCATCGCCGAACACCGTCACGAGCAGGTTCCGCGCGCTGGGCGCGCCGTCGGAGCAGGTGGCGTCTCGCAACCTGGTCACGGCTGCGCTCGAGGTCGCACTCACGTATCCGACACCAGGCAGAACTCGTTGCCCTCCGGGTCGGCCAACACGATCCACGTCGATCCGGCCTCCTCGAACAACCCGGTGGAGATCCGGGTCGCCCCGAGTGCGACCAGGCGGACGGTCTCGGTGTCGATCGCGTCGCCGACGACGATGTCGATGTGCACGCGGTTCTTCGTCTGCGTCCGCAGGTCATCGACGCGTTGGAACACGAGTTTCGGGCCGGCTTCCCCCCGCGGTGGCACGGCCGAGCGGTACGGCCCGGACGAACCGTGCGCCTCGTAGCGCATCGCCGCGACCCAGAACTCACGCAAGGCGTCAGGATCATCGGCATCGATCACGATCGCGAGCTGGCGGGCAGGCATCGCGCAACGGTAGCGAGTGGGCCACGAGCCGGCGAGATCGCGACCGGACGGCTCTGCCGGTGACCGCTGTCGATCAGGCGCGCTTGACGAGTTGATAGCGCGCGAGCGTCTCCTCCCGTTCGGCTTTGTGGTCGACCATGGGCGCTGGATAGTCAGCGGTGGCCAACTCGGGAATCCAGCGTGATGCGTACTCACCGTTCGGATCCCATCGCTCCTGCTGGAGCGTCGGATTGAACACGCGGAAGTACGGCGACGCATCGGTCCCGGTGCCGGCGGCCCACTGCCAGCCGTGGTTGTTCGAAGCGAGGTCGCCGTCGAGGAGGTGGCGCATGAAGTGGGCGGCACCCCACTGCCACGGCAGGTGCAGATCCTTGACGAGGAAACTCGCGACGATCATCCGGACTCGATTGTGCATCCAGCCGATCGACAGCAACTGGCGCATCCCCGCATCGATGATCGGGAAGCCGGTCGTGCCGGCCGTCCAGCGCTCGAACTTCTCGCGACCGGCCTGCCCGGTGTCCAGATCGATCGCGTCGAACCGGCGATCGAGGTTCTCCCACGCCGTGCGTGGCTGTTGAAAAAGCACGTCGGCATAGAAGTCCCGCCACGCCAGTTCCAACTGAAAGGTCGAGTGGCTCTTCTGAAGAGCATCCGATTCGGCGAGCAGTTGGCGGGGGTGGATCACGCCGTACTTGAGGTACGGAGAGAGTTCACTCGTGCCCCGTTCGGCGGGCAGATTGCGCCGGGTCGCATACCGGTCGAGGCCATCGTCACGAAATCGCCTCCATCGCGAGATCACATTCTGTTCGCTCGCACTCGGCACGTCGAACCCCACGTCCGGCCGGGCGGACAACTCGTCGGTCGGTCCGTCGATCCAGTTCGGATTGCGAGGCGCATCGATCGGCTCGTCCCAGCCGTGCTCACGCCACGTCCGCGAGAACGGGGTGAAGACTGAGTACGGGTCACCGTCGCCCTTGCGCACGCCGCCCGGCGCCACTGCGTACGGTGAGCCGACGCCGAGCAACCGGCGGTCCGAACCACGCAGCGCATCGCCGACCGCTTCATCACGCCGCCGCCCGTACGGTGCGTAGTCGCGGGCCACGTACACCGTCGAGGCGTCGACCTCATCGGCCAGGTCGGCGACGACGGTCGACGGGTCGCCGGTCTTGATCACGAGCGCGCCGTCGGTTGCATCGCGCAGAGCGACGAGACAATCGTGGAGCAGCGCTCGCCGGGGTGCACCGGCATGCTCGAACGCCGGGTCGACCACGAAGAGGGGCAGCACGTCGCCGTCTGCCAGTGCAGCCGCCAACGCCGGGTTGTCGCGGAGTCTCAGGTCGCGCCTGAACCACATGATCGAACGGGGCATGCTCCAGACTGACCGGGCACAGGGTGATCGAAACCATGACCAGGCTCGAGCCGGCCGATCAGGGATGCTCGCTCGGGCTCGGCGCGACCGGGGACGACGCTCCCAGCAGGCTGCGCAGCACATGGATCCTGGTGACGCGCTCGCGCCGTCCGAGCGCCCACCAGACCATTGCGAAGACGCACACGAGCGTGACCACACCGCCGTACGCGAGCGACCATTCGAGGCTGATGTAGTCGCCGATCAGCCCGGTGATCGGCCCACCGATCGGATACGAACCCAGGAACGCGACTGCGGTGAGGGCGAGGATCCGCCCGCGCATGTCCGGCGGGCACTCCTGCTGGGTGATCGCATTGAACGAGGTGATGAACCCGGCGCCTCCCAGACCGAGCGGCACGGCGAGCGGCAGCGCAAGCCACACCCGACCGGAAAACGCGAGGGCGACCACCGAGAACCCGAGGATCGCACCGTTCAACGTCATCCACCGCAACGTGACGTGCGATCGGCTGGCGGTGAGCAGCGAGCCGAGCAGACTGCCGATGCTCATCGTCGTCAGGACGAGCCCGAACCACGTCGTCGAACCCCAGATCTCGCGAGCCATCCGGGGGAAGACGACACTGTGGTTGAAGCCGAACGTCGCCACCACGGTGAACACGATGAACGGAACGAAGAGGTTGTCCGTCTCGGTGATGTATCGCAGACCGTCACGAACCGGCGTGCCGCCCTTCGTCGCTCGCGGCGCGAGGTAGAGCGCCGATCGGTCGAGGAAGAACAGGCTGGCCAGGATCGCCACGAACGAGATGGCGTTCATGGAGAACAGCCAACCGGTGCCGAGGGGGCCGACCAGGAGCGCTGCGAGCGCGGGCCCGAAGATGCGCGAGCCGGTCATCGTCGCCGTGTTGAGCGAGATCGCATTCGCGATCTCTTCCTGGGGGACGAGTTCGGTGACGAACCCACGGCGTGCCGGATTGTCGAACGCCGACACGATGCCGAGCACCAGGGTGAGCGCGTAGATGATGCCGAGATCGATCGTTCCGGTGAGGTCGAAGATCGCCAGCGCGATCGCCTGGACGGCGAGGCCTCCCTGGGTCAGCATCGCCATCCGACGACGATCACGACGGTCTGCGACGGCGCCGGCGTAGGCACCGAGGAACAGCATCGGCAGGAACTGCAACGCGGTCAGGATCCCGAGTGCGGTGGTCCGCCCCGTCAGCCGGTCGACCAGGATCGCAACGGCAGTGAACTGGACCCAGGTGCCGATGTTCGACAGCAGCAGCCCGAAGAAGAACAGCCTGGCGTTTCGATGCCGGAGCGATCGGAAGGTGCCGGACATCGCTCCCATCCTGCCTGCTGCGCGACCGAGTCGAAGAGTCGTCCTCGGGTCGCGACTGCGGTCAGGACGCGGTGTGAACCGGGAGTGCGGCGAGGTCGATCGAGTAGAGCTCGGCCACGTTCCCGCACAGGATCGCACGCTGCTGTTCGAGCGTCAGCTGGGCCGCTTGCACGTCGAGCATCTCGCGCGACCACGGCCAGGTCGAGTCAGAATGCGGAAAGTCGTTCGCCCACATGAGGCGCCGCCAGTTCATGTCGTCCGCCTGACGAAAGGCGGTCCAGTCGTCTTGGAAGGTCACGTAGATGTGCTCGGCGAAGTACTCCGACGGCTTCTTCGACAGTTCGATTCCCGGCGCCATCCAGTTGCGGTGCCGGTCGTACGCGTGGTCCATTCGGTACATGTAGTGCGGAACCCATCCGGCGTCGGCCTCGACGCACACCACCCTGAGCCCGGGATGTCGTTGGAACACACCGCCGAACACGAGCGTGCCCATGATGTCCTGGATGCCACGGATGATGCCGAGGAAGCCGTTGAGTCGCGAACCGCGTGGCTTGCCGTTGAACGCGCTGCTCCGCGACGTCAGGATGTGGAAACTGAGCGGTAAGCCGAGGTCGACCGCTGCCTCCCAGAACGGGTCCCAGGCCGGGTCGTCGTAGTCGGGGCCGCCGTCGAGGAGGGTTCCGGGCTCGCCGGGCATCATGACGCCGCGCAGCCCGGCGTCGCGGATCCCCGCGAGGTCGGCGATGCCTTCGTCGATCGAACGCAGCGCGGTCTGCCCGGCGCCGAGCAGACGGTGCGGCGCTTCCGAGCAGTAGTCGGCGATCCACCGGTTGTACGCATCGAAGCACGCCTTCTTGTACGCGCTGTCGTCGTGGTTGCAGATCATCATGCCGACCGTCGGGTAGATGATCTCAGCCGACACGCCGTCTCGGTCCTGATCGGCGAGTCGGTGCGTGGCATCCCAGCCGGAGCGGTGCAGTTCGTCGAACGTGACGCCTGCGATCGTCAGCTCCTCGGCGGGCTTGCCGGCCCCGGCCACCAGGCCCATCGCGATCGGCCGGCCCATCCCGGGGATCACGAACACGTCGCCACGGTGCTCGTCGCGAACCATGTGCGGCGCGCGATCCCGGAATGCAGGGTCGATGTGGGCGGTGTAGCAGTCGGGCGGTTCGGTGATGTGGGAATCGGCGCTGATCACCGGGAAGTCGAAGTTCACGAGAATGCCTCCTGTGCGCCGCGCACGAGGCGGCCGGGCGTGGCACCGGTCGATTCGCCGTCGGCCATGATCTCCGTCCCTGCCACGAACGTGTGTCGATACCCGGTGGCCCGCTGGAGCATCCGGCGGCCACCGGCGGGCAGGTCGTGGACGACGTCGGGGACGTGGAGCCGAAGGTTGTCGAAATCGATCACGTTGACGTCGGCCCGGTATCCCACTCGGAGGACGCCCCGATCGCGCAGCCCGACCGTCTCGGCCGTCATCCTGCACTGTTTGGCAATCAGCGTCTCGACCGGAATCCGCCCGTGTGGGCGATCACGACCCCACCACTGCAGCAGCGTGGTCGGAAAGCTCACGTCGCAGATCGTGCCGACGTGGGCGCCGCCATCGGACAGCCCGGGGACGGCAGCCGGATGGAGCAGCATCTCGCGGACGCAGTCGAGGTTGCCCTGCGCCCAGTTCAGGCTCGGCACGTACAGGAACGCAGTGCCGCCCGCTTCGAGCAACCAGTCGTATGCGATCTCGACGGGGTTGCGGCCCTCGCGTGCGGCGGTCGCCGCCACCGAGTCGGACGGGTCGGGTTCGTAGTTCGGCGGATCGCCGAGTCGGAACATGTGCGGATACCAGGCGATCACCCGACTGCCCAACTTGCCGTTCTCGTCGACACGGGCTCCGGCGAGGATCGCCTGCCTGACGTCGGGGCGTTGCATCATCGCGACGCGTTCGGCGAGCGGGAGATGTGCGATGTCGTCGTAGGCCGGGCTGTACATGAAGGGGTTGAGCGTCGCTTCGAGCCCGAGCATGATGCCGACGGCGCGTGCGCCCACCTGACCGCGCATCGTGACGCCGGCGGCGGTCGCCTCGGCGAAGCGGTCGAGTTCGACGCGCCACTCCTCTGGCCGCCGTGGACTCTGGGCGATCGACACGGAGATCGGCCGACCGGATCGAGCCGCCATCTGGTGGAACAGTTCGATCTCCCCGTCGAGGTCGATGAAATCGCTGACCACCTGCAGGACACCAGCGCCGGCCGCACCGAGGGCCTCGGCGATGCCGATCAACTCGTCGGCCTCGGCCTTCAACGACGGAGTCGGCTCGCCGAGACTCGACTTGTGGTTCAACGTGCGACTGGTCGTGAAACCGAGAGCGCCCGCCTCGACTGCCTCGCGGGCGAGGTCGGCCATCGCCGCGATGTCGTCGGGTGTCGCGGGCTGCTGCGTCGCTCCGCGTTCGCCCATGACGTGGAGGCGCAGCGCCCCGTGCGGGAGTTGCGCGCCGAGATCGATGTCGCGTGGCTTGGCATCGAGGTCGTCGAGGTAGTCGGGGAAGCTCGACCACGCCCAGGACAATCCTTCGTGCAGCGCCGTGCCCGGGATGTCCTCGACGCCTTCCATCAGCTCAATCAGCCTGGTCCGGTTCTCCGGCATCACCGGGGCGAAGCCGACGCCGCAATTCCCCATCACCACGGTGGTGACACCGTGCCAGCTCGACGGTGCGAGTTGGGTGTCCCACGTGGCCTGACCGTCGTAGTGCGTGTGGATGTCGACGAAGCCCGGCGCCACCATGTGACCGTCGGCGTCGATCTCCCTGCGGCCACGACCGTCGACGGTGCCGACCGCGGTGATGACCCCGCCCGACACGGCGACATCGCCGACGAATCGATCCGATCCGGTGCCGTCGACGACCGTGCCGTTGCGAATCACGAGTTCGTGTTCTGCCATGTGCGTCCCCCTGTGAGCTGTGACCAACGTACACAGTCATCCGCTGCGACATCGTGGCGCAGACAGCCGACGATCGCTCTGAGGCGTTCAGTCATCGAACAGGCGCATGACGAGCAACCGCTGCTGGATCGCGAGCGATCGGAGTCGCCCCGCCAACGCCTCGTCGTCCATCAGGTCGGCCGTGTCGGCCAACGAGTCGTAGCGCTCCGCCTGCGACATGAGATCGTCGATGGGGCACCGGTCCGACACGGCCGCCAGTCAAGCGGGAAGCAGGTCCCACCGCGAGTAAATCGTGCTTGTAATACTGTAATCATTCGGTGTAGGGTCGATCCATGACCCCTCGCCACAGCTCCACCGAACCCGTCAGCGACTCGTCCGTCGAATCGTGGTTCATCGGCCGGCTGCCACCGGATTGGACGAGCGCACACCCGCCGGCGTTCTCGATCGACCGGGAGGAGATCACCGTCACGGTCGCGATCGAACCACCCGACCTGCCGGACACGGCCTCGGCCGCCGATCGGGCCGAAGCCCTCGCCGGTCGCATCGCCGGCTTCCGCGAGGACACCCGGGACCGACGGGTCGCAGTCGCACGTGAGGCCGAGCACCGATTCGACCGGCAGGTTGCGTGGGCGCTGCGCGTCGGCGACGACACCGCACTGTTCACCCATCTCGCCGCACCCGTGATGACCCGACTCCGTCAGCCCGAGCGTCAGGTGCTCGACACGCTGGTGGCGGCCAACATCGCACGGTCCAGATCGGACGCGCTCGCCTGGTGCGTCCGGTTGGTCGGTCGCAACGTCGACCCCTGGCTCACCGAACTCCGTGACGCCATGCACGCCGTCGACGATGTGCGAGCGAAGGGTCCCGACGCCTGACGCGATCAGCCGCCGAGCGGAGCGAAGTTCGGCGACCGCTTCTCGACGAAGCTCGCCACGCCTTCTCGAAAGTCGGGGCGACGCACGGACTCCTCCATCAACCGGATCGAGTCGTCGAGCGCGTCGTCGACCGCCATCTGCGGATGCGTGTAGACCTGTTGCTTCATGACGGCCATCGACGTCGGCGACACGTTGACGGCGAGATCGGCGGCGTAGGCCAGCGTCTCGTCCATCAGCGACTCGGGCGCACAGACCCGGTTGACGATGCCGAGCGTGTGCGCCTCCTCGGCGAGGAACACCCGGCTGGACAGCATCAGGTCGAGCGCGACCCCCTGGCCGACCAGCCGGGGCAGCGTCCACGACAGACCCCACTCCCCGATCAGCCCGCGGCGCCCGAAGGCGACCGTGAATTTGGCACCTTCGACGGCAAACCGAATGTCGCAGGCGAGCGCGTGTACGAATCCCAGGCCGGCGCAGGCCCCGTTGATCGCAGCGATCACCGGCTTCGGGATGGTCATCGCATGCGTGTGCTTCCAGTCCTGTCGTGGCGGGCCCATGTCGTCGCCCGTCGGGCCGTCGGGCTGGGGATCGTCGGCAGCGAAGCCGCCGGCCGCACCGATGCCCTGCAGGACATCCATGTCGGCGCCGGCGCACCATCCGCGCCCGGCGCCGGTCACGACGATGACGCGCACGTCTGGGTCGGCGGCCGCACGATCGAGCGAGGTGAAGTACCCGTGGTGCAGGTCGCCACTCCAGGCGTTGAGCCGATCCGGTCGATTGAACGTGATGATCGCGACCCGATCCCGAACCTCGTACAGCACTGCGTCGGTCATGATCGGACGGTACCGAATCGGGGTCGGCGGCGTCCGAGCGGAGGTGTTGTGCAGCGTCGGCGTGTTCTGCTCGGGGCGGTGTGTTCGGTTGCGGACCGGTGGCACACTGCACGGGATTCGGCGTCTGCCGCCGGCGAGGAGTGAATGTGACGTTCTGCATCGGAGTTCGGGTCGCCGACGGCCTCATCGCGCTGTCTGACACGCGCATCGTCAGAGGCGAACAGATCTCGCAGAAGGCCAAGCTCTCGATGCTGGGCGGGGACGTCGGAGGTGCGTTCGTGATGACCTCGGGTCTGCGATCCGTGCGCGACAAGGTCGTACGACGGCTGGAGGACGAGATCAGCGCCGGTCACGTACAGACCGACCGGATGCACCAGATGGCGACTGCGTTCGGCGACCAACTCCGGGTCGTCAGGGCCGAGGACGGAGAAGCACTTGCCGATGGCGGCTTGACGTTCAACGCCCACGCGATCCTCGGCGGTCAGTTGGTGGCCGACGGCGACCCGATGCTCCTGCACGTCTACCCGGAAGGCAACTGGGTCGAAGCCACGCCCGACGCGCCATACTTCATCGTCGGCCGCAGCTACTACGGAAAGCCGATTCTCGACCGCCTGCTCGACTACGCGACGCCGCTGCCCGACGCGCTCGCGCTCGCGTACCTCGCGTTCGATGCAACTCGCGCCAGCGCGAACGACGTCGACTTCCCGATCGACGTCGCCGTGCTCCGGCGCGGCGAGCATCGGTTCACGCAGCACCGCTTCGCCGCGACGGAGCTCGAGTCGGTCGCCACGTCATGGAACGACCACCTCGGTGCGGCGCTCGCCGAGCTGCCCAAGGGGTGGACCGAACCGCTCCTCGCCCGACCATCCTCACCCGAGTCACCCGATTCCCCACCCGCAACGGAGCAACCATGAGCAGCCTCGACGTCGCCGCCGAACTGAGCTATGACGTGCAACGCACAACGTCATTCGCGTTCTCGATCGTCGCCGCACGCACCACCCATCAGTCCGTCGAGTCGGAGTCGATCGAGATCAACCCTCCGGTCGACCACGAACTCGTCACGTATGGGGGCGGTTCGCATCAGCTGGTCCGGCTCGCCGCCGATGCCGGTCGATTGGATGTCCGCTATCGCGCCACCGTCACCGTCGATGCCGAGATCCACGACACCACGTCGCTCCCGGAGGTGCCGTTCGGCCGGCTGCCCGCCGAGCTGCTGCCGTTTCTCAACCCGAGTCGATACTGCGAATCCGACAAGCTCGCCGACTTTGCGTGGCGGCACTTCGGTCATGTCGCCGCCGGCTACGAGCGCCTCCAGTCGATCAGCAACTGGGTCAACCAGAGCCTGCTCTACCAGCCCGGCAGCACCGATGCATCGAGCAGCACCACCGACGTGCTCCTGCAGCGGGCCGGCGTCTGTCGCGACTACGCCCATGTCGGCATCGCCCTGTGCCGAGCGCTCGGCATCCCGGCTCGATATGTGTCGGGGTACGGGGTCGGCGTCGAGCCGCAGGATTTCCACGGCTTCTTCGAGGCCTACGTCGGCGACGACTGGTACCTCTTCGACCCAACCGGGATGACCGTCGCAGCCGGTCTCGTTCGGATCGGGTACGGGCGAGATGCCGCCGACGCGGCATTCGCAACCTTGGTCGGCGACGCCCAGCTCACGCAGAAGATCGTGTCGGTCACCGTCAACGGCGCGCTCGACGACGAGCGAGGGGCGGCCTCGACCGCCTGATCGACGTCGGCTCGGGGCACCTCAGTCGTCGAGTTTCAGGGCACTGATGAACACGTCGCCCGGCACCTCGACACGGCCGATCGACTTCATCTTCTTCTTGCCCTCCTTCTGCTTCTCGAGCAGTTTGCGCTTGCGGCTGATGTCGCCGCCGTAGCACTTGGCCGTCACGTCCTTGCGGCGTGCCTTGACCGTCTCGCGACTGATCACCTTGCCGCCGATCGCAGCCTGGATCGGCACGTCGAACATCTGGCGCGGGATCAGTTCTTTCAGCTTCTCGCACAGGCGCCGCCCGTACGCTTCGGCCGACTCACGGTGCACGATCGTCGAGAATGCATCGGCCGGGATCCCGTTCAGCAGGATGTCGACCTTCACGAGATTCGCACGCTGATAGCCGGCGAGCTCGTAGTCGAGCGATGCGTAGCCCTGGCTACGCGACTTGAGCTGGTCGAAGAAGTCGACGACGACCTCGGCCAGTGGTACGTCGTAGTTGAGTTCGACGCGCTCCGGTGAGAGGTACTCCATCCGCTTCATCTCGCCGCGACGGGATTGGCAGAGATCCATCAGCGCACCGGTGTACTCCTTGGGCGTGATGATCGAGATCTTGAAAATCGGTTCCTCGATGACGTCGATCTTCTGGATGACCGGGAGGTCGGCCGGATTGGACACGACGGTCTGTTCACCGGTCACCTGCGTGACGCGATACTCGACCGACGGAGCGGTCGCGATCAATGCCAACCCGAACTCGCGTTCCAATCGCTCCTTGACGATCTCCATGTGCAGCAGGCCGAGGAAGCCACACCGGAAACCGAACCCGAGCGCACCGGACGATTCGGGCGAATACGTGATCGATGCGTCGTTGAGCTTGAGTTTGCCGAGTGAGTCGCGAAGGTTCTCGAAGTCGTCGCCGTCGATCGGGAACAGACCGGAGAACACCATCGGCTTCGGATCCTGATAGCCCGGCAGCGGCTCGGTCGAGCCCTTCGACGCCGTGGTGACGGTCTCGCCCGAACGAGCGTCGCCGACGTCCTTGATCCCGGCGATCAGGTACCCGACCTCGCCCGGCCCGAGGGTCTTGAGCGGGGTGGGTACTGGCTGACGGGCCCCGATCTCGAGCGCGTCGTGGTCGGCGCCGGTCTGGAGGAAGTGGAGGCGGGCACCTGACTCCATTCGCCCGTTCATCACCCGTACCGACGAGACCACGCCACGGTACTGATCGAACTGCGAGTCGAAGATGAGCGCCTGCAGCGGAGCGTCGACGTCACCGATCGGCGCCGGGATCCGCTCCGCGATCGCATCGAGCAGCTCGGGCACACCCTCGCCGGTCTTGGCCGAGATCTTCAGGATTTCCTCGGCGGGGATTCCGAGCACGTTCTCGATCTCCATCGCATAGCGATCCGGATCGGCCGCGGGCAGGTCGATCTTGTTGAGGCACGCCACGATCTCCAGGTCGCTCTCGAGCGCCAGGTAGCAGTTGGCGAGCGTCTGCGCCTCGATCCCCTGCGCAGCGTCGACGACGAGCACCACGCCTTCGCAAGCGGCCAGTGAACGGCTGACCTCGTACCCGAAGTCGACGTGACCGGGGGTGTCGATGAGGTGGAACACGTAATCGTGCCAGTTGACCCGCACGTTCTGCGCCTTGATCGTGATGCCGCGCTCGCGCTCGAGGTCCATCGAATCCAGATACTGCGCCTTCATGTCCCGCGATTGCACGGCGCCCGTCACCTCGAGGATCCGATCGGACAGCGTCGACTTGCCGTGGTCGATGTGCGCGATGATCGAGAAGTTCCGGATCTTGGAGAGGTCCATGGCGAACGCCAACGCTACCGGTGCCGATCGGCGCGCCCGCCGCTTCGCGCCGGGTCGCAGGCCCGCCCGCTCTACGTCGGGAGCGGGACCACACCGGCGACATCGCGCCGGTAGAAGCCGGTCTCCAGGAACGCCTGCAGACGCAGCACGGTGTTGGCGAGGTACGGCGTCGCGATCTCGCGCATGTCGGCCGTCGACATCCGCAGCACTTCGTTCGCGAGCAGGATGTTGCGGCCGGCCACGATCGCCTCGAACTCGTCGACCGGACGTTCCGGCGGTGTTCCGACCTCTGCGTAGCCGTCGACGATCGCCTCCTCGGCGCCCTCGTCGCCACGCGCGTAGTAGCAGGAGATCGCAAGATCCTGGACCGGGACACCCATGGCGGCATCGTCGAAATCGAAGACCGCCAGCTGCCCGCGCAGCCACTTGGCGTTGCCACCGTGGAGGTCCGCATGTGTCGCAATGAGCGGCCCGGCGGCCATGGCATCGTCGTAGGCCTGCTGCACACGCGCCAGGGCGTCTGCGAACAGCGCTCGCGATCCGTCCGTGAGCGCCGGATGAGCGGATTCGAGCAGATTCGGAATGTCGAACAGGACAGTGTCGTGCAGCGGGAACGCCGCTCCGGCCGGCGGCCGCCACGTCAGCGCGTGCTCGTGCAACTGCGCCATGGTGCGCCCGAGCGCCCGCCACCCATCGCAGGAGCGATCGTCGAGGTCCCGCCCCGGCAACCACGACATCACGACGACCGGCAGCGAACGATGCAGCGGCTCGAACCAGATCTCGGTACGGAGCCTCCCGTCGATCGTGCGCTGCGGCTCGGGAACGACGATCTCCGTCTCCTGCGCAAGTGCGTCGAGCCACGCCACCTCGGCATCGAGGTTGGCGTCGCTCTTGAGGCTGTTCGTGTTGAGCCTCAGTGCGAATCGGCGCCCGTCGGTCGTGTCGATCCGGAACGTGGTGTTGTACTCATGCAGGAGCAATCGCAGACGAAGTACCTCGAACGGATAGCGCTCGACGGCCGCGAGCGCGACCCGCCGGAGCTGTGCGATCTGCGCCCGACCGGAGCAATCTTCGTACCGGACATCCGCCACGTCGCCGCAGGGTACACGACCTCCTGATGCCCGGTCGGCGGCCCTTGTCGACGTTGGGGTTGCTCGGCGCACGCCGTTAGCATCAATGCGCTGCCCGGTGGACTCCCATCGGGCAAACGATCGAAACAAGAAGCAGGTCATCCGTGGCGAACATCAAGAGCCAGAAGAAGCGCATCCTCACCAACGCCAAGGCGGCCGAGCGCAACAAGTCGGTCCGCAGCGAGCTCAAGAGCCGCGTGAAGAAGGCGCACATCACGATCGGCGAGGAGCACTCGGACGAGAACGTTCAGGCCGCCATCAAGAACATCGACGTCGCTGCGCAGAAGGGCGTCATCCACAAGAACGCGGCGGCCCGCAAGAAGAGCCGTCTGATGAAGAAGGTCAACGCCGGCGCCTGAGCGATCAACCGATTCGCGACCGAAGCCCCGAGGCCACCCTCGGGGCTTCGTCGCGTCACCGGCCCGTCGCGTGCTGACCCGTCGCGTGCTGACCCGTCGCGTGCTGACCCTGTCGCGCGCCTGATCGTCTCCGTCAGCGACGGCCACCCAGGCGGCTCAGGCGTGCGACCAGGACCTCCATCACCAGTTCGGGTTCGAGATCGGTGTCACCACGCAGATCGACATCGGCTGCCGCGAGCAATTCGATCGCCCGCTGCACCCCACCCCCGGCAAGTCGCCGATAGTTGGCGAGCGCCTTCTTGGCCGGATACCCCGGCTTGATCCCCATCGCCGTCGCGGCGTCGGTCTCACTGCGAGCATCGACGCCGTCGAGGCGGGCCAGCTTGCCGTAGTGACTGTGCAGGATGGCCATGATCTGCAGCGGGTGGCGGTCGCCACCGTGGATCATCCGGGCCATCAGAACGAGCGACTCGCCCGTCTGACCGGCGTCGATCGCGTCGGTGAAGTCCCACGGCGGCACACCGCCCGCTTCGCCGAGGAACGGCTCCACGTCGGCGACCCCGATCTTCACCCCGTCTCCGTACGCCGATCGGATGACCGACAGCACGCCTTCGAGCCGCCCGACGTCGTCGCCGAGCTGGTCCGCGATCCGCGCTGCGGCCCCACCGTCGAGACGGACGCCGCGCTCCTCGGCCTCGGTGCGGACCCAGATCTGGCGGTCCTTGGGCCGGTTGGGGGCACTGGTGCTGGTCACCGCCCCGCCGGACACCTTGACCCCATCGGTGAGTTTCTTGGCGAGTCGGCCGCTGCCCGCCACGAGGACGAGATCGGTCGACTCGAGCGGATTGTCGAGGTAGCCGAGGAGCGGTGCGAGTTCGTCGGCGTTGAACCGGCCGATGCCGCGTGCGACCACAACGCGCCGGTCGGTCAGGAACGGCATCGTTTGAGCCGCATCGACGGCCTCTCGCAACTGGTACTCGTCGCCATCGAACTCGTCGACCATGAGGCTGCGGTCGGCGGTGCCGACGAGTTCGTCGACGAGGGCATGGGCTTTCGATCGGAGGATCGACTCGTCGTCGCCGGTCAGCAGGTGAACTCCCATCGCGACCACGATTCCTAGCAGCGATCGCGAGACCCTCCTCCCGCTCGTCCGGATCGGCCCACCTCAGACGGCCCGATCGTCGTCTGAACCTACGAGGGCGAGCAGCACGATCGATCCTGCGATCAGGCCCCAGCCGATCCACGTCGCCGTTCCGCCCGGCTCGAGACGCGCCCCGAGGACCGAGATCGTGTCGACCCAGCGCACGCCGACCCGGCACGGGAACATCACCGCCGGCGCGACCGACGGCACCGCCCCGGCGATCAGGCCGGCCGGAAGCCCGTAAAGCATCACGAACCCGGCGACCGGCACCGCCAGGAGGTTGGCCGGAATGCTGACCAGAGGTAAGCGCCCGAAGACCAGCAGCGCCGGGATGACGACACCGCACTGTGCGCCGAGCGTGATGCCGACCGGCATCGCCATGAACCCGAGCGGACGCAATCGGCGTGCCAGACTGGGCCCGACCCCGGCGACCCCCGCCGTGGCGCCGACGGAGAGCCAGAACCCGATCGAACCGACCAGGAGCGGATCGATCAGCAGCAGACCGGTGACGGCCAGCCACAGAATGCGCGTCGGCGCCCGCTCTCGACCGAGCACGAACGCAGTCGCCGATAGCGATGCCATCGCCCCTGCACGCACGATCGAGGGCTCGAACCTGGTCAGGCTCACGAACCACGCGATCAAGCCGAGCGTGACCGCCCACCGCCACCAGGGCCGCATCCGACGCAGCAACGGAGCGGCCGCTATCAACACGAACGAGACGTTCTGCCCCGAGACCGCCGTGAGGTGCGACAGCCCGCTCGCCCGAAACCGGTCGATCATCGCACGCGGTTGGTCGCGGTCGTCACCGACCACCAACCCGCGGAACAGCGACGCGTCGTCGCCCGGCAGCACAGCCGCCCCCCGTTCGAGGGTGGCCCGGACCCGATTCGACGCGGTCGCAATGGGGCTCCCGACCCCGACGTCACTCACCCATCCGATCCGGAACTCTCCGATCACGTGCTGCCAAGAGACGCGCCCCTGACGTTGCGGGTCGAGCGCCCGACGCTCACCGCTCATCAGCACCGGTTCGCCCGCACGCCAGGTCGCGATGCGTCGCTGGATCGCCCGCCCGCGCGCCCAGATCTCGAACCGTTCACCCTCGATCTGCACCATCACCCGGGTCGCAGGGCCGAACGGCTGCGGGTCGTCGACGAGAGCCACCCACCCTTCGTACGGGCCGAGCGACCGCGGCACCAATCCGCTCCATGCCGTCTCGGCACGGACCATTGCCAGCCCGCCCACGCACAGCAGCACGATCAGGGCCGTCCCGGCGGCGCCACGCCGACAGCGGATCACGATCACTGCGCCGACGACCGCCACGAGGACCGGGCCGGGTGTGCGCCACCGACAGGCCACGGCGACGGTCATCGCCGCCGCGGTGATGACTGCATCGGGGAGGGGGTCGCGCACGACGTCCGGAACCACGTCATAAGCTCGTCGAATCGACACCGCAGTCCGCCACGACCGGCTCGGCACCGACCGTGCCGTAGCCCCACTCACCGCCGGTCCCCGGTGGTATCGCGCCCGCCTGCGGACCTTCGGTCCGCTCGTCGGCGTCGTCCCGATGGCAGTGCTCGGCGCCGTGTCGCTGCTGTCGCTGCGCGTGGGCAGCGGTCGGATGTCCGGTCTGATCGGGCTGATGTCCGGGGTCTCGGCCGCGCCCGGTCTCCTGCTGGCCGGCGCCCCGTTCGCCGACGGTTCGCGATACCCCTTGGCCGTGCTCGGCAGTATCCCGCTGTGGCTGCTGCTCGGGCTGCTCGCTTCACGTCGGGCGACCTCCCAACCGGTGGCCAACTGGACGGACTACTGGCGCGAGCTCATGTGGTTGACACTCGGCGTCGTGGTGGGCGCCTGCGCTGCGCTGATCGCCGCCTCGCTGATTCTGAGCGAGTCGCTGATCGTCTGACGAGCCCCGGTATCGGTTCCAGCCGGCGCAGTCGCTCATCACACCGTCACCGAGTCCGCGATCGCAGCCAGCTTGGCCGGGCCGATGCCGGGCACCCGCTCCAGATCTGCAACCGACGCGAACGGGCCGTTGCGCTCGCGATCGTCGACGATCGCCGCTGCCGTGGCCGGCCCGATGCCGGGCAAGGTCTGGAGCTCATCGGCCGTCGCCGTGTTGACGTCGATCGGAGACGGCGGCGCGGTCACCGTGGCTCCGGCCGCACCGGTCGGCGGCCCACCCGAAGCGACGGCAGCCGGGTCGACCTCGCCGTCACGAGGCACATAGATCCGCTGCCCGTCACCGAGGATCGCGGCGAGGTTCAAGCCGTCGAGGTCCGCCTCAAGGGTCGGCCCACCTGCCGCAATGATCGCGGCGTCGACCCGTTCATCCGAGCCGAGCTCGTACACCCCCGGCCGGGCCACGGCGCCGGCCACGTGGACAACCAGCTTGCTTACCGTCGGGTCGACCGCAACGTTCCCGGAGTTCCAGTCGACAGGATCGCGATCCGGCACGGGCAACGTTCCGCCCGAAAGACCGGTCGTCGTCGTCGCGAACGGCAGCCCCGCCTCCGTCGGGGGCGGGGGCGAACGGATCAACCAGGCGACGCCCACGACCACGACGCCGACGCAGCACGCCGACAGCACCAGGCGGCTCAACCCGAACCAGGCCAACCAGGCCGAGATGGCATCGCCGACACGACGGGGTGGTGCCGGCCGAGGTGGCAGTTCCGGTGAATCGGGCACGTGACGACCTCCCTGGGTGGTGCGGCAAGACGCGCACTCGGCGGAGGAGGAAGTCGGAGCCGTCAGGTTACCGGCGCAACGAGCCGTCGGCGCCTCACAACGGCCGGCGAATCGTCAGAACAGTCGTGCGGTGAGTTGCCGGCGGTACCCGGCGGCGCGCGGGTCGTTCGGGCCCATCAACTCGAGAATGTCGACGAACTGTTGGCGGGCATCGTCGTCGTCTTTGACCTGATCGAGCAGGGCGGCGAGCGTGGCGTCGTGATCGTCGTCGGGGACCACCCCGACGCGCGCCTTGGCGGCGACGACACGTGTCTGATCGGAGGCCGGGATCCGCTCGAGCAGCGCGAGCGCTTCGTCGGGGCGAGCCGCCTCCACGAGCAGGTCGGCAAGCGCAACGACCGCCTCCTCGTTGCCCGGCTCGAGCTCGAGTGCCTGCCACAGCGACGCCTCATCACCGGCTTCGATCAAACTCGCGATCGTCGTCTCCTCGACGGTCGGGAGCAGCTTGTCCACGAACGCACGAACCTCGGCCTCACCCTGCGCACCCATGAACGCATCGGCGGGCTGGCCGTCTTTGAAGCCGACCACCATCGGGATCGACTGGACGCGGAACGCCTGGGCGATGGCCGGGTTCTGGTCGATGTCGACCTTGACGAGCACGACGTCGCCGTTCGTCTCGTCGACGACCTTCTCGAGGATCGGACCCAATGTCTTGCAGGGGCCGCACCAGGGCGCCCACAGGTCGAGCACGACCGGCGTCGTCTCCGAGCGCTCGATGACCTCGGTCTGGAACGTTGCGTCGGTCACGTCGATGAACATGCGAAAACCCTATCGTCGCCTGTGCGAGCCCTCCGAGGGCCGGGTTGTACCCTGCGTCACGTGACCGACGACAGCCTGCGATGGCTCGCTCCGCGACCGGATCTGACCGATCCCGTGCTCGTCGTCATGCTCTCCGGCTGGATCGACGCCGGAGGGGCCGCCCAGGCTGCGATCGAGGCGATCGAGCAGGAAGGTGTCGCGTCACCCGTCGCAGAGTTCGACGACGACGTGTTCGTCGACTTCCGGGCGCGCCGCCCGACGATGGAGCTTCGCGAAGGTCTCCACTCGGTGCTCCACTGGGAACGGATCACGCTGTCGGTCGCCCACGACCAGACGGGCCGGGATCTCCTCCTGCTGTCGGGGCCGGAACCCGACATGGCCTGGCATCGGTTCACCCGATTGGTCGGTGACCTGGCGACCGATCTCGGCGTCAAGCACATGGTCCACCTCGGCGCCTACCCGTTCGCCGTGCCGCACACCCGCAACGCTCGCCTCTCGGTCAGCAGCCCATCCGAGGACGTGCTGTCACGAGTTCCGTTCCTGCGGAGTTCGATCGACGTGCCCGCCGGTGTCGCCGCTGCCCTCGAACGTGAGATGCACGATCGCGAGATCCCCTCCCTCGGCGTCTGGGCGCAGGTGCCCCACTACATCGCCGCGATGCCGTACCCCGCAGCGAGCGTGGCACTGCTCGACGGGTTGCGAGAGGCGACCGGCCTGGTGATCGATGGGGCAAGCCTGCGCAATGACGTCCTCGTCCAGGGTCGCCATCTCGACGCCATGGTGAGCGGCAACGCCGACCACGCCAAGATGATCGAGCAACTCGAACAGCTGTACGACGCATCGGACGACTCGGTCGACGTGATCGATGGGGGCCCGACGCTCGAGCTGCGCTCGGGTGACGAGCTCGCAGAGGAGCTCGAACAGTACCTGCGCGAACAGGACTGATCCGACATTCCGTTCTGCCGCGACGGCCGGCGCGATCAGGCCGTCGACGGTCCGACTCGGTACCGTCGCCACCATGAAGATCGACACCGGGATCAGCGGTTCCATCTCCGGCGCCGGGGTGCGTGCGGCCGAACTCGAGGCGGCCGGCTATTCGGGGATCTGGAGCGCAGAGACCGCCCACGACCCGTTCCTGCCGCTTGCGGTCGCCGCCGAGCGAACCAGCCAGATCGAGCTCGGCACGTCGATCGCCGTGGCGTTCGCCCGCAACCCGATGCTGCTGGCGAACATCGGATGGGATCTCCAGGTGCTGTCGCAGGGGCGGTTCATCCTCGGTCTCGGCAGTCAGATCAAGCCGCACATCACCAAGCGGTTCTCGATGGAGTGGAGCCACCCGGCGCCCCGCATGCGCGAAATGGTGCAGGCGATCCGGGCGATCTGGGACACCTGGGAGCACGGCACGCCGTTGGCATTCCGCGGCGAGTTCTACCGGCACACCCTGATGACGCCGTTCTTCGCGCCGCCAGCCGATCAGCTCGGAGATTTCGGCCCGCCCAAGATCTTCCTCGCCGGTGTCGGCGAACTGATGACCGAGGTCGCCGGTGAGGTCTGCGACGGGTTCTTGTGCCACGGTTTCACGACCGAGAAGTACCTGCGAGAAGTCACGATCCCGGCGCTCGCGCGCGGACGCGCCACCGCCGGCAAGTCGATGGATGATTTCCAGGTCAACGGCCCGTCGTTCGTCGTCACCGGCAACACCGATGCCGAGATGGAGGCAGCCGGTCTCTGCACCCGCCGCCAGATCGCGTTCTACGGTTCGACGCCCGCCTACCGCAAGGTCCTGGAGATCCACGGTTGGGGCGCACTCCAGGACGAGCTGAACGCACTGTCCAAGCAGGGCCGCTGGGACGACATGGGCGATCTGATCGACGACGAGATCCTGCACACGTTCGCAGTCGTCGGCGCGCCCGAGGAGATCGCACCCGAACTCGCCCGTCGCTTCGGAGACGTCGTGGACCGGATCTCGTTCTACACGCCGTACGAGAGCGACCCGACTCGGTGGACCGCCGTGATGGAAGCGATCAAAGCCATCTGACCCGTGACGAATTGTGCCTGGCACAATTCGTCATGCGATGCCGTGGAGCCATCGGCGGGCGTTCTCGCCGAGGTCTTCGGTGGCGTAGCCGCCCTCCTGCAGCACCACGGTGGGCAGACCGAGTTGGCCGATCATCGCGCCTGACCGCTCGAAGCCGTCGGGGGTCACCGCGAGGTCGCTGATCGGGTCGTCGTAGAACGTGTCCAAGCCGAGTGACACGACCACCATGTCGGGCCCGAAACTCGTGACCTCGTCGCAGGCTGCCGACAGGGCCGCAAGGTAGTCGGTGTCATCGGTGCGCTCCGCGAGCGGAAAGTTCGTGGTGGTTCCCCGCCCGGCGCCGGTGCCGATCTCGTCACGGAAACCGGTGAGATACGGATACGCCCGCTCCGGGTCGCCGTGGAGCGAGACGAACTGCACGTCGTCGCTGTCATAGAAGATCTGCTGTGTGCCGTTGCCGTGGTGGTAATCGACGTCGAGCACGGTGATCTTGCCGCCGGTGCGCGTCGCCAGTGCCCGCGCCACGACGGCTGCGTTGTTGAAGAAGCAGTAACCGCCGTACGCCCCCCGGGCGGCGTGATGGCCCGGGGGGCGACACAACCCATAGGCGACACGCTCACCGCCCGCCACGAGATCTGCTGCGGTGAGGGCGACGTCGACCGACGATCGCGCGGCGTCGAATGTGCCGTGGGTGATCGGCGTCGTGGTCTCGAAACACCACCAGCCGAGCCGCATCCCGATGTTCGAGGGCTCAGATGCGGCTCCCATGCCGTCGCGGATCGCAGGCATCGCGAACACGTCCGGCACGACGTCATGCGTGTACGGGTTGACCAGCTGATAGTCGTCCCACGCCGTTTCGAGGAACCGGACGAGACCGGGTTCGTGGACGGCCTCGATCGGCTCGATGCCCCATTCGTCCGGGGCGACGAACTCGAACTCGTCATCGCCAGCCAGTGCGGCGCGGATCATCTCGGCACGGCCGGGATGCTCGAACGGCTCCTGCAGACGACCGCCTTCGACCTCCTGCTCGGGATGGTGCAGCCGGTGGCGCAGTGTGTAGACGACCTTCATCGTCGAGCCCTCACTCGATCATTGTCGCACGTCGCCGACGGAGTTCACCCGTCGACGTTTGGGTGATGATGCCCGCGGGTACCCGAATATTACGGAATGATGACGAACGCCGAGGAGGCATCATGAACGATCACACAGACAGTCACACTGCATACGTCGACCACAAGCTGCTCGACGAGCATGATCACGAAGTCGGGACGATCAGTGACGTGATCTACGGAACATCGAGCGACCGGCCGGCCGACGATCAAGCGGATCGCACCCCGACCTGGCTCGTCGTCAATCCGGGTCTCCTGCGGGCGGCCCACTACGTTCCGGCCGGCGGTTCGTACCGCACCGACAACGGCGACGTCGTGGTCCCCTGGTCGACCGAATGGATCAAGTCGGCCCCGAAGGCCGAGAGCGACCATGTCGTCACTGACGATCTGCTCGCGGAACTGACCGAGCACTACGGGTCTGCCCCAGCAAGCTGACCTGCGATCGGCGGCCCGTTCGAAGACGGGTTGGGACGAGGACTGCTCAGCCGAGCAGTTCGAGCTCCTCGGCGAGGTAGTGCTCCTTGCACTTCGCTCGCTGGAGTTTTCCCGAACTCGTCTTCGGCAGGGTCCCCGGCCGGACCAGCATCACGTCTCGGGGCGGGAGACCGCACACCTCGAGCGTGCGCTGGTGGATCGCCTGGCTGACCTCCCGCAGGTCATCGGCCCGTACCTCGGCCACCACCACCACCGATTCCTTGCCCTTGTACCCCTCGACGCCGAACGCGATCACATTCCCCGCCCGGACGCCGACGAGGCCGCCAACGGCCCGCTCGATGTCTTCGGGAAACACGTTACGCCCGCCGACGATGATGAGGTCCTTGATCCGACCGCACAGGATCAGCTGCCCGTCCAGGACGTACGCGAGGTCTCCGGTGCACAGCCAACCGTCGTGGAACAGGGCCTTCGTCGCGGCCTCGCGCCGGTAGTACCCCGGCGTGACCGACGAACCGCGCATGAGCAGCTCACCGACGTGGCGCTCCGGGAGCTCGGCCCGGGTATCGGGGTCGGTGATCATGAGTTCGAGGCCGGGTACGGCGGTGCCGAGCATCGGGAGGCGCCGCGCCCGGACCGCGAGATCGTCGGGGTCGATGATCTCGACGGGCTTGGCGACCCGGGTCCGCTCGAGCACCTCCCGATCGACGGTGTCGCACATGAGGCCAGCGCCACGTTTCGGGAATGAGGCACCGATCGCGGTTTCCGCCATGCCGAATGCAGGAAACACGCTGCCGGCGTCGAACCCGAACGGTTCCGCCGCCGCCACGAACCCATCGACGGCGCGAGGGTCGACCGGCTCGGCACCGCTCAGCGCGAGCGTGAGCGACGACAGGTCGAGATCGGTGGCCCGCTTCAGTGCGCGCGTGGCCAGCACCCAGGCGAAGTTCGGCCCCGCCGTGGCCGTCCCGCGGTAGTCGGACACCCATTGCATCCAGTTGCCCGGTTTGGCCATGAAGTCCTGCGGAGCGGCCTGGACGAGCTCGGCCCCCTTCGTCATCGGCAGCGCAAGGAAGCCGACGAGCCCCATGTCGTGGTAGAGCGGCAGCCACGACACCATCGTCTCGTCCGGGCCGAGTTCGGCGGCGTCGCAGCAGGCGTCGATGTTCGCCGAGAGCACCCGATCCGGGATCATCACCCCTTTCGGTTCGCTGGTGGAACCGCTCGTGTACTGCAGGATCACGAGTCGCTCAGGATCGTGGTCCGGCATTTCGAGTCGATCGCCCGACGGCACGTTCGGCGCCCCGGGCAGGATCGCGGCCATCGGCTCGATCGGCGGGTCGCCCGCGGCGGCTTCGTAGAACGGCGCGAGTTGGTCGTCGATCAGCACGAGCTTGGCGTCGCCATGGCGGATCCTGGCCCGAGTCGAGTTCACGAACTCGTCCAGTGAGCCCATCCGCATCGGCAAGGGCAGCACCATCGACGCGACACCGGCGAGCCAGCACCCACGCACGATCGTCATCAGCTCGCGGCTCGTGGGCCCGAGCACTGCAACGTGATCTCCCGGGAGCAACCCCTTGGCCTGCAGGCCGGCGGCGACGGATCGAGCCTCGTCGTGGATCTGACGCCAGCTGATGCGGACGGGCCCGTCCGGAGCCACGGAATGGCCGACGAAGCGGACGCCGGTCGGGAGATCGGCAGCGTGCTCGAGACGCTCGATCGTCGACATCGACGGGGAGGTCGAGCTCATGACGGCGACGATAGTTGGCGCCGGCCGGAGCCACTGCCT
The DNA here is from genome assembly GCA_039921745.1 of Ilumatobacteraceae bacterium. Lineage (GTDB taxonomy): Bacteria > Actinomycetota > Acidimicrobiia > Acidimicrobiales > Ilumatobacteraceae > Ilumatobacter. Next base: position 4,344 of record JBDSBE010000101.1, on the reverse strand, counting down.
CCTGTCTCGGCCGCTCAGGTCGACGAAACGCGGACTCAGTCGCTGCCCGAGAGACGACCCGGGAGGTGCCCGTCGCGTTTGGCACGGATCTGTTCGTCGTCGCATGTCCGACACAGGAACTCGCGCTGGACCCCCTGGATCGACAACTGCGTGCCACGCGACTTCTCCACCAGGATCTTCGGCATCGCTTCCATGTCGAAGCCGCCGCACAACGGGCACGACGGTCGAGGGTCGCGGGTGGACGTGACGTCACATGCCGAACAGTGCAGCTCGATCAGGTCGTCGTCACGGCGCGTGCCTGCCAGGTGGTCGTCGGTGCCGCACGCCGGGCACACGATGTCGGTCGCCACGCAGCGACGTTAGCCAGGTGGCCGATCCCGATCGACGGTACGGCCCGCGCCCTGGGCGAGGTGCGAGCGGGCCGCTCGATGGGCATCATCGACGGCACCCACAGGGTCGTCCTGCCACGGTGCGGTCAGGTAGCCGGCCGCCAGCGCATCGCCGGCGCCGGTCGTGTCGAGCACACCGTCGAGTCGGGGTACAGGAACCTCGACCGAACGGCGTGCCGGTCGGTGGATCAGCGTCGATGCCGCTCCGCGTTTGACGATGGTGATCGCGCCGCTCACGGATGCGTCGATCTCGAGGGCCAGGGCCTCGGCCGCATTCGCGAACACGACATCCGGTGCGAGCCGGTCGACCAGCGTACGCACCGCTTCGACGCCCAGTTCGTCGATCAGCGCAACCGACGACACGTCGATCGAGACGGCGACCGTCCTGGCGTGCGCCCAGCGGATCAACGTCGAGGCCGTCGCCGCGATCTCGCCACCCGCGAACGAGTACAGCGGCACGTGGAGCGTGGCGACATCGTCGAGCCAGCGCCGCTCCGGGTCGCTCAGCTCGACGCTCGCCCCGCGATCGGTCAGCATGGTCCGCTCACCGGTCGCATCGACGAGCACGGCGATCGTGCCGGTCCGTCCGCTCCGGCGCACGCACGACACGTCGACTCCGGTTGCCGCGAGCTCGGCGACGAGTGCACCGCCGATCGGATCGGCCCCGACTTGCCCGACGAAACGTGTCGGGTGGCCGAGGCGAGCGGCAGTCGCAGCCACATTTGCTGCGCTCCCGCCACGTCGACGACCGATGACGGCCCGAGTGTCGGACCCGATGTTGAGCGGGTCGTGGACGCTCACGACGAGGTCCTCGACCAAGTCACCCAGCGTGGCCAACACGACTGTGAGCCTATGGCGAACGTTCGCGCGGCGAATCACCGATCGGGCGATTCTCGGCAAGATCAGTCGGTGGTCTCCCATCCGGGCGCCAGCTCAATAGGGTGGGGGAACCATACGGTCGAACCCGAGGACAGGATGATTCAGAACGCACATTTCAGCTTCGATGACGTGTCGGTCGTCTCGGTCGAACTGCACGAGGCACCGGTCATCGTCACGTCCGACGAGGTCGATGCCCGACTCAAGCCGTTCTACGAGCGCACCAACGGAAAACCCGGTCTCCTCCAGTCGTTGGCCGGAATTCGCGAACGTCGGCAATGGCCCGAAGGTGTGTCGTTCACCGATGCCGCGGCAGCGGCCGGTGAGAAGGCGATCGCCGCGGCCGGGATCGACCGGTCGAAGATCGGGCTCATGATCGACACCAGCGTGTGTCGAGCCCGCCTCGAACCGTCGAGTGCCGTCACCGTCCATGATGCGCTCGGGTTGTCCACCACATGTCTGAACTTCGACGTCTCGAACGCCTGCCTCGGTTTCGTCAATGCGATGCACCTGGCCGGCGTCATGATCGATTCTGGTCAGATCGAGTACGCCCTCATCGTCGACGGGGAGGGCACCAATCAGGTGTACGACAACACGATCAACTACCTCAACGAACACGGGACCGGGCTGTCCGACATCTTCGCCAACTTCGCGACGCTCACGCTCGGGTCGGGTGCTGCGGGCATGGTGCTCGGCAAGCATTCCGCCAATGCCGGCAGTCATCAGATGCTGCGTGGCTTCTTCCGGGCTGCCACCGAACACCATGGCCTCTGCGTGGGTTCGCTCGAGCGGATGACCACCGACACCAAAGCGCTGCTCGACGCCGGGACCGAACTGGCGAAGCTCGCCTGGGACGACGCCGGCGCCGGTGAGTCCTGGGGTGGCCGCGATCGCTACATCCTCCATCAGATCTCCGAGGTCCATACGAGCGCGATGATCGACGTCCTCAACCTCGAGGTCGATTCGGTGCCCAAGACGTTCCCGTTCTACGGCAACATCGGGCCGGCCGCGATCCCGATCACGCTGGCCCACGGTCAGCACACACTCGCATCCGGTGACTCAGTGCTGTGCATGGGCATCGGTTCAGGCCTCAACGCCGGCGTCATCGAACTGCGCTGGTGAGTCGGCCGGCGGCCGCAACGCTCCCACCGCCCGGTCTGGAGGGGCTCGATCCCGCCTGGTCGCGGCTCACCGCGACGACGGATGCAACGGGCGTCGAGCGCACCTGGCACGTGCTCGACACCCACGTCGAGCGACCCGTCTCCGACGCTCGTCTGACGCTTCTCTGCGTACACGGCAATCCGTCGTGGTCATACCTGTTCCGGCGGTTGCTCGCAACCGCCCCGGCCGACCTGCGTGTGGTTGGGGCCGACCACCTCGACATGGGGTTCTCGGAGCGCACCGGCACCACCCGGCGGCTCGCGACGCGCGTCGACGACCTCGGTCGGCTCACGGACGAACTCGGGATCGACGGCCCGGTCGTCACCGTCGCGCACGACTGGGGCGGGCCGATCTCGATCGGCTGGGCGCTTGCCCACCGCAGCCAGCTGCGCGGCGTGGTCTTGATGAACACGGCGGTCCACCAGCCTGCCGGCTCTCCTGCGCCGACCGTGATCCGCATGGTCCGGTCGCGACCGCTGCTGCACCCGGTGACGACATCGACGACCGCGTTCATCCGTGGCGCGTTCGAACTCTCTGACCGCCGTCCCGACGCCGAGGTCCGGGCCGGGTTTCTCGCTCCGTACCGCACGGCCGCACGTCGGGCCGCGATCGCTGACTTCGTCGCGGACATCCCGCTCGAACCGGACCATCCCAGCGCAACAACAATCGACGCGATCGCCGCTGGGCTGATTGATCTGGCCGACATCCCGGCACTCCTGCTCTGGGGAGCTGCGGACCGAGTCTTCTCCGACCTCTACCTCCACGATCTCGAGCATCGGTTGCGCCATGCGGACGTGCACCGGTATCCGTCCGCCGGCCACTTCGTGACCGAGGACACCGACGCACTGGTCGCAGTGCTCGACTGGGTGGCCGACCTACCCCGACCGTCTCCGGGGCCCCACGCGCCCGAGGCGCCCGTCATGACGGACGTGGCCGAGTCGACGCTGCTCGACGGGATCGGGTCCGATGACACCGCGCGGTTGGCGATCGCCGAGATGGGGGGACCGTCGATCGACCTCGGGACTCTCGCCGATCGGGTCGACCAGACAGCGGCCGGCTTGATCGAATCGGGCGTGCAACGGGGCGAGCGCGTGGCGCTGATGATTCCGCCGGGGATCGATCTCGCCGTGTCACTGCTGGCTTGCTGGCGTGTGTCCGCCGTGGTCGTCCTCGTGGATGCCGGGCTCGGACGGGCCGGGATGAGCGCGGCGATGAAGGCCGCCGCACCGGACCACCTGATCGGCATCCCGAAGGCGCTGGCGGCGGCCCGAGCGCTGCGATGGCCGGGGCGCAGGTTTGCGACCGGCGAGCTCGGGCGCATCGGCCGGGCCGTGCTGCGCAGCAGCGGGGATCTCGCCTCTCTGGGCGCGATCCGGCGCCCGCTTCCCCCACTCGCACGGTCGACCGACCTGGCTGCCGTGGTGTTCACGTCCGGCTCGACGGGGCCGTCCAAAGGCGTCATCTACGATCACGCAGCCCTCGCCGCCCAACGCGACGCGATCGCCGAGCTGTACGGCATCACCGATGACGACCGACTCGTCGCTGCGTTCGCTCCGTTTGCGCTCTACGGACCGATGCTGGGCATCACGTCGGTGGTTCCCGACATGGACGTCACCCGACCCGGCACGCTGACCGCTCAGGCACTCGGTGACGCGATCGCCCGGGTCGACGCGACGCTCGTCTTCGCGTCGCCGGCCGCGCTCGCCAACGTGGTGCGAACCGCCGGCGAACTGACCGCCGCGCAACGCCGATCGTTCGCAGCGGTGCGACTGGTGCTGTCGGCCGGCGCACCCGTCGGTGTGCCACTGCTCAGAGCGACCGCCGAGCTGTTTGCGAACGCCTCGGTGTGCACGCCGTACGGGATGACCGAGTGCCTGCCGGTCGCTTCGACCTCACTGCCGGAGATCGAAGCGGCGAC
>JBDSBE010000100.1:0-7081 GCA_039921745.1 Ilumatobacteraceae bacterium | reverse complement strand
GTCTCACATGACGATCGTCAACTGAGACAGCGGCGGCCCCGTCTCGAAGGCGACCAAAAAGTGCCGCTCCATCGAACTTCAGATCATCGGGCGGGCCGGACGTTCGGGGTTGCCTAGGATGTGGGCGCCTGAATGCGCGGATGTGTTCGCTCGTGTCCGGAGCCGCTCTGATTGGCCTGGTCCATAGAAGGCGTCCACCGGCTGCGCGTCGGACGCTGGCGGCCCTCATGGAGTCGCGGCCAGCTGGAACGGCGCCGTCGATTTGCCGCTGGCACGACGGAGGTCTGCGCTCTCTGTTGTTCATCGTCGGGCAGATTGCTCTGCGCCTGGCGAAGCACTTGAGTCCTTGTTGAGTAGCGTATGGTTGCGAGGGTGACTGATCCGCATGGCGGGTTCGGGGCCGCCAACGCGGTCCGGGTAACGGAGTACTGCGTGCTTGGGCAACTTGAAGTGTGCGTCGGCACGGCGCGGGCGGCGCTCGGTGGCCGGAAGCAACGAGGCATTCTAGCGGTGCTCATCGCCGCTGCGGGCCGGCCCGTCTCGGTCGATTCGCTGCTGATCGCAACGTACGGTGAGAACGCCGGTCCCGGCGGAAAAGCGACGCTTCACACGTACGTCTCGAATCTTCGGCATGTGCTCGGCGACGTCATCGTCCGCCAAGGCGACGCCTACTTCCTTGACTGCACCGAGGCGACGATCGATGCCGCGGTGTTCGAGGCGGCCTGTCGGCCTGGTGCAGCGATGAGCGATCCGGAGCAAGCTTCCGTGGAGCTTCGCGAGGCGTTGGCGTTGTGGCGTGGCCACGCGTACGCCGACATCGAGGCCCACGGACAGCTCGACGGTGAAATCACGCGCCTGAGTGAGATGCGTCTGACCGCGCTCGAGGCGCGCATCGACGCCGACATGCGGGCCGGCCGTCATCGTGAGGTCGTCGGCGAGCTCGAGGCGTTGACGGCCGAGTACCCGTATCGCGAGAGCGTGCGCGCGCTCCACATTCTCGCCCTCTATCGCTGCGGACGTCAGGCGGAGGCCTTGCGTGCGTACGTGCGCACTCGTGAATTGCTCGTCGAAAGCCTGGGCATCGATCCGTCAGTCGAGCTGCAGGACCTGGAGCGGCGAATCCTCGCCCAGGATCGGGACCTGCTCGTCAGCGTGGGACCGACGGTTCAGCGCGCGGTTGTGCTGGTTGCCGATCTCGACGATGCCGGCTGGCGCGATCCGTGGGAACGCGACATCGCGTTCGGCCGCCGAGACGACGTCCTCGAGGCGGCCGCAGCCACCGAGGGCGGGACCAAGTTGAGCCCGAAGGGAACCGCAGGCTACGTCGTGTTCGACGATGTGATGAGTGCCGTCCGCGCCGCGCGTTCGATCGTGAACGAACGGACCCGCATCGCCATCGAGGTCGGCGACGTCGAAATGCGCGGCGACGAACCAGTCGGTCCACCGCTCTCACGGGTTGCTCGACTGGTTGCCATCGCCCATCCTGGACAGGCCCTTGTGTCGTCGGCCGCTCATGACGCGCTCGCCGTAGGCGCTCAAAGCGGGTGGGCTGCCGAGTCACTCGGGCCGTTCGACATCGTCGGGCTCGACCCGGCCGTCCACGTCTACCAACTTGTCGGCCGCGGGTTCGGCTCGGACTTTCCGCCGGTGCGGGTCGACCGGCTGCCACCAGCGATTCCTGGTGGAGTCGAACGCTCGGTGCCGGGTTACGAGTTGCGCCAGCTCATCGGTAGCGGACAGCTCGGCGATGTGCATCGGGCGTACCAGTCGTCGGTCGGCCGCGAGGTAGCGGTCCGCATTTTCGGCCGGGAGATGTTGGGCCATCCGCAGTTCGTGCGCCGCTTCGAGACCGCATCGCAACGAATCGCACGGGTCGAGCATCCTCATCTCGTTCCGCTCCTCGACTACTGGCGCGAGCCGAACCGGGCCGTGATGGTAAGTCGGTTGATGCCCGCTGGCCATCTCGGCGAGCGGATACCGCCGGCCGGCTACGGCCCGACACAGACGCTCGAGATCGCGGAGACGGTGGCGTCCGCGGTGGTTTCAGCGCACCGCCACGGCGTGGTGCACGGGCGGATCCGCCCGGAGAACGTGCTGTTCGACGCCGAGGACAACGCGTTCGTGGCCGACCTGGGCATCGATGAGATCTGCTCGGGAGTGGTCACCTTTGCGAGCGGGGCGTACGACGCACCGGAGCGACTCGGTGGCGCATTGGCGACACCTGCGTCCGACATCTATTCGTTCGGTGTCCTCGTCGAGCACCTGCTGGGCGGTTCGCCACCACCAATCGACGGCGCGCTCGACGTCGCGGACGGTCCTGCGTCCGCTGTGGTCAGTCGAGCGACCAATCCGGATCCTCGCCGACGGCACGGTTCGATCGAGGAGTTGCTTGGCGAGCTACGCGATGCGTTATCGATAGCGGCTTCCCCGTCGGCGACGTTTGTGCCGACTCGTAACCCGTACCGCGGCCTCGAGGCGTTCGAGCAGCCGGACGCCGACGACTTCTACGGACGCGACCGATCGGTCGCCGAGATGGTCGCCGTTCTCCAGCGCGAGCCGCTGCTGATCGTCGTCGGCCCATCCGGAATCGGCAAGTCGTCAGCTGTCAAGGCGGGCTTATTGCCAGCGCTCGCGACCGGGGCGATTCCGGGTTCGGAGAGCTGGCTCGTCACCGAACTCGTTCCCGGGCGCGAGCCGTTCCAGAATCTGGCAGCGGCGCTCGGCCGCGTCGCCAGCAGCGATCCGCCCGACATCGTGGGCGCGCTCCTGTCTGCGTCGCGCCCCCTCGGTGCGGTGGTCGACGAGCTGGTTCCCGGTGACCTCGGCGTGCTGATCGTGATCGACCAGCTCGAGGAGTTGTTCACGCAGACCGTCGACGAGACCGAGCGACGCGGGTTCCTGCGGATGCTCGCCGGTGTCGCGCAGGCGTTCGAATCGACCGTTCGCCTCGTCGCCACACTGCGGGCCGACTACTTCGACCAACCGCTCGCCTATCCCGGAGTCGACAAGGCGCTGCAGGGTCGCACCGTCGCACTCGGGGCGATGTCGTCGGGTGAGTTGGCGGACGCGGTGCGGCTTCCTGCGTCTGCTGTCGGTGTGCAGATCGAGCCTGGGGTCGTGGACCGAATCGTCGCCGAAGCCGAGTTGCAGCCCGGTGCGTTGCCGCTGGTGCAACACACCCTTGCGGAGCTGTTCCGAGCACGGACGACCAACACGATCACGATCGCTGACCTCGACGAGGTGGGTGGTGTTCCGGGCGCGATCGGCCGCTGCGCGGAGCAGATCTACCAATCGTTCGACGATCGCTGCCGCACCGCCGTGCACCTGGTGTGCCTCAGGCTCGTCAGCGTCACCGAGGATCACGGCGACACGCGCAGGCGTGTCCGTCGCACCGAGCTCGAGCAGGCAGGGATCGCCACGGATGACCTCGACACGGTGCTCGCCGAGTACGGCCGTCACCGGCTGCTGACGTTCGATCGCGACCCGTCGAGCCGGACCCCGACGGTGGAGTTGGCGCATGAGGCGATCCTCACCGAGTGGGATCGGTTCGCGGGATGGGTCGACGAGGCCCGCGAGGACTTGCTCGCACGGCGGAGGGTCGAGTCGGCCGGGCGCGACTGGATCAGCGCCGGCGAGGATATGAGCTTCCTCTACAGCGGGGGCCGGCTCGAGTTGGCCGAGGCGTGGGCGGCCGAGTCCCGCTTCGACCTGGGCGACGACGAACGTCGCTTCCTGATGGCGAGTCGCGAGACGGTCGAGCGCGAGCGCGTGGCGGGATCGAGACGGCGCCGCCGTGTCGTTGGCGTGTTGGCCGCGGTGGCGGTCGCGGCAACGGTGATGGCGGCGATCGTGTTCGTGCAGCGGCGCGACGTCGATCGTCAGGCTGACGAGGCGCGCGCACGGGAGCTCGCCGGGCTGGCGACGTTGGCGATCGACGAAGATCCGGAGCGTGCGATCTTGCTCGGTCTCGCTGCGTTGGAGCGGACCGACGAGCAGCCGGCCGAAATGCTCTCGGCTCTGCATCGCGCCGCACAGTCGATGCGGCTGACCCGCCGCGTCGAGGGCGTCGTGAACGGCTCGATGGACCTCAGCCCGGACGGATCGCTCATTGCCGTGGACCGCTCGGACCTCACGGGATACATGCTCATCGAGGCTGCGTCGGGCAGAACCGTCGCAGACGTCACGACGGACTTCGAAGTCGCTGATTGGTTTGCGCTCGGGTTCGATCCTACCGGTTCCACCCTGGCCGTCGCGTACGGCGAACCGGAGGACGAATCGGCGCCTGTCGTCGAGCTGTTCGACGTCGAGTCGAGTCGACCGCTCAAGTCGTTTCATGGTCCGGCCGGCTACTACTGCTGCAGCGTTCAATTCGACCCGACGGGGCGATGGTTGGGGGCAATTCGGGGCGCCGATGAGTCGGGCGTCGAGGTGTGGGATGTCGTCAACGGCGGTGCGCCGAAGTCGTTCGGTCCGGTGTACGACTTCGAGTTCGGCACCGACGGGACGTCGATCATCCTCGCGACCACAGCAGGTTTGGCGGTGTACGACATCGCCACGGGTCAGCAGCTTCGCGAGATCGCCGCACCCCCTGGTGTGGAGTACTGGGATTTCGAGCTCGACCCGACCGGGAACGTCGCCGCACTCCTCTCGTTCTTGGCGGGACGAGTCGACGTCATCGACGTGCAGACCGGCGAGGTCCGAAAGACGCTCGAGTTCCGCGACCCGAATTTCGCGCAGTTCAGCCGCGACGGGCGCCGCTTGGCGGTCGCCGGCAACGACAGCGTGATTCGCCTCTTCGACACTGAGGACTTCGTCGAGAGCCTACGCCTCAATGGAACGTCCGGTGGACCATTCCAGATCGTGTTCGCTCCGGATGGGTCGCGGTTTGTGTCGGCGAGTAGTGGCGAGGTCCGGATCTGGGACATCTCGGCGACCGGCCGAGGCGATCTGGGCAATTTCCACGTGTCTGGTGACCTCCTCGACCGCCTCGTGGTGGCAGCGGACGAATCGACCGCCTACGCCACCGCGTACACGAACTTCGGAGACATCAGTTCGGTTCACCGCGTCGACATCGACAGCGGCGAGGACGATGAAGTGCTCGGCGACGTCCGATGGTACTTCTCCACCCGCCCACTGGTGAGTCCCGATCTCTCGGTCGTGGCGACACTCGACGACGATTTCGTCACCGAACTGATCGAGCTTCCATCGGGCGCGTCCTCTCGACTCGAGCGCTGTCAGTCCGTTCGCGCGTTCGACCGGAGCGGCCGAGTGGCAGCCGTCGACGCAACCTTGCTGTGCGAGGAGCGGGACGAGGAGGCCGGAGGCACCAGCGGCATCGTCGACCTCGCGACAGGCGACGCGCTCGTCGATCTGGGAGACACCGTCATCTACGCCGCGACGTTCGGTCCAACCGGCGATGACGGACTTGCGCGTTCGGCGGTCGTGGTGGAACGGACGATTCCATCACCGGCGACCCTCTACGACCTCGCCAGCGGCGCTGCGGTGGGGACCTTCGTCCCCGACGCCGATGATTTCGTCGAGAGCCTGGCGATGTCGCCCGACGGCGGACGTCTCGCCATGTTGACCCAGAGCGGACGTCTGATCGTTCTCGATGTCGAGCGGATCGAGGCCGGTGACGATCAGTCGGTTGCGATCGTCGTCGACGTCGTCGCCCACACCGCCGGCAGCAAAGCGATCGACGTTTCGAGCAGTGGATTGATCGCCACCGGATCGTCCGCCGATGGGCTACGAATATGGTCTCGCGACGGGGAACTGCTGGCGAGGGTGCCGACACATCAGGAAGATCCCCCGACCTTCGCGTTCGCCCCAGGAACCGACACCCTCTACTACGAGGACGGCAACGGAGTCGTCCGGCGATTCGCAATCGACGTGGACGATGCCGCGCAGCTCGCCCGCGCAGTCCTCACCCGCGGATTCACCCCGCAAGAATGCGCCAGGTACTTCCCCGACGAACCGTGCCCGACGTTCGACTCTGACGGCTGACACGCTCGACCACTGACGGTGCCAGGCCCGGCTCGGTCGCGAACGTGAACCTGGATCGATTGGCAACAACCTGGATTGACCGGCAAACCAGGGTTGACTGCCGGCGATGCGACCCCTGGACCGGGCTGCGGCCGCTCGAGTGCTGCAGGCCCTCCCTCGCACGACGAGTACCGAGTGACACAACCGCTCGGCGCCCACTGCACCGCGATCGCCGCCTTATCCCGATCGACACGCTCGGTCGGCCGCGCGGCCCTCCTCAGTCCGACAGCGGCGACTGTGGCCTGGCACGCGAGATGCTGGCAACGTTCGCAGGCGTCGATGTCGGTCGAGGCGTCGGCGCAATGCGGCGCCGCGTACAACGATCCCGAGGATGGGCGAACGTACTCGCGCAAACGGCTACCGGCCGGTGACTTGGGACACTCGGGGTTGCACGATCGATCTGTCGGTCCCAAAGCTGGGTGAGGGCTCGTACTATCCGGCGTGGCTGCTCGAGCGTCGTCCTCAGTGGGGAACGGGTGTAGGTCGTCGTGGCCCCGGGCTACCTCGACGGCGGCTCGACATGCCGTGTCGACGCCCCCGTTCGAGCAATGGCCTCCCGATGGGATGACGGCTTCGCAGGTCTCGCAGCCTGCCACGTCGTTGGATGCTCAGGTTGCCGAGTTCACAGCCGGGCCGCGCGACGCTGGCTCTCCCCCTACGCCCGGCCGGCATCTGAGGTGCATAGCTCGTCCTTCGCCGTGGGTGCTGCGTTCCGCTGGAATCAAACGTACGTCGAGGTCGTGTCAGGTGAGCGCAGGAACGACCACATCGCAGAGAATCGCGCCGTCGCTGAGGGCATCGGGATGCGGTCCGCGCACTTCGACGATCGTCGACGACAGGTAGGTGGACGTTCCGTCGGCGTTCACCGCAAAGGTGTTGGCGAACGTCAGCGTGCCTGCGTCGATCAAGAGCGCGGGACCGTCGCCGATTCTGAGTTGTCCGTACAAGCCCTTGAACGTCACGACGAAGGTCAACGTCCCGTCGCCATTGTCGATCGGGAGGCTCCGCCTCGTCAACACGGCGGCGAACTTGATGGAGA
>JBDSBE010000099.1:0-10227 GCA_039921745.1 Ilumatobacteraceae bacterium | reverse complement strand
CTTGCGGTCGTGGTGGTACTCGATGATCTCGGCCGTGTCGAAGAACGGCGCTGCGATCTCGGCGAATCGCGCCATCAGGACGGCGGAGATCGCGAAGTTCGGCGCCAGCAGGCAGTGGGCCGGGCCGTCACCGAACGTGGATCGCACCGTGGCGAGATCGTCGTCGGTGAATCCGGTCGTGCCGACCACTGCGTGAATCCCGTGCATCGCGAGCCAGGGCAGCGTGACGCGAGCGGCGTCGACAACGGTGAAGTCGACGACGACGTCACAGGCGGCATCGGCGAACGCACGGAGTTCGGAGTGAACGGTGCGATCGCCGACCGACCGCCCGACGTCGACGGCAGCCGCGAGTTCAAGGCCGTCGGCGGCCTCGACCGCCGCACAGACGGTCGACCCCATCCGACCCGCCGCACCGTTGACCCCGACTCGCATGCACGGGATCGTAGCCATTTGCCGGTCCCGGGCGCAGTCCGCAAGATTCGGCGAGCGTTCACCTCGCGGTCACGTGAGGTCGGCCTCGCGTTCAATCGTGACTGCGAGCATCACGGAGTCCCCGGGTCCACCGGGCGCCAAGCTCCAGGAGGTACTCCATGGTCATTTCACGACGCGACATCATCCGCAACGCCGCACTCGGTGCCGGTGTCGTGGCAGTCGGCAACGTCAGCTCACTCTTCTCGGGCGGTGCGGCACTCGCGGCCCCCGGTCGCGGTGGGACGGGCGCCTACGGCGAACTGGTCCCCGACCCCGCCGGGATGCTCGACCTGCCGCCCGGTTTCCGCTACCGGATCGTGTCGACGGTCGGTGAGCCGCTCAGCGGTGGCGGCCTGCTGCCCGACCGATTCGACGGCACCGGGGCATTCGCCGGCCCCGGCGGTTCCGTCCGACTGGTTCGCAACCACGAACAGGGTGGCAGTGCGACCTACAGCACGGTGACGCCCGCCGACCCGGCGGTCGTGTACGACGCCGGAGCGACCGGCGGCACCTCGACGGTGGTTCTCGACCGACACGGTGTCAAGACGGACGAGTACGTCAGCATCGCCGGCACCTACAACAACTGCGCCGGAGGCATCACGCCATGGGGAACCTGGCTGACCTGCGAGGAGACCGAGGTCAGAATGGGTGGTCAGTACCTCAAGGATCACGGATTCGTCTTCGAGGTCGACCCGAATCACCCGTCGAACAACCTTGACCCCACGCCACTCACGGCGCTCGGACGGTTCGCGCATGAAGCAGCTTGTATCGACCCTGCGACCGGACACGTCTACCTGACGGAGGACGCTTCGAACCCGAACGGCCTCATCTACCGTTGCGTGCCGAACGTCCCGACGGCGGGCTACGGCTCGTTGCGTGCCGGGGGCACGCTGGACGCAATGCGCTGCTACGACGGCGGTGTCGTGGCGACCGATCTCTCCGTGTACACGGAGCCAGGCAAGGAACTCCGTGTCGAGTGGGTGCGGGTCGGCGATCCGCTCGCAGCCACGGTCTCGACCCGCAAGCAGTTTGCGTACGCCGGTGGCACGAGTTCGGAGGCGGTCACGCGCAGCCGGAAGTTCGAGGGCGCGTGGTGGGACGCCGGCAAGGCGTTCATCGTCGCCTCCTTCGCCCGACCCGGCGACGGCTCTCTGGGGACGCATGACGGGCAGGTGTGGAGCCTCGATCCGGCAGCGGACACGCTCACCCTCGACGTGCGCTTCGAGGTCAACTCCGACCCGGCGGGTTCCGGAGCCGACCAGCCCGACGGCCCGGACAACATCACCGTCTCCCCGTGGGGTGGACTCCTGCTCTGTGAGGACGGCAACGCCGTCCAGCATCTCCTGGCGGTCGCTCCGGACGGCAGCACGTCGCTCTTCGCCCGCAATCATCGCGACGATTCGGAGTTCACAGGTGCCACCTTCTCCCCCGACCGCAAGACCCTGTTCGCGAACATCCAGCAGCCGGGCGTGACCTTCGCCATCACTGGTCCGTTCGCGAGGGTCAATCGGAAGCAGTGACTCGTCAGCCGTGAACGCGTGAGAATCGGACCGCAACAGCCGGGCCGATCCTCACGCGTTCGCCAATCCTGGTCGTGCGTCGTCAGGTCGGGCCGACGGTGACCGTCACGGGTTCGGCGGCACCGTAGACCCGCCTCACCACGGCCTGCACATCGGCGACCGTGACGTTCGTCCAACGATCGATCTGCTCTTCGATGCTGCGGAGATGGCCGAGGATCACGAGCTGGCCGCCGAGACGGGACATGCGGGCGCCTGAATCCTCCAGACCCATCTCGTAGGAACCGGTGAGATAGCCCTGCGCGATCTCGAGCTCCTCGGTCGTGATCCCGTCGGCGATCAACCGGTCGAGTTCGCTGCCGATGAGCTGGCGGACGGCGCTGGCGTGCTCCGGGAGACTTCCCGCGTAGATCGACCACGCTCCGGTATCGGCGTAGGCCGACGCGGTCGAGAACACCGAGTAGGCGAGACCACGACGCTCCCGGATCTCGTCGAACAACCGACTCGACAGCCCACCACCGAGGACGTGGTTCGCGACATCGAGGGCCTCACGGTCCGGGTCGAGCCGATCGAGCGAGCGCCCGCCGACCACCATGTGAACCTGTTCGGTGTCATCGTCGATGCGGACGACCGATCCCGGAGAGGTCGAGCCCGCCGCCGGCGGGACCCGGGGGCGCCTGCCGTCGCCGGGAGGCATCCGATCGAAATGCTTGGTGACGTGGTCGATCACCTCGTCGGGGTCGACGGCCCCGGCGATGGACACCACCGTGTTCCCGGCGCGGTATCGGTCGGCGTAGAACTCACGGACGGCGTCTGCGTCCAGTCCCAGCACCGATGCCCGATCACCGGCCGTGTCCCAGCCGAGCGGGTGATCGCCGAACACGGAAGCGCTGAACGCTTGGTGGACGACGTCTTCGGGGCTGTCCTGGTCCATCGCCAGTTCTTCGAGGATGACCTGGCGTTCACTCTCGATCTCGGCGTCGCGCAGCGCCGGTGCGGTCAAGACATCGCCCATCAGCTCGATGCCGGTCGTCGCGTGCCGGGCGGGCAGCCGGCAGTAGTACGCCGTGTATTCCTTGGAGGTGAACGCATTGATGTCGCCACCGACCCGGTCGACCGTCTGGGAGATCTCGATTGCGGACCGACTGGCCGTGCCCTTGAAGAGCAGGTGCTCGAGAAAGTGACTCATCCCGGCGATCTCGGGGGTCTCGTCGCGTGCGCCGACGCCGACCCACACCCCGATCGCCACCGTTCGGGTGGAGATCATCGGCTCGACGGCAATCGTCAAACCGGACGGCAAGGTGATCACGCGTTCCGACATCAGACCGGCCAGTCAATCGCAAAAAACGCCCGACAGGATGTGGAATCACATCCCGTCGGGCGCCCGACGAATTGTGCCAGGCACAATTCGTCATGCGTTGTCGTCAGCGGTGACGGCGGCGGTTACCGCTGTCGCGGTTGCGGCCTCCGCGGTCGTCGCTGCGCTTCTCGCCGGCTGGGCCGAGGTCTCCCAGCTCACCGGCCAGTTCGGCGTCGAATGCATCCTCGAACGACACCGTCTCGACGTCAGACGACGAATCAGATCGGGCCGACTCGCCATCGGACGACGAGCGACCGTTGCCGCTGGACCGCTCGGGGCGATCGGACCGCTCGGGGCGCTCGGACCGCTCCGGCTTCGCCGATGCCTCGGGCATGTCGCCGGCGGGGACCAGGCTGACCTTGCCACGGTCGTCGATCTCCTCGACGGTCACTTCGAACTCCTGGCCCAGCTCCAGCACGTCTTCGACGGCGTTGATGCGCTTGCCGCCTCCGAGTTTTGAGATGTGGACCAGGCCGTCGCGGCCGGGGAGAATGTTGACGAACGCACCGAACTTGGTGATGTTCACGACGCGACCGGTGTAGGTCTTGCCGATCTCGGCCTTGGGCGGGTCGACGATCGCCATGATGGCGTCCACCGCCTCCTCCATGCGCCACGCCTCGACGGCGCCGATCGTCACGAAACCCTGGGCACCGTCGTCGTCGACGCTGATGTCGGCGCCGGTCTCCTTCTGGATCGTGTTGATGACCTTGCCCTTCGGCCCGATGACCTCACCGATCTTGTCCATTGCGATGGTGATCGTCTTGATCTTCGGTGCGGTCTCGGCGACTTCGTCACGAGCCTTCGGAATCGCGGCGTTCATGACCTCGAGGATTTCGAGACGGGCGACTTTGGCCTGCGCGAGCGCAGCTTTGAGAACATCGGCGGGGATGCCGTCGATCTTCGTGTCGAGCTGCAGCGCAGTGATGGCGTCGGCGGTACCGGCGACCTTGAAATCCATATCGCCGAAAGCATCCTCGGCACCGAGGATGTCGGTCAGCGTGATGTAGTTGTCGCCATCCTTGATGAGGCCCATCGCGATACCGGCAACGGCTTCGCGGATCGGCACACCGGCGTCCATCAGCGAGAGGCTGGACGAGCAGACCGACGCCATCGACGTCGAACCGTTCGACGCCATGACCTCGGAGACGAGGCGCAGCGTATACGCGAAGTCTTCTTGGCTCGGCACGACGGGCAGAACCGCACGGGCGGCGAGCGCGCCGTGACCGATCTCGCGGCGCTTCGGCGAACCGACGCGGCCGGTCTCACCATTGGACCACGGCGGCATGTTGTAGTGATGCAGGTACCGCTTGGTGTTGGTCGGCGACAGCGAGTCGATGAGCTGGTTCATCCGGGGCATCGCCATGGTGAGCACGTTCAACACCTGGGTCTCGCCACGCTGGAACAGACCGGAGCCGTGGGCCGTCGGCAGCACGCCGACTTCGGCGGTGACGGGGCGCAGATCGCCGGCCGCACGGCCGTCGAGGCGGATGCCGTCGTCGATCACGCGCTGGCGAACCGAGTTCTTGGTGAGCGAGCGGACCGCTTCCTTGACGGACTTCTCGTCTCCCTCGCAGGCCCCGCCGTCGCCACAGAGCGCTTCGATCGCCTTGGCCGACGCGGCGTCGGTGGCAGCGTTGCGCTCGTGCTTGTCGGCGATCTTGATCGCGTCGGCGATGTCGCCGGCGACAGCACCCTCGACGGCCGAGTAGACCTCGGGGCTGTAGTCGATGACCGCTTCGAACTCGAGCGGCACGATCGGACCGTGGGTGGCGATCACGCTGGCCACGAGCTGGCGCTGGAGCGCGATCGACTCTTTGATCCAGACCTTGCACGCCTCGAGGCCGTCGGCGAGGACTTCCTCGGTGACCTTCGGGGCACCGTCTTCGTAGTAGTAGAAGCTGTTCTCGGTACCGCCGGCTTCGACCATCATCACGGCGACGTCGCCGTCGTCGAGCTCTCTCCCGGCGATCACGAGTTCGAACGTGCCCGCCTCGGTCTCTTCGTAGGTCGGATGCGGGATCCACTCACCATCGGTCGAGTACGCCATGCGGATCGAACCGAGCGGACCGTCGAACGGAATGCCCGAGATCATGAGCGCAGCAGAGGCGGCGTTGATCGACAGTACGTCGTGCGGGTTGCTCTGATCGGCACCGATGACGGTCGTGACGACCTGGGTCTCGTTGCGGAAGCCTTCGGCGAACGACGGGCGCAGCGGCCGGTCGGTCAGTCGGCAGGTGAGGATTGCCTCCTCGGTCGGACGGCCTTCCCGGCGGAAGAACGAGCCGGGGATCTTGCCGGCCGCGTACGCCCGCTCCTCGACGTCGACCGTCAGTGGGAAGAAGTCCATGCCGGGACGCAGGGTCTTGGCCGCGTTGGCCGTCGTGAGCACTTGCGTGCCCCCGATGGAGGCCACGACGGCCCCCTGGCTCTGCGGTGCGAAACGCCCGGTCTCGAATGTGAGCGTCTTGTCGGTCCCTGAAACAGGACCGGAGACGCGAATGGGGTCAGCCACGAATGGCTCCTTTCAGACGACGGCACACTGCCATCGCCGCTCATGGAACGACCCGGTCGGTTCCCAGTTGGCGACCCCGCCGTCCTGCGACTTCGAAGGCAGGACACGGAATGGGCAACCGGCAACCAACACAGTGCCGCTCGTTGTCAGAACGCGGACCTTCCGCGCTCCGGTTGCAGAGTGTACCCGCCCTGTACCCGATCGGGTGGTTCTCGTGCAACGGGGGCCGCGATCGGAATGCGAGCCGATGCGACCCTGTTGTACCCCCTGCCCCCACCGCTGGGGGCTCGACGACCACGTGAGGACATCGTGCAACACAGAGACCGAGGAAACATCAGCAGCATCGTGACCACCGGGGTGGTGGTCGGTGCGCTGATCGTCGGGGCCGGCGTGATCGGTATGGGCTTGATCAGCAACCCGTTCTCGACCGAAACGGTCGACCACTCCCCGCCCGTCGTGCTCACCGAGCTGCGCGACCTCGCCGATTACCACGCGGCCCAAGCCCAGTTCGAGGTCGTCATCGACCAGGAGGATGACGTCAACCTCGTTCCGGCGTTCATCGCCGGCGAACGGGCGCAGTACGTGGCGGTCGGGGCGGTCGACGCCATCGTCGACTTTTCGGGCCTCGACGACGCCGCGATCGTCGCTGAGTCCGACGGCGAAGACGCCGACTCGGTCACGATCACGCTCCCGACGCCGACCCTGACGGCCCCGGCGATCGATCTGGATCAGAGTTACGTGATGAACCGAGACCGTGGTCTGCTCAATCGAGTCGGCGGCATGCTCGTCGACAGTCCGACCAGCGAGCGCGCTCTCGAGCTCGCCGCGATCGACAAGATGTCGGCATCGGCAACGCAGAGCGACATCATCGAACGTGCCGAGGACAACACCACCAAGATGCTCACCGGCATGCTTGGTGCTCTGGGGTTCGAGGACGTCACCGTCGTGTTCGCCACCTGACGCCGCGCCTCTCCCCTGAACGCGACGGAGCGCCCGACCCGGGTCGGGCGCTTCGTCGAAGCATCGATCAGACGGTTCGACCCGAACGCTTGATCAGCATCGAGGCGACCATCACGACGATGACGGCGCCGATGATCGCGCCGATCATGCCACCCCAGTCGAACTTGTCCTCGTCGCCGATGCTGAGCAGACCGGTGAAGATCCAGTAGCCGAGCAACGCCCCGAGCAGACCGAGGCCTGTCGACACGAGCCATGACTTCGGGCCGTCCATGTTCGTGAACGCGTCGTTGGGTACGAGCGCCCTGCCGATCGCGCCGCAGACCAGGCCGAGCAGCAGCGCAGCGATCAAACTTCCGATGTCCATGACGTCTCCTTGTACGGGTTGGGTGCCCGAACTGTACGCGTGCGTACGTGGACGAAACGTGACTTCGAACCGGGGTTCACCCGATCGAGTGACAGCCGGCGGTGCGACGTGCGGTGAACCGGAACGCAGCGATCGCCGAGGAGATCAGCGCCTGAGTCCGAGTTCGGCGATGAGCGAGCGGTAGCGCTCGACGTCGATCGCCGCCAAGTAGTCGAGCATGCGACGGCGACGGCCGACCATCATGAGCAGGCCGCGACGGCTGTGGTGGTCCTTCTTGTGGACCTTCAGGTGCTCGGTGAGGTGCAGGATGCGGTCGGTGAGGAGCGCGATCTGCACTTCGGGCGAGCCGGTGTCGTTCTCCGACGAGCCGTGCTTGGTGACGATGTCTGACTTGGCTTGGAGCGCCATGGTGTTGATGCCTTCCGGTAACGGAGGTCGCGCCGACCCGGACGGATCGAACGCATCACGGCGAAGTCGGAACCTCGACGGACCCGACAATGCTACGGCCGCCACGGGGCAGGTCACAACCGGTACCATCCGGGCGCGTGGAGGACGGCGTCGGCATCGAGGTGCATGCGGCAGCCAAGACGTTCGGGACCGTGCAAGCGGTCCGTCCTGTCGACCTGACCGTCGCACCGGGCGAGGTGGTGACCCTCCTCGGCCCGAGCGGTTGCGGCAAGACCACGCTGCTCCGGCTGGTGGCCGGTCTGGAGCGCGAGACCGAGGGCACGATCACGATCGACGGCCGGTCCCCCGCCGAGGCTCGACGGTCGAAACGAATCGGGTTCGTCCCGCAGGCACCGGCCCTGCTGCCGTGGCGGACGGTCGCCGAGAACGTGAGCTTGCTGCAACGGCTCCGTCCAGGGTGCAACCCGGCCGGCCAGCCGTCCGTCGGCGAACTCGTCGATCGTGTGGGGTTGACCGACTTCGCAGCCGCCTATCCGCACCAACTCTCCGGCGGGATGCAGCAGCGGGTCGCGCTGGCGCGAGCGTTCGCGCTCGGTGCGCCCTACCTGCTGATGGACGAGCCGTTCGCAGCGCTCGACGAGATCACCCGGGCCGACATGCGTCACCTCCTCGCCGATCTGTGCCAACCGCTGCATGCGGCCGTGCTCTTCGTCACGCATTCGATCGCCGAAGCCGTGTATCTCTCGGATCGCGTCGTCGTCCTGTCACCGCGCCCCGGGCGGGTCGTCGGCAGCGTCGAGATCGAGTTGGCGCGACCGAGAGTGCCCGAGATCGAGGACGACCCGGCCTTTTTCGCCCACGAGCGCGAGCTTCGTCGGCTGCTGCACGACGGGGCGGGTCGATGACCGACCGTGTCCGCAACAGCAGCGCGGTGTGGGTCACCACAGGCGCAGTCGGGCTGATCGCGTTCTGGGAGGCGTTCGTCCGGGTGCGTGACGTGCGCAAGTTCGTGCTGCTGCCGCCGTCGGAGATCGTCAGGACGTTCTTCGAGACACCGGCGTACTACCTCGAGAACATGTGGGTCACCGCGGCGCGCCTCGTGATCTCGCTCGTGATCTCGCTCGTGCTCGCCGTTGCGGTCGGCGCGGCGCTGGCCGCATGGCGGCCACTCGAGGATGCGAGCCAGCCGATGCTCGTGCTGATCCTGGTCACGCCGTGGGTCGCCTACATCAGTTCGATCCAGCTGTGGGTGGGTCGGGGAACGCCCACGATCCTGTTCCTCGTGACGTTCGTGACGGCACCGGCGTTCGTCTACGCCACCGTCAGTGGCATGCGTGGCGCCGACCCGGCGGCTCGCGAGCTGTTCCGGTCGGTCGACGCCAGCACCTGGGAGGTGCTCTGGCACCTCCGCCTTCCGGCTGCGCTGCCATCGCTGTTCACCGCCGCGCGTTTCAACCTCGGCCTCGGGCTGGCGGCCGCGTATTTCGCTGAGGGGGCAGCGCTGAGCCGGAACGGTCTCGGTGAAGCGGGCAAGCGTGCCGTGGCGTTCAACCAGGGTGATGTGCTCTGGACCACCATCCTGTGCACGGCGATCCTGGGCATTGCGGCGCAGCTCGCCGTGCAGTTGACCGAGCGCTGGATGCTGCGCTGGCACGCGTCGCAACGGTGACCGCCGACCGAGTCTTCGGTCCGCCTCGGCCGTTCACGCCGACCGCTCGGTAGGGTGCGTCGTCCACGACTGATTCGGGTGACGCGCCGAACCTCTAGCAACGGTGTGAACCCGTCGTGCGCTGGCTTCCACACGACTTCCCCAACTCGATCTACGGAGGATTCCATGATGATCCAGCGCGCCTTGGCCGCGACCCTCGTTGCGGCACTCGCCGTCACCGCATGCGGCGGCGACGACGACACCAGCACCAGCGATACGTCACCGGCCACGACACCGGCCACGACACCGGCCACGACACCGGCCACGTCAGCGACTGCGACAGCGACCTCGCCGCCGACCACGTCAGCGATCGCGACAGCAGCGACGGATGCCCCCTCCCGACGCCTGGTCTACGTCTCCTCGCCGTCGGTGGCGCACGCCGGCGCCGCCATTGTGGGAGAGCCCGCGATGCCCGCCGACCCGGCGCGGGCCAGGGGAGACTACGCTCGCACGAAAGCTGAAGCCGAACTGCTCGCGCTCGCCGCCGACTCGCCGCGGCTGCGGGTGGTGGCCGTGCGCCCGCACCTGGTCTGGGGGCCGGGAGACACCCAGCTTGTCGCGCGCATCGTCGAACGGGCGCGCTTGGGCCGCCTTCCTCTGCTCGGGCACGGCGCCGCTCTGATCGACACGACCTACATCGACAACGCGGCATCCGGAATCGTCGCGGCCCTCGAGCGGGCCGAGGACGTGCATGGGCGGGCCTATGTGATCACCAACGGCGAGCCGCGTCCGGTGGCCGAACTTCTGGCCGGCATCTGCGCGGCGGCCGGCGTGCGCGCCCCGGGCTGGCGGGTGCCGGCGGGGCTGGCCCGAACCGCGGGCTCCGTGATCGAAGCGGTGTGGCGCATTCGCCCGGGGATCGACGAGCCACCCATGACGAGGTTTTTGGCCGAGCAGTTGTCGACGGCGCACTGGTTCGACCAGCGC
>JBDSBE010000098.1:0-15435 GCA_039921745.1 Ilumatobacteraceae bacterium | reverse complement strand
TTGCCGAGGGTGCTGAACGCGATCGCGCCTCCGACGAGGAACAGGATCGACGACGATGCCACGAACCCGACTGCATATCGCCGTTCGCTCTTGTGGAGGGCCGGCACGATGAACTTCCAGAGCTGCCAGAGCAGGACCGGCAGGGCGAGGATGATTCCGCCGTAGAAGGCCACCCGCAGACGTGTTGTGAGACCCTCGACCGGGTCGAGGAAGACGAGCCGAACCTGCTCGGTCGATTCGTTGAACGATGTGCCGCAGTATCCGTCGGGTTTGCTTCGACAGAGATCACCGTACGGTTTGACCAGCCACCCGAGCACAGTGTCGTAGAACGCCACGACGAGTACGGCGCCGATCATGACCGCGAGCCCGCTGCGGATGATCCGCATCCGGAGCTCGGCCAGATGCTCGAACAGGCTCATCGCGCCGCTCGGGTCGGGTTTCTCCGCTCGCCGGAAGCGACTCATCGGTTGGTGCCCGGTTCACCGTCTGCAGGCAGTTCACCGGAGAGCCTGCTCGGTGCGGGATCCTCCGGATCGGACGTGTCCCCGGCCTCGCGCTCGGGCTCCGGATCACGCGTCCGCGGCTGCGTCGACGACGTGCCCGTGAACGTCGCCCGCGTGGTGATCGGGCCCGACGGCGGTGGCACCTGCGGTCCTTGCGACTCATCGGCGAACGGGGCCTGTTCGGAGTCGACCGCCGGGGTCGGGCCAGCGCCGTCGGCCGGCGTCTCGAACGTCGGGATTGCGTCGACCGGGACGGTGTCGGCGTCGGCGGGTGCCATCTCGGCCGACTTCGGCTTCTCGTCCCGTTCTCCCTGCTGAAACTTGGTGAAGTCGGCCGAATCCCGAAGCGCGTTCGCCGTCTCGCGGATCTCCCGCAGGGGCTCGTCGACTGCCGCCCGGAACTCCGATTGGAACCCGGACGACATCTTCTTCAGTTCGGCGTACGCCTGGCCGGCTTTGCGCATTGCTTCTGGAAGTTTCTCCGGCCCCAACACCACCAGAGCGAGCAGCAGGATGATGATGAGCTCGCCGCCCTGAAGGTTGAACACGGACGGGAGTCTACGGAGTGGAATCTCCTGGTGCCGTCGCCCGCCCGACTCGACGGTCGAAATCGATGCTGCGCTGGCAGGATGAGGGGCGCGTGCAACAACGACTTCCCTCCCTGCTCGACCCGCCCATCACCTTCGGCCACCGGGGTGCGCGGGCGTACGCTCCCGAGAACACGATCGAGTCGTTCCGGCTCGCGCTCAAACTCGGCGTCAGCGGGCTCGAGAGTGACGTGTGGCTGACCTCAGACGGCGTGCCCGTGCTCGATCACGACGGCGATGTGCGATCCGGGCGGTTCCGCAAGCAGGCGATCTCGACGCTCCGCCGCGACGACCTCCCCGCCTTCATCCCGACCCTGAACGAGCTGTTCGAAGCGTGCGGCACCGACTACGACCTGTCGCTCGACTTGAAGGACCCGGACGCGGGTGAGGTCGTCGTCGAGGCGGTGAGATCGCACCCGATCGCTCGGCTCGACCATGTCTGGCTGTGCCACCACGACGTCGGCAAGCTGGTGGAACTGCGACCGCTCGCCAGCGAGGTGAAGCTGGTCGACTCGACCCGGTTGCACCGCATCGCCGAAGGCCCCGAACGGCGCGCCGCCCGGCTGGCCGACGAGGGCATCGACGGCATCAACATGCGCAAGGCCGACTGGAACGGTGGGCTCGTCGCTCTCTTCCACCGGTTCGGACGAACGGCGTTCTCATGGGATCTCCAGCACGACCATGAACTGCGTCCGGCGCTGAGAATGGGCATGGACGGCGTGTACAGCGATTATCCCGACCGGATGGTCTCCGCGTTCACGGGCGAACTCGGTTCCAGCGAGTTCGGTTGACGCTGAAGAACTACAGCCACTGCCAGGACGACTTGGGCCAGAAGACCACGAAGGCCCGACCGACGAGGTCGTCGTACGCAATCGATCCGATCGCCCGGCTGTCCTGCGATCCGGCCCGGTTGTCGCCCATCACGAAGACCTCATCGGCCGGAATCGTGATCGGTGCGATCGCCTGGCCGCAGTTGCCCGGCGTGACAACGGTCGGGTCGAGATACGGCTCCACGAGGCGCTGGGCCGGCTCGGTGTCGTTGGGGTCGGAGTCGATGAAGACTTCGCAGTTCTCCATCCTGATCTCTTCGCCCGGCAGCGCGATGACACGCTTGATCAGATCGCGCTCGGTCGCGCCCGTGATTTCGTGGAGGACGACGACATCACCGCGGTTCGGGTCGTGCAGCCGGAACGACATCTTGTTCACGAACACCCGGTCGCCGGTGTCGAGCGTCGAGTACATCGACGTGCCCTCCACCACGAAGTGGGCCAGGAGGAACGTTCTGACCAGAATCGCCACGAGGAGGGCGACGCCGACAACCACGATCCAGTCGAAGAATGCGCGGGCCCCCTCGGGGAGCCCGGACCGACGCTGCGACCCGCCGACCGGTGAACCGTGCCGATGTGCCTGCTGATCCGCAGGGTCGAGGGGAGGGTCGGAGATCTCGGTCACGATGTCGTCACGGTATCCGTTGCGAACCATCGATCGGCAGCGGGGCCGATCGACGATCACAACGATTCGATCAGCTTCTCGACACGCTCGTCGCGACTCTTGAACGGGTCTTTGCAGAGCACCGTGCGCTGGGCCTGGTCGTTGAGCTTGAGGTGCACCCAGTCGACCGTGTAGTCCCGGCGTCGCTCCTTCGCACGCTTGACGAACTCCCCCCGCAGCCGCGCCCGCGTCGTCTGTGGCGGCGTGTCGATGGCGGTGTCGATGTCGGCGTCGACGCAGACCCGCTCGACCATGCCCCGGTCCTGCAGTTTGTAGAACGGACTGCGCGCGCGCGAGACGTCGTGGTACTGCAGGTCGAGCAGCTGGACGCGGGCGTGGCCGAGTGCGAGGTCGTGTCGCTCCCGGTACGCCTCCAGCAGCTTGTATTTAATGACCCAGTCGACTTCTCGATCGAGCTTCAGTGGGTCGTTCTCCAACTGGGTCATGCAGTGCTCCCACATCTCGAGCGCGCGCTGTTCGAGTGGCGGGAAACCCTGGCTGTCGGCGTAGCGGAGCGCACGGTCGAGGTATTCGCGTTGAATGTCGATCGCGCTCACTTCACGCCCGTTTGCGAGCCGCACGGTGCGCCGGCAGGTGATGTCGTGGCTGATCTCCCTGATCGCGCGGATCGGGTTCTCGAGCGTCATGTCGCGCAGGACCACATTGTTGTCCTCGAGCATCCGCAGCATGCACGCGGCGGCGCCGACCTTGAGGAACGTCGCGTACTCGCTCATGTTGGAGTCGCCCACGATCACATGCAGCCGCCGGTACTTCTCGGCGTCGGCGTGGGGTTCGTCGCGCGTGTTGATGATCGGGCGACTGCGAGTCGTGGCGGAACTCACGCCCTCCCAGATGTGTTCCGAGCGCTGCGCGATCGAGAACGTGGCGCCGCGTGCGGTCTGGAGCACCTTGCCGGCCCCGGCATAGATCTGGCGGCTGACGAAGAACGGGATCAGCACCTCGGCGTAGTGCGCCATGTCGTCGTCGCGCCGGGTCAGGAAGTTCTCGTGGCAGCCGTAGCTGTTGCCCGCCGAATCGGTGTTGTTCTTGAACAGGTAGATCGTGCCGCGGATCGACTCCTCCTCGAGGCGTTGCTCGGCGGATTCGACGAGCGATTCGAGAATCCGCTCCCCGGCCTTGTCATGGACGACGAGGTCGTACAGCGAGTCGCACTCGGGCGTTGCGTACTCCGGGTGGGAGCCCACGTCGAGGTACAACCGGGCGCCGTTCTGCAGAAAGACGTTGGACGACCGCCCCCACGAGACGACCCGTCTGAACAGGTAGCGCGCGACCTCGTCAGGGCTGAGGCGGCGCTGTCCGCGCAGGGTGCACGTGACGCCGTACTCGCTCTCGATGCCGAAGATCCGGCGATCCATGCGCGAACCGTAACAGCCGGAAGGGGTCTGGCCCCTCCGGCTCACTGGTGTTTCGCTGCCAGCTCGGCGGCGTGCTTCTCGGTCATGTCGGTGACGGCCTGCATGTTCCGTTCCGCCAGATGGGGCCTGCCCTCGCGGGCGCGGGCCTTGGAATCGAGCGTGCTGTACGACTGGCCTTGGAAGTGTGGGAACACCTGCTGAGCGATCAGTTCGTAGCTCCGCTTCGTCGCCTCAGGATTCGCCCATTCGTGGGCAAGGGTCATGTAGCAGCCGAAGCCACCCGACTGCTTCTGGAGGCGTTCGATCTGGGCGACGGCGTCCTCGGCCGTGCCGATCGATCCGAGCCCCGAAGCGTTGACGAAGTCGATCGCCTCCTGCACGGCACCCGCATCCCCGACGTCCATCTGCGGGAATGCCGCGGTGTGCTGGAAGTAGTCGAACCACTGGACGATCCCGTGCTCGACGTCACGGTAGGCCTGCTCGCGGGTATCGGCGATGTGCATCATCCCGACCAGGCGCCACTTGGCACGGTCGGCCACCGTCCCGAACGTCGCGGCGCGCTCTTCCATGACGTCCCAGTGCAGCGCGAGGACGTCGAAACCCGCCTCCATGGTGGCACCGATCGAGAGCAGGCCGATCCCGTGCTTGCCGGCCAGTCGTGGGCCGCTCGGCGACGCGACAGCCGGCACGGCCAGGTCGAACAGGGGGTCGGAGTACGGACGAAGGTGCAGCCGGGCGTCGACGAGGTTCCAGGTCTTCGTCTGACTCGTGACGGGATCGTCGGTCGTCAACAGCTGCATGATCACGTCGAGACCCTCTTCGAGCAGGGGTCGCGTCTCGGTCGGGTCGAGGCCGAGCATGATCGCATCCGTCGGCAGCGAGCCCGGGCCGACGCCGAGCATGAACCGGCCCCGCGTCATGTGGTCGAGTTGAACCGCACGTTCGGCGACCATGAACGGGTTGTGATAGGCCAGCGAGACGACACCGGTGCCCAGCTTGATGTGCTTCGTCCGCTCGGCTGCGGCGGCGATGAAGATTTCCGGTGACGCGATGATCTCGGTTCCTGCCGAATGGTGTTCGCCGATCCAGGCCTCGTCCCACCCGAGTCGGTCGAGGTGGGCGACCAGTTCGAGGTCCCGCTCGATCGCGAGCGTGGGGTTCTCCCCCGCTTGATGGAACGGCGCCATGAAAATGCCGAAGCGCAGACGATCTGACATGTGACGACCCCCGTCGTTGAGTTGCAGGCCAACGTAGACCGACCTCGCCGCCGCCTTCGCACCGGAGGGACGGGGCGATGTCCCGCGCCGGGTCAGATCACGAACGGGTGGACACGGACCGCTGCATCCTGCAGTGCACGACGGACTGCGGACGCGAGCTGCACCGCGCCAGGAGTGTCGCCGTGGATGCAGATCGATCGGGCCTCGATCGCAACCACGGTGCCGTCGACCGCCGTCAGCTGGCGCTCGCATGCAATTGACACCACGCAGACGTGGGCGTGTGACGCGATGTGGACGTCTCGATCACCGTATGGCGAAGTGGCCGTCAGTCGAGTGCTCAAGATGCCCCACCGTGAGACCCAATCAGCCGCCTGGCGGAACGAGCGCGAGCAGATCACCGTCTCCGAAGATCCCGACTGTGACGGCGGCGCCGGCGCTGATGACGACGGCGCCCAGCAGGCACGCAGCGACGAATCGACCGATGTCACCGATCTGTCGCAGACGCGACACGCCCACGTGCGCGAGGAATCCACCGACCACGAGAGCTTCTGCGGTGTTACTCAGTCCGAATCCGGTCGCGATCAACAGCGGGCGATCCGCCGCCGGTTTCTTAACCGGAGCTTGATCATCGGGAGCGGCGGCGTAGTGCGTTGGCGGTCACCTGCTGCACGGCGGCGTCGTCGATGAGACCGAACACCCAATCGGTCGTGCCGACGGTGACGACCTCCCCACCGGCTTCGCCGAACGGACGGCAGGTCAGCAGGACCGAGTTGCCGTGCAGGACGCGCCGTCGATGCTGCGCGCTGTTCTCCCCGTACAGGCGCTCGGCGATGAACTCGAGATCACCCTGGTCCGAGAGTGCCGAGATCGACGTCGGGTAGTCACCGACGCCGAGGTTGCTGGACGGCACGAACGCCACGATCTCGATGTCGAGGGGCAGGCCGCTGCGCGCTGCGGCCACGGGGAGCTGGAACTCGTCGAACTGGACCGGGCAGCCGACGGTCTCGTAGCCGACCACACCGTGTTTCGCCCCGAGCACGTCGCCGTACCGGAGCCCGGTATCGGCCAACAGCCAATGATCGCCCCGGTAGACCACGAATCCACCGACGCCGCGTGCGGTGGCGTTGCCGAAGCGGTGGTAGAGCCCGTACGCCGAGCCGGCACCGAGGAACGACGATTCGGGCCGGCCGACAAGCGGATCGGCCCACATGCCCGTCATCTGCCGGGGTTCGCCTGCCTCCACCACCGGGTCGTCGATGTGCGCCCGGTACTTGTGACAGACCATGTTCGTCGACCGCTCGTTGCGCTCGATGCGGACCTGCCAGAACATCGTGTTCCCCGAGAAACTGACGAAATCGCCGCCACCGCGCACGTGAGCTTCGACCGAGTCGCGCTGGCCGGCCGACCAGTACTCGTCGTGGCCGACGCTGATCACGACGTCGTACGGGTCCAGTGTCGCAGGTTCTCGCTCCAGATCGCTCGACACGGCGTAGTCGAACTCGTGCCCGGCCCGCTCGGCCCACTCGACGAACCGGCGCGCGTGGGTGAACCACCCGCACGAACCGATCGCCGCCGGGTACGCATGCTCGGTTCGGTAGGCCTGGAAGATGTGACCCTGAGGATCCGGCTCTTCACCCCACCGCACCGGCCGGGCCTTGCGGTCGTCTCGGTCGACCTCGGGCCGACACAGCATCCCGCGTCCGAACGGTCGGTCGAACGAAACGCGTGACCCGCCCGTGTACAGGCTGCAGCCCCCCCAGGTGTTGTAGGCGTTCCAGGTGTTGGTGTCGAGCACGAGCAGTGAGGTGGCCGACGATGATGCCCCGGCCCGAACCACGAAACACGCATGGGCGACGTCGCGCCCGGGCGGTGCGTCGACCGCGGTCAGCGTGACCAGGTGAAATCCCGACCGCCATGAGTCGTCGACGGGGATCTCGACCGCGACCGGCCAATCGCAACCGTTCGAGTCGGCGTCCGGTGGTGGGGCCGTGTACTCGCCCGCAACACCCTGCGTCGACCACACGACCTCTCGCTGGGCGCCCCAGCGTTCGACGGTGACGTGATACCGATCGGATCGGGTCGAGACGCGCAACGACACCGTCTCGCCGGGCTGACAGCTCAGCGGGGTGCAGTATCCCTCGATGTCGTCGTGGAACGTCTGGTCGTCGGCCACGGCGAGAACCTATCGATCTCGGTCCCGGTGATCACCGTCAGAACCGACGGCCGGATCAGCTGCGGAGTTCGTCGATCTCGTCGTCGCTGATCCGACGGAAGCAGCGTCGCCCGTTCCCCCGTGCCAGCACCGCCACCTCGAGTTCGGAGGTGGGGATCGACCGATCGGCGCCGCTCAGCGCAAGTGCCCCGACTCGGATCGCCCCCGCCAGGTCGAGGCCGTCCTCGTACCCGTCGCGTAGGCGGTCGCCGATCGCGTCGGCATCACCGCCGAGCACGGCGGTGTCACGCTGGTCCATGACGGTGCCGTCGTACAGGATGTGGAACATTTGATCGCCCGCCGATTCGATCCCGACTTCGGCGACGAGGATCTCGACCTCCATCGGTTTCATCTCATGGGTGAAGATGTTGCCGAGGATCTGCGCGTACTGGTTGGCGAGCATCCGGGCGTCGACGTCGTCGCGCGAGTACTGGAAGCCCTTGAGGTCGGCGGCTCGGATGCCGGCGACCCTGAGCTGATCGAATTCGTTGTACCGACCGACGCCGGCGAAGCCGATCCGGTCGTAGATCTCGCTGACCTTGCGCAGCGTCGACGACGCATTCTCGGCGACGATCGCGATGCCGAGGTCGTACCGGATCGCCACCAGCGCCCGTCCGCGGGCGATGCCTTTGCGGGCGTAGTCGGCGCGATCCTTCATCACCTGTTCGGGCGAGACGTAGAACGGCTGGCTCATGCGTTCTCCTCCTCCGGGCTGTCATCGGTCAGGATCGGCGTGACGACCTCGGACCGGGCGCGGACCTCGGACGCGATGGCCTCGAACCGTCCGGCGAGCTCGTCGTCACCGATCGATCGCCACCCGTGGCCCGTGACCGTCGCCACGACCGGATAGATGCCGCGCAGTGCGTCGGGGCCGCCGGTCGCCGAGTCGGCATCGGCGGCCTCCCAGATGCTGCGACAGACGAGGTTGACGGCCTCGTCGTGATCCATTGCATCCCGGAAGCCGACCTTGATCACGGTGCCGGCGTGCAGGCTGCCCGACCCGGTCGCGACGAACTCGCGCTCCTCGTACCGTCCGCCGGTCACGTCGTACGCCCACAGGCGGCCTGCCTCGCGCCGCAGGTCGTAGCCGGCGAAGATCGGCACGACCACCATGCCCTGCATCGCAGCCGGCAGATTGCCACGCACCATCATCGAGAGTTGGTTGGCCTTGCCCTCCAGGCTGAGATGGGCGCCTTCGACCTTCTCGTAGTGCTCGAGTTGGAGCTGGAACAGGCGGATCATCTCCATCGCCGGCCCGGCCGCGCCGGCGATCGCCACACCGCTGAACCGATCGGCTTGAACGACCTTCTCCATCGAGCGGTGCGAGATCAGATTGCCCGAGGTCGCTCGACGGTCGCCGGCCATCACCACGCCGTCCGCGTACCTGATCGCCACACAGGTCGTGGCGTGCGGCACGCTGATCGATCCCGACGATTCAGCTTCGGTCGTCAACCCCACCCGGCGCAGCAGTTCGGGGAAGTTGGATCCAGGATCGCGCACCGGGTCGAAGATCGGCATCGACACGGGTCACTGACCGCCCTTCTGCACGTACGACTTCACGAAGTCCTCGGCGTTCGTCTCCAGCACCTCGTCGATCTCGTCGAGCAGGTCGTCGATCTCGGTCTTCAACTTCTCGCCCGATTCACTCGTGGCCGGCGCGGCGTCCTGGACGACGTCGTTCTCGCGGTCGCCGGTCGGCTTCTGTCGCTGGGTTCGTTCGGCCATGGTTCCTCCCTAAATCGGGCGTCACTGCCCGAGGCGCTCGAGCAGCTCCGCAGCAGTATCACACTCGTCGATCAAGCTACCGACGTGATCGGCCGTGCCACGCAGCGGCTCCATCATCGGTACCCGCCGCAGCGGGTCGCGCCCCACATCGAAGACCATCGAATCCCAGTTCGCGGCGACGATGTCGTCGGGAAATTTTTGCAGACAGCGGCCACGAAAGTATGCGCGGGTGGTGGACGGCGGCTCGGTCATTGCGCTCGCCACGTCAGCGTCGGACACGAGCGTGTCGAGGCCGACCCGGCGGGCGAGGCACCGCTCGGCGCGCAGGTCGTGGTACTGCAGGTCGATCGCCTTGAGCTTGGGCGACCCGGGAGCGAGGTCGTGACGCTCGCGAAAGCCGTCGACCAGGCGCTGCTTCGCGACCCAGTCGACCCAGTGGCCGACCGAAGCCGGGTCTCGTTCGAGGCCCTCCAGCACCTGCTCCCACCGGACGAGGACATCAGCACCGACCTCGGCGCCGACCGAGTCGAGCCCGTGGGTCTGCTCGTACTTCCTGGCCAACTCGAGTAGCCCCCACTGCACGTCGAGCGCCGTGGCCCGGCGACCGTCACGCATCCGGACCGTGGTGTCCAGCGTGGGGTCGTGGCTGACCTGACGGATTGCGGACACCGGGCTCGCGAGGAGCAGGTCGTCACCGACCTGGTCGTCCTCGATCATCGCCAGCACGATCAGCGTGGTGCCGACCTTCAGATAGGTCGCGACCTCGCTCATGTTGGCATCGCCGACGATCACGTGGAGCCGCCGGTACTTCTGCGGGTCGCAGTGCGGCTCATCGCGAGTGTTCACGATCGGACGCTTGAGCGTGGTCTCGAGGCCGATTTCCTCTTCGAAGAAATCCGCTCGCTGGCTGAGCTGGAACGGCACGTCCTCCGGGTGGCGATTCGGTTCCTCGCATCCGACCTTGCCGGCGCCGCAGAAGATCTGGCGGGTGACGAAGTGCGGCGTGATGTGGCTGGCGATCCGGCCGAACGGCGTCTCGCGACTCATCAGGTAGTTCTCGTGGCACCCGTAGCTGTTGCCCTTGCCATCGGAATTGTTCTTGTAGACGACCACTTCGGCGCCGTCGCCCAGGATCCGGTTGGCGTGGGTCATCGACTCGCGGATGATCTCGTCGGCCGCACGATCCCACCGCACGACATCCAGTGCGTCGGTCACTTCCGGTAGAGCGATCTCGGGGTGGGCGTGGTCGACGTAGTACCGAGCACCGTTCGGGAGCACGGCGTTGACGAGCGACGATTCGACGTCGGGTGGGAACACGTCGTGGAGATTGAACCCGCGGGCGTCGTTCGCCGGCGTCTCGTCCTCGAAGTCCCAGCCGATCTTCTTCGACGTTGCGTTGACATAGGCATTGATCAGCAGCGACGACGCAGTCACCGGGTTGTTGTCGGCGCCGCGCACGACGATGCCGTATTCGGTCTCGATACCGCAGACCTTCCGGATCGCCATGGCGAAACCCTATAGCGGCCCGACCGCACTCCGCTCGACCCCGCTCGTTCGCCGACGGGTGCCCATGACGGCCGCCAAGCTCGGGCGAAATGCCGACGCGGACTCATATCGTGGGTGGATGCTGCTGTCTGTGCTCGACCTGTCGGTGGTCCGCGACGGCGGGACGTCGTCGGAGGCCCTGGCTGACACGACGGCCTTGGCGCAGGTCGCAGACCGGTTGGGGTTCGTTCGATTCTGGGTGGCCGAACATCACAACATGGCCACGGTGGCGAGTACGACCCCCGGGGTCCTGATCGCGCACCTCGCTGCGCACACCGAACGGATCCGGGTCGGTTCCGGAGGCGTCATGCTGCCGAATCATGCGCCGCTGGCGATCGCCGAGCAGTTCGCGCTGCTCGAGTCGTTGCATCCCGGCCGGATCGATCTGGGCGTCGGACGGGCCCCGGGCACCGACCCGATGACCGCGTCCGCATTCGGGCGACCGCCGCACCAGAGCGTCGAACAGTTCCCGCACGACCTGATCGAGGTGATGGGCATGCTCGGTGACCGCCGACGCGACGACGGGATGTTCACACGGTTCCGGGCCACGCCGGTGCTGACCTCGTCGCCGACGATTGCACTACTCGGGTCATCGGGGTTCAGTGCCCAACTCTCCGGCATGCTCGGCCTGCCGTTCGCGTACGCGCATCACTTCGACACCGGGGCGACCGACATCGCGACCCGCCTGTACGTCGAGCACTTCGAGCCGTCGCCGGTCCTCTCCGAGCCGTACCTGATCGTCGGCGTCGGGGCGCTCGCCGCCGAGACCGACACCGAGGCCGAGCGAATCGGGCTGCCGAGCCGGATCCTTCGCCTCGGCATCCGGACCAACAAACGCACCCCACTCGTCACGCCCGAGGCCGCCGTCGATCACCCCGACGCCGACGCCGCACGGAACATGCCCACCGATCAGCTCGTCGGCAGCGCCGAGCGAGTTGCCGAGGGGTTGCGCGCTCTGGCGACTCGCACCGGAGCGAACGAGTTGATGTTGACGGCTGCGGCGTACGACAACGCCGACCGGATCCGCAGTCTCGAACTGATCGACGCCGCGCTCCGCTGAAGCGCCGACCCTGCGGTCGACCTGGACCGTCATGGTCGAAGAAATCTTCCAGATTTCTCGATGGTCGGATCGAGCTGCCTGGGCGCGCGAACGACCAGTTCGGCCGGGTCCGTCGGCCGGTCGTGTCGCACGTCCCGGCGGGCGGGAGGCGACCACTGACGCTGTGATCAGCGGCACCTGTCGCCATCGTCTCAGTCATGCCCAATCGCTTGCATCGCACCTGGTCAGGGGCTTGCAGTCGAACATGCGTTTGCTAGGATGGGGCCATGTTCGAAACGCTCCTCGCCGAGGTGTTGGAGTGCACGAACGCCGAGCTGCATGAGCGCATCCGGGCGAACGAGACGGTGCGCCGACGGTTGGATGCCGAGCAGGCTGCGCTGATCACCGTTGCCCGACATCGTCAGGTTCATGCCGACGACGGTCACCGATCGATCAACGCCTACCTGCGGGCCACACTGAACTGTTCGCCCGGTGAAGCGTCCCGGCTGCGCAACGTCGCTGGGGCCGTCGATCACGTCGACGGCGTCGGCGAGGCGTGGCTGACCGGGCAGATCGGCAGCTCGCAGGTCGCGGCGTTCGCGAAGCTGTGGGGCAACCAGCGGGTGCGGGCCTACCTGCCCGGGGCCGCATCGCTGCTGGTCGACCAGGCCGAACAGCTGCCGTATCCCGACTTCGTGTCGTGTGTGGATCGATTCGTCCACCACGCC
Source organism: Ilumatobacteraceae bacterium (assembly GCA_039921745.1). Taxonomy (GTDB): domain Bacteria; phylum Actinomycetota; class Acidimicrobiia; order Acidimicrobiales; family Ilumatobacteraceae; genus Ilumatobacter. Next base: position 3,012 of record JBDSBE010000098.1, on the reverse strand, counting down.
GACCTGGACGGTGCCCATGACGGGCGCGACGACGCCGTCGAGCATCGCAGTGCGAACGTCGTCGATGTCGGCGGAATGGTCGACATCACGGCGCACGGCGGCACCGGTGTCCAGTCAGCCGAGTTGATCGCGATCTTCCGACGATTCTGTGAGGCCGAGTTCCGCCGCGACCTCGATCGGAGACGGGCCGAGCACGGCGCCGACGCCGATCAGCACGCGTTGGCGCGCACCGCTCGCCAACGGCGTTTCGACGCACTGCACCGCATCTTCCAGACAGCCGCGACCGCCGACGGCATCGGGTCGGTCGCCGACCCGCTGGTCAACATCATCATCGACTCGACGACCTGGAGCGAACTGCTCGCAGAGTCTGGTCTCGCGCCGGACGGTGCGTGCGGCGTCGACCCGGCGTTGATCGCGACGCTCGTCTCCGGCGAGATCCCGTTGTCCGACCGGCGATGCGAGACGAGCACGGGTATCCAGGTCCATCCGCACGATGTGCTTCGGGCAGCCCTCACCGGTCACGTTCGTCGGGTCGTCGTCGACTCGGCCGGCGTCGTCATCGATCTCGGCCGCCGCCAACGCTTGTTCACCGGGCCGGCCCGCGACGCAGCCAAGCTGCTGATCCGCCACTGCGAGCATCCCGGGTGCGATCTTCCCGTCGAATGGTGCGACGTCGACCACGCCACCGAGTGGGCCGATGGCGGACCGACCGATCAACACAACGCCGGCCCCGAGTGCCGGCGCCACAACCTCGCCAAGACCCGGCAACGATGGCGCAAACAGCGCGCCGTCAACGGCCGGAATTACACGATCCGGCCCGACGGCACCGTCATCCTGCCTGTCGGTACCCGTCGCCCGACCTTCCCCACCGAATCCGACGACGACAGCGACGACCACACTCCCGCAGAGGTCACGCAACTCGCACAACTCGCTCGCGCCCGGGTCGCCGACCTCACCGCCTGACGTCACGCCGTCGATTGGATCTACAGATCCTGAGCGGGTCGAGCGATCGCCGCCGACGCACGATATGCGTGGCCCCTGAACGGCACCCATGTCGCGGTCACCGTCTGTTTCCCGCCGGTCTTTTGAGTCACCCCACGGCGAGCCTCTCTGGCGTAGGCCGTTGTGGGCATCGTCTTGCTTCGGTTTCCTGTTCAGGGCAAGGTGAGTGGGTGAGGCTTTCGTCGTTCAGTGGTTCGACTGCTGTGATCACCGGCGGAGCTTCTGGTATCGGCCGCGCTCTGGGCGCTGAGCTGGTCGCACGCGGAGCACGTGTGGTCCTTGCCGACATCGATCCGGTGACGCTGAGTCGAACCGTCGACGAAATCACCAGTGTGCACGGTTCGTCGGTGCTCGGTTGCCAGCTGGATGTGACGGATCGCGATGCGGTGCGAACGCTGGTGGAGCGGACAGTGGCCGCTGAAGGGCGGATCGACTACTTCTTCAACAACGCCGGTATTTCGCTCGGGGGTCCCACGCACGAACAGTCGGGCGAGCACTGGGACCGCATCATCCAGACCAACTTCGTCGGCGTTGTCAATGGACTCTTGGCCGTGTACCCACTGATGATCGATCAGGGACACGGGCACATCGTCAACACGGCCTCGGCAGCCGGCTTGGTACCACCGCCGTTCGTGGTGGCCTACTCGGCGACGAAACATGCTGTCGTCGGACTGTCGACCGGGCTGCGACCCGAAGCCGAGCTGCACGGTGTTCGGATCACCGTGCTGTGCCCGGGCGCGGTCGAGACTGCGATCCTCGACGGAGAGCCTCCGCCCGACCTTCCGCAGACTGCGTCGCAAACGGTGACGGCTCGCGCATATCTCGATCGTCTCCATCAGCGCCCGATCTCGGCGGCACGATTCGCGTCGGTGGCCCTGCGAGATATCAGCCGCAACCGGGCCATGTCGGTGGTACCGCGCAGCGCGATGGCTTTTTGGTATCTCCAACGGCTCTTGCCGCCAATGACCCGACGCGTGCAGAGATCGATCGCCAAAATCGTCAACACCGATCTGGTGCGACCGCGCGATCCAGGACCAGGCCGACAAACGTAGGGTTCGCCCGCATTGCTGGCCACCTCCCCGTCCTTGCTCAAGTCACCCTGGCAAGCCCGATCTCGAGTTGAACGAGGCGGGTGGGAGCTCGACTCTCGAGCGGAACGAACGTCGTCGTGGACGATTGAACAAGCGGAGAGTTGTCACAGGACGAATCTCAAACGGACGGCGCGCCGGCTGTGGCGGTCGACGTGGAGACCACCTCCGGGTCCAGCACCGTCCCGCCTTTGCGGAGCGTGGTCAGCGCCTCCAGAGCGTACGTCGAGCACGCTGTCTTTGAGCAGTAGCCCAACCCGCGAAGGTGCGCTCGTGCAACTGCGGCGGCGGACCGTCCCTCGATCGACTGGGACAGCAGCAGCAGTCCCATGTCGGGCCAGATTTCCACCACTTGCGTCACCTGATCACGGTGACGGACTGACGCATCATCCAGAGAAGCATCGGCAGGGGGCGCTGTCACCGGCTGTCCGCGATCCTCATCCATGCCACGGTCAACTGACGCGGGTCGACGTTCCCATGGGCCACGGCCCAGCGAATCGACGTGCCGGTTCAAGCGTGGGCCTCGAGACAGTCGAGAGATCGTGCGTGAGGTGCCGATGCCGATCGGGGAGTTCGAGTTCCTCCAGCAGCACAGCACATGCGAAGCGACGCTCCGCCGAGCTGGCAACCCGCCACGACCACGAGACCTGTTCTGCCGTCAGTGGTCTCCGATGTCTCGAGCAGATGCGGAGGGTTCGTGCGAAACTGCGCTGGCGTCCGCGTCCTCGATCTGGGAGATGATCTTGCGGAGGGCGTCGAGCTCCTTGCGGAGCGCATTTCTGCCTTTGGCGGTGATCGAGACCCATGTCCGTGGCCGGCTCTGCGCGGTGTCTCGGGTGAGCTTCACGAACCCGGCTTCGCCGAGCACCTCGAGGTGCCGTCCGAGGTTGCCGTCGGTGAGCGCGAGCTCGCGCTTGAGGTG
>JBDSBE010000097.1:0-20337 GCA_039921745.1 Ilumatobacteraceae bacterium | reverse complement strand
CGACCGGACGGTCGGCCCCCACCTCTCACCGGTTGCCGGGCGTACCCGGCATGACGTCAACTCAGCGGGTGCCCGCTTCGACGAGCGCCTTCACCTCTGCTGCGTTCTCGGGCGTGACGAAGCCTGGGCCCGTCAGGACCGGCAGCCCACCGCCGACGGTGTTGAGGTTCGTGACGTTCAAGTACAGGAGCAGGATCGGCAGATAGCCCTGCACGTACTGCTGCTGGTCGACCGTGAACGCGATCTCGCCGCCCTCGATGGCGGTGATGATCTCCGGTGTGATGTCGAAGCCGCCGATACCGACGAGTTCGCGACCGGCATCCTTGGCGGCGTTGAGGCCCGACACGGCGATGACCGGGCCGGTTCCCATGAAGCCGTCGATGTCCGGATCGGCTTGGAGAGCCGCCGCGATCGCACCCTGCTGGGCGGTCTGGTCGGCGTCGAGCCCGACGAACTCGGACACGACCTCACCGGAGAAGGTGTCCTTGAGACCGTCGCAACGCTCTTCGAGCGCCACGTTCGACTCCTCCTGGCGACCGCAGTAGATCTTCGTCGCACCGAGGTCGTTGAAGCGCTCGCCTGCACCCTGGCCGGCGATGAACTCGGTCTGGCCGACGTGGGTGAGCGCACCGATGTCCTGGTACTGGTCGACGCCCGAGTTGAGCGTGACGACCGGGATGCCCTGGGCAACCGCGTCTTGGAGCGGCCCGACCAGCTGGTCGGGGCTCGGCAGCGACGACGCAATGCCGTCGACGCCTTCGGAAATCGCGGTCTCGATGAGCTGGACCTGGACGCCGGGGTCGTTGTTCGAGCCGGCCCACACGCAGTTCACGGCGAGGTCGGCACATGCCTTGTCCATGCCGCGCTTGACAACGGACCAGAACGGACCGTCGTCGGAGTGCGTGATCATGTGGAACGTCAGGTCGGAACCCTGGGTGGCGTCGACGGTGTCGGCGCTGCCGGTCGTGTCGGCAGGTGCGGCGGTGTCGCCGGTGCCTGCGGTGTCGGCAGGTGCGGCGCTGTCGGCAGGTGCGGCGGTGTCGCCGGTGCCTGCGGTGTCGGCGGTGCTCGAGTCGTCGTCACCGCTGCCACACGCGGTGGCGACGAGTGACAGAGCGGCGATCGGCACCAGGATGGTACGCAATTTCCTCATACGGGTATTTCCCCCTTGTTGTGTTGTTCGAGCGGAGCGTCGATCGCAGGAGCGATCGACTTGAGATACGCAACGCTGCTCGTGACGTCGCGGATCGGCCCGTCACCGACGGCCGGAAGGCCTTCGGTGAGTGCGGCGTCCTGTTCGATGACGTACCGGCCACGATAGCCGGCACGTTCGAGGGTGAGCACGACCTGCGCGATCGGCGCGATGCCATGGCCGAGCGACGGGAAGATGCCGGCCTGCACGGCCTGCATCAGCGTCAGCTCGTCCGTGTTCAGCGGTTCGATCACATCAGCCCTCACGTCTTTCAGATGGACCAGCGCCACCCGATCGGCGTGTTCGACCGCGAAGGCGAGAGGGTCCATTCCCCCAATCAACATGTGCCCCGTCTCGAGCACGAACGCGACAGTAGTCGAGTCGATCAGCCGCTGGATCTCCGCAGCGGTCTCCACGATCGAATCGACGTGCGGATGGAACGCCTGCACCAACCCGTGCTCGCTGCAGAGTTCGTCGAGCCGCGCGAGGGAGTCGTACAGCGTCTGCCACTCGGCATCGGTCAGGTCGGGCCGCTGCCAGTCGTCAGGATCACTGACGGCGCAGGTCACGAAGTGCTCCGCACCCGCTGCAGCCAGGCGCTGCGCGCTCGACGTCGCGATGGCCAGCATCTGGTCGACCCGGCCCGGATCGTGGAGCACGAGCGCGTTGAACCCTCCGGTCAGCGTCATCCCGTACTCGGTCAGCAGTGCGGTCAACTGCTCTGGATCGGTCGGCAGATATCCCAGCGAACCGAGTTCGGTCGCAGTCAGGTCGAGCGACACCATCTCGGAGAGCACTCGATCGACCGGGAGCTGCGCACCCCAGCCGGGAACCTCGCAGATTCCCCAGGAAATCGGCGCGGAACCGACACGTTCCATGAACGTCGAGCCCATTGCCAGTGCTGCCCCCTCGTGACTCCCCACTCCACACCAATCGGTGTTGGAGCGCTCCAATCATTGGAGCGCTCTCATCTTTGTGCTTGTATCGACCAAAGTCAAGCGATCAGTCAGGACGGCGATGGCGAAACCCACGATGGAAGACGTTGCCCGGCGGGCCGGTGTCTCGCGCGCGCTCGTGAGCCTCGTGATGCAGGAGTCCGGCAAGGTCAGCAGCCGCTCCCGAGACGCGGTACTGGCAGCAGCGCAGGCACTCGGCTACCGGCCGAATCTCAGTGCGCGCCATCTCGCCAGCAAGAACACCCGCACCCTCGGAGCGGTGATCAACGACCTGCACAACCCGTTCTTCGCCGGCGTCGTCGACGGGGTCAAGGCCGCAGCAGACCAGTTCGGGTACCGACTGCTGTTGAACAGCGCCTTCCTCGACGACGGTGACGAACAGGCGGCGTTGGAGAGCTTCATCGACTTCAACGTCGACGGAGTGGTGCTGATGGGCGCCAGGGTCAAGGCGTCGGTGATCGAGGAGATCGCCCGATCGATCCCGGTCGCCGTCGCCAGCCGCCCGATGAGGTCGAGTGCCGTCGACACGATCAACAACGACGACCGCCTCGGTGCCAGGCTGGTGGTCGACCACCTGGTCGCCCTTGGTCATCGGCACATCGCCCACATCGACGGGGGCAGCGGTGCCGGCTCGACCCAACGTCGCAACGGCTACGCCGCGACGATGCGTCGCCACGGCTTGGAGCCACACGTCGCCTCGGCGGTGTTCACCGAGGCGAGCGGCGCGAACGCCGCCGCCCGACTGCTTGCCGAGGACCGGCCGGTGACGGCCGTATTCGCCGGGAACGACATGAGCGCGCTCGGATCGCTCGACACGTTCGCCGCGGCCGGCAAGCGCGTCCCCGAAGACATCTCGCTGGTCGGCTACGACAACACGTTCGTCGCCGCGTTGCGCCACATCGGACTCACCACGGTCGACCAGCATCGAGACGAGATCGGTCGGATGGCCGTGGAGATGCTCGTCGAACGAGTCGAGGGGGGCCGCACGGAAGCGCGCCGTGTCGTGACGACGCCGTCGCTGATCGTGCGGGGCACGACGGCGCCTCCGCGACGCTGACGAACCCGTCAGCCGGCGAACAGGTGGGTGCCGTACCAGCCCGAGCCGGCGAGGTACATCCCGATCCCGACTCTCGTCACGCGGGGATCGATCATGTTCCGGAAATGGCCGGGACTGTCGACCCACATCTGATGGAACTGCTGGGCTGCCTGCTCGGGCGACAGCGCCGAACTGTGCCACGCGATGTTCTCGGCGTATCCGAGGGTGCTGTGCCGGAAGCCGCTGCGCGACATCTCGGCCGACCATGCGAGCGCAGCTGCCGACATCGCGGGATCGAGCACGACGGGCCCGACACCGTGCCGGGCGCGCAGTTCGTTGAGCAGCGCGAGCGATCGCTGCGCAGCATCGTTCGGCGGATCGGGTACCCGGCGGGTGTCGAGGATCCGTGCCGGCGACTGGGCTCGGTAGCCCGTGCCCGACCCGAGGACACCGGACACGTCACCGACCAGATGGGTGGGCGCTGACGTGTAGATGCACACCGTGCCGTCGGGCCCGACGGGTGCGATGACAGTGTTGGCGACCGTGTGGCCGGCCCGGAAGTTGACCGTCGAGGCATCAGGTCGCGCCGACCCACACGGGTACACCGTGGCGAAGCCAGGGCCACCGGTCTGCGTGACCGTGAGGTTCAATGTGACTGCGGTCACGCTGCCAGGCGTGCCGCCGCGATCGGTGACGTCGAACTCGACCACCGCTCCGGCGCCCGACAGCCCGCCGCCTGCGTGGCGTCCGTCGACCGTGCCACCGTCCGGTCGGGTGTCGAGGAGACGGACTTGGTTGAGACCGCGGTACCCACCACCGAACGAACCGGATACGTCGGCGACCAGATGGGCCGCCTGCGATGTGTAGACGCAGACGGTGCTGCCACGACCCACGGTCGCGATCACACCGTTCGCGATCGTTTCTCCGCCGCCGAAGTTGATCGTCGACGCATCGGGCCGTGGTGATCCGCACGGGTAGATCGTGGCGAACCCCGGCCCGGCGGCCTCGGTGATCGTCAGGTTGAGCGCCACAGCGGATGCGTCGGCGACGACTCCTCCTCGGCCACCGACGGCGACCTCCACGGTCTGCCCTGCGGCCACCGCGCCCTGGCCTGCGGACCGACCGTCGATCGTGGTGGCGCCACCCCTGGTGTCGAGGAGTCGGACGGGGTTCTGCGCGCGGTAGTCGCTCCCGGAGCCGAATGATCCGGACACGTCGGCGAGGATGTGCGTTCGCTGCGAGGTGTACACACACACCCTGCCGCCGGTCCCGACCGATGCGATCAGGCCGTTTGCGATCGTCTGGCCCGACCCGAAGTTGATCGAGGACGCGTCAGGTCGAGCCGATCCGCACGGGTAGACGGTGGCGAAGCCGGGGCCACTCGCTCCGGTCAACGTCAGGTTGAGCGCAACCGCGCCGACGGTGCTCGGCGTGCCGCCGCGACCGGCGACGTCGAGTTCGAGGACGCTGCCTGCGGCACGTTCGCCGATTCCGGCGAAGGCGCCGTCGATCGTCGCCCCCGGATCGGCCGAGACCGTCGGCGTAGCGGTCACGGTGACGGCCAGTGCAAGCGCCAGGGAGATGGATGTGCGTGCGCCGGCAGTCCGCAGCAGCGGACGTCGTCGTAGCGGTGCAGTCATGTCGAGAGTGGTTTTCCTTTGATCGAGCCCGCTGGGCGGACACGATGGCAGGACGACGAGCTACCCGTACGACACTTCGTCATCATTTTGTAATATTGAGAGAGAGTTGTACTCCGTCGGATTGTCTGCGAACGAACGTCTTCACTCGGTCACAGCGTGTGGCCGAACCGAACGACGTTCCCGCTCCGATCGGCGACCGTGAACTCGCGCATGCCCCACGGCTCGTCGGCCACTACACCGACCGACTCGCGGTGGGCGGTCGTCGAGTACATCGCAGCCCGCCAGGCATCGGCGTCGGCAACGTGAATGTAGGCGGTGGTCTCGTTCGCCTTCGGATCGAGGTCCGTGACCTGTCGGAGATGCAGAAACTCCCAACCGCAGTGCTTCACCCACGCATACTGGTCGTCGTAGGCGTCGACGACGAATCCGAGGCCGCGGTAGAAGTCACTCGCCTCCTCCATGTCTGCAACCGGCAAGATCGGATTGACCGACGGTCTCCGTGGCGCCGGCGGCAAGGTCGAATCGGACGCGTCGACCGTCATACCGAACGGGAGACGGTCGCGGATCGCGCAGATGATGGCGTCGAGCACCCGCTCATCATGGCCGCGCGGCGGTCGTCAGTGCGACCGACGCCGCTCGGCGAGTGCCCCAAGCCGCGCTTCGAGCACCCCTGCGTCGGCGCCTTCGGCGAGCGCCTCGGTGACGATGTCGGCGTGAGATGGCGGCGTCAGCCCGCCGAGTGGCGGATCGTTGTCGAGATTCGTCGGAAAGGCGTAGCCGTCCGCGCAGGCAATCACGACATTGGCGACGTGATCGGCATCCATCCCCGCTGCCTGGGCAGCGACGAGGCTCGGATACACCGCCATCGACATCCGAAGGCGGTCCATCGTCTCCATCGCCCGCCCCATCGCCGAGGACAACTGGAGCAGATTGGCCATGCGTCGCACGTCGGACGTCACGTTGGTCCCGGCGGCGTGGAACAGGGCCGGGTTGAAGAACACCATGTCCCCCTTCCGGAGTGGCAACTGGGTGTAGCCGGCCTGGAAGTAGTCGACGAACTCAGGGTTGCGCCACGCGAGGTAGCCGAGTTCGTACTGCTGCGAGAACGGCAGATACATCGTCGGACCGGTCTCGATCGGCATGTCGCAGTGGGCGACCGCACCCTGCAGCGTGAGCATCGGCGACAGTCGATGGGCGTGAGCCGGATAGTCCTCGGCCTGGTCGTCGGTCATGAAACCGAGGTGGTAGTCGCGGTGCGGTTGTTGCGCCTGACCGCCCGGGTTGACGACGTTCACCTGGGAGGAGATCTGATACCCCGGGCCGAGCCACGATGACGCCCCGAGTGCGATCATGTCGTTCGCGTAGTACTCGACGAACACGTCCGGTGCGTCGACCGCCAGCTTCTCGATCGCATTCCACACCCGGTCGTTCGCTCCCGGCTTGGCGTAATGATCGCCGACGGCGCGACCTTCCCGGTGCTGCTGGTCGATCATCGCGTTGAAGACGACCGTCGCACGGTCCACGATGTCCGAGGTGACGGCTCCCTCGACCACGAAGATGCCGGCGCCTCGATCGAGCACGTCGGCGAGTACATCGCGAACGTCACGGCGTGAGCGGTCGTCGACGATTCGAGCCCGCAGGACGTCGGCGACGAACACCGGCACACGCTGCTCGAGACGATCGGCGAACTCCGGTATCGGGGCCGGTTGCTCGACGATCGCGACGAAATCAGCCAACCGACACTGGTGTCGACCGAACGCCGGGGCGGCACCGGTCGTCGCTGTTCCGATCGTCGCGCTGGTCGCCGTTGTCGGCGTCGTCGCGGTTCTCGTCGAAGACGTCGAGTTCATGATGATCTGCTCCGTTCTGGTGCGATCGAGTGGTTCGAGTCGAGGTGCTGCTCGCCGCTGGGTTCCCGGTCGAGGTGGGCGACGAACGCGCCGAGCACCTCGGCGTCGACGGGAACGTCGTGGGCCCCTTGCGGGTATCCGCCGGACGCGACGTCGGCGCGGAACTCACGGAAGGCTCCGACCCGTTCACGTTGCAGGCGTTCGTACTCGGCGGAGAAGTCCCGGTACGCCTTGGCGTGGCGGGGCCGGTGGCCGCGCGTCTCGCCGAGGATGTCCTCGGCGAACAGGTACATCGCGTCGCAACCCGCGCCGGCCCCCATCGAGAACATCAGCAGCGACGTCCGACGGGAGATCTCGGCGGCGATCTCGAACGGGACGACCTCGATCTCGGCGGCGAACGCGCCGGCGCGTTCGAGGGCCTCGACCTGGTGTTGGATCGACAGCGCCGACTCCAGCGACTTGCCGACCGCACGAAACCCTCCGGTCCAGGTCCGGCGCGACGGGATCAGACCGACATGGCCGACGACAGGGATGCCTTCGGCTGCGAGTCGCTCGATGACCTGCAGGCTCGCGGCGCAGTAGACGGCGTCGGCTCCGGCGAGGATCGCGTCGTGAGCGGCGCGAAGATGGTCGTCGGTGGTGGCGAGCACGCCGTACGGCAGCCCGACCTGCACGAAGCAGTCTGCGGCCGCCTCGCGCATAGCGACGTTCCAGACAGCCTGCTCGATCGAGAGGATGTCGATGCCGGCCTCGGCGCAGGCGGCGGCCTCGTCGGTCGTTGTGACGTACACCATCGTGCGTTGGGCGATGCCCTTGCCGGCGCGGAGGTCGGCGACGGTCGGTCGGGTCCTGTTCATCGGCGTCATTCCGGTCGCACGATCGCCGCGGCGCGGGCGATCGCGCCCGCGACATCACCGTCGGCGGGGTAGAGCAGCGAGCGACCGACGACGAGCCCGCGGACGTTGGGAACCTCCATCGCCCGTTCCCACGACGCGTACGTCGCTTTGGGGTCCGGGCCCGGGCTGCCGCCGAGGATCAGTGCCGGGAGCGACGTACAGGCGAGCATGCGTGCCGGGTCCTTCCCGGCCGGCACCTTCAACCACGTCGCGGTCGATGTACCGCCGAGCCCTGACCCGATCGCGACGGCGCGCAGCAGCGCGTCGTCGTCGTCGAGCAGTTTCGCGACACCGGTGGCCGGGTCGTGGTGGTACGGCAGGGGCTCGACCATGATCGGCAGCCCCAGCGCTGCGCACTCGTCGACTGCGTGGGCGCACGCTTCGAGGGTCGCGGCCGTGCCGGCATCGTCGTCCGCCAGGCGCAGCAGCACCTTGCCGCCGTCGAGGCCGTTCGCGCTCAGCGACTCGGCGCTGTACGCGGTCATGCGATCGTCGAGTTCCCAGTCGGCACCCATGATCCCGCCACGGTTCATCGTGCCGAAGGCGAGCTTGCCTTCGAGCGCACCGAGCAGCGCGAGATCCTCCATGATGTCGGCGCTGGCGAGCACACCGTCGACCTGCGGTGAGCCAAGTGCGACGAGGAGTGACTCCAGGGTGCGGCGGCGATCCGCCATCGCGAACGGTTCCCCCGGTACGCCGAGCATGCCGCGCGCGCTGTGATCGGCTGCGACGATGAACAGCCGTCCGTCGGTCAGCAACGGGCGACGGCTCCGGGCGCGCAGTGTCTCCAATGCGAGCTGCGGCTGCTCGGCGCGCTGGTCGATCAGCGCTGCCCAACGATCATCGGTGAGTTGCATTCGTCCCGGTCCCCTCGCCGCACCGTGCACGGTGCGTGTGCGCATTGTAGAGCGCTCCAACTCGGCCGTCGAGCAATCTTTCCCAGGCGTTCCGTCGAGGGGTGTTCGGCCGGGCCGTGTCGCGATGATGAGCGTCATGACCACATTTTCGCGACTCGGCTCAGGGTGGAGTGACGGCGTCGCCCTGCTGGTGGAAGTTCTCGAAATAACGGCTCGGGGTGGGGCCGTGCTGGCCCTGATACTTGGAACCCTTGGCCCCCTTGCCGTACGGGTTCTCGGCCGGAGTGGTCATCTGCATGAAGCTGACCTGGCCGATCTTCATGCCGGGGTACAGGGTGATCGGCAGGCTGGCGACATTCGCCAGCTCGAGCGTGATGTGCCCGTCGAAACCGGCATCGATGAACCCGGCCGTGCTGTGGATCAGGAGGCCCAGACGTCCGAGGCTCGATTTCCCCTCGACCCGCCCGACGAGGTCGTCAGGCACGGCGACCCGCTCCAGCGTCGACCCGAGCACGAACTCGCCGGGATGCAACATGAACGACGCATTGGCATCGTCGAGGTCGATCTCGATCAGTTCGGTCAGATCCTGCAGGTCCTCTTTGACGTCGATCACGGCCCGGGTGTGATTCCGGAACACCCGGAAGAGATTCGAGATCCGGACGTCGATCGACGACGGCTGGATCAGCGACTCGTCGAGCGGGTCGATCACGATCCGTCCGGCAGCGAGCTGCTCTCGCAGCGTTCGATCGGAGAGGATCATGCGACAACCACGATCAGCCACGTTAGTGAATCGGGTCGATCGGTACTGTTGCGTGATGTTCATGCCGCGGCATTTCGAGGAGAGCGATCGGGCGGTGGCTGTGGCGATGGCCCGAGTGGCCGGGTTCGGACACCTGGTCGTCACCGGAAACAACGGAATCGAGTCCACGCCGATGCCGTTCCTGATCGACGACGACGCAACCGTGCTCCGTGGTCACGTTGCGCGGCCCAATCCGATCGTGGGGGCGGCGCCGTGCGACGCATTGTTCGTGATCCCCGTCAGCGATGCGTACGTCTCGCCGGGTTGGTATCCGTCGAAGGCCGAACATGGACGGGTCGTCCCGACGTGGAACTACGAGGTGGTCCACCTGCACGGTCGGCTCGCGGTCCACGACGAACAGTGGACGGACCGCATGGTGCGCGATCTCACGGCCGAGCACGAGGCCGGTATGCCGTCGCCGTGGTCGGTCGACGATGCGCCGGCCGACTACGTCGCCGGATTACTGCGGGCGATCGTGGGTGTTTCGCTCGAGGTCACCCGTGTGGTGGCCAAACGCAAACTCAGTCAGAACAAGTCATCTGCCGATCTCGCCGGCGCAACCGACGGCCTCTTCACCAGCGGGCAGCGGGGAGCATCCGACGTGGCCGACGCGATGCACGCGCAGGCACCACCCGAGCGGTAACGAAACAGAGGGTCGACGACCGGTCAGTCGGATGCCTTGCCGACCGTGTCGGCCTTCACTGCGCCGCGCTGGCCGATCGGCTGGTCGCCACCGACGGTCGTGTCACGAGCCGTCTGATGTTCGGTCTCCGCGTTGATCTCCGCACCGAGCAGGACGATGATCGACGTCAGCCACAGCCAGAGCAGCATGACCACCACCGCCGACAGTGACCCGTAGGTCTTGTTGTACGAGCCGAACGCCGACACGTAGAACCGGAAGCCGAGGGTGACGACGACCCATGCGACGATCGCGAAGATCGACCCGACCGTGACCCATTTCCAGTGCGCGTCGCGACGGTCCGGGGAGATCCGGTACAGGACGGTGAGCGCCAGCCCGAACATGATCGCGAGCCCCGGCCAGATCAGGATGTTGAGCAGCCGTCGCATGCCGATGCCGAAACCGGTTCGTTCGATCAGGACCGGCAGGCCGACGACGGCGAAGATCGCGAGTGCGACGAACAGGACGGCGCCCAGCGTGAGGGCGAGCGCGAGACCTTTGCGGAGGAACCAGCTGCGGGTCTCCTCTTCGTCGTAGGCGATGTTGATGGTGCTCATCAGCTGCCCGACGGCGCCGGACGCCGACCAGATCGAGAGTGCGATTCCGATCACGAGCCCGAACGAGAGCGAGTTGGATGACTGATCGGAGATGGCCTGCAGCTGCCCGTCGATCAGCGATTTCGCGTCACCGGGGAGCGCGCCGAACAGGTCGTTGATGAGCTTCGTCGCGTCTTGGCCCTGTGCAACGAGGCCAAGGATCGACACCATCGCGGCCAGCGCCGGGATGAGCGCGAGGAAGGCGTAGAACGCGACTGCTGCTGCGCTCAGGCCGACGTTGTCGCCGCCCCACTCGTCCTTCACCCGCAGCAGGATGTCCTTCCACCCGAGCTTGGGGATCTGCAACGGGCTCTCGGCATTGCGCCCCCGGTCGTCGTTGGAGGTCTCGACGTCAGCGGCGGTTGCGAAATCGGCGGTCACGTCGACGACGTCGTGCTCGGTCGGCGACGAGGGTTGATCGGGAACTCGTTGGGGAAGGTGCTCGGGCATCGTGCCCCGGCAATACCCGACCCCCCGGCGGGTCAATCGGGCCGCTTCACGGAGCCCGACCTGGGCCCGCTAGCCTGTTCGGTCCAGCCCGCCGAGCGGGCCACGCGGATGTAGTTCAATGGTAGAACATCAGCTTCCCAAGCTGAATACGGGAGTTCGATTCTCCTCATCCGCTCCAAGTGTCAGAGCCGGATAAGACCAGCTCAGCGGCCATCTAGGTGTCCCCTCCGCCGCTTCGGCAAAGTGCTACGGTGGTCAGCGTGCCTAGAACGTGCCTAGAAGAATGCGCAACAGGGAGCACCAAGTGAGTGCTGCGCGGCAGTTCGGCACGATCCGCAAGCTGCCGAGCGGACGGTTCCAGGCGCGCTACTCACACCTCGGCCGACAAGTCGGCGCGCCCGACACCTTCGCCACGAAGACCGACGCGCGCCGGTGGCTGTCGAGCATCGAGACCGACCTCGCTCGCGGCGAACACTTCGACGAGTCGGCCGGCGCGTTGAAGTTCGAGAGCTACGCGCTCCGTTGGCTGGCGGAGCGATCGTTGCGGCCGCGGACGGTCGAGATGTACGAGTCCCAGTTCCGCCGATGGATCCTCCCCACGTTTGCATCGACATCACTGAGTGACATCACGACGCCGGCGGTGCGGTCGTGGAGGTCCGGGCTGCTCCAGTCGCACCTGTCGGACAACACGGTGGCGAAGGTGTACCGACTGTTCCGCACGGTGATGGAGACCGCCGTCGAAGATGGCTTGATCCGGGCCAACCCGGTGAAGCTGAAGGGGGCGGCGAAGGAGACGGTGCACCGTCGACCCGAGGTGACGTTCAAGGACGTGACCCAGATCATCGGTGTGATCGAGCCCGAGTTCGGTGCGCTGGTGTGGTGCGCCGCGACGTCTGGCCTGCGGTTCGGTGAACTGACGGCGCTCCGCCGCTCCGATCTCGACGGCGCGCAGGTGAGCGTGTCGCGGTCGCTCGCGTTCGTGAAGGGTGTCGGCCCTGTGTTCGGGTTGCCCAAGACGTCGTCGGGTGAGCGACTGGTCGCACTCGACCCCACCACGCTCGACATCCTGCGGACGCACCTCGACACCTTCACCCCGCCGGAACCGGACGCTCTGATCTTCCGGTCGGTGAAGGGCAGCTCGCTCCTCAATCGGTACTTCCAGCCGTCGTGGGATCGCGCCAAACGTCGCGCCGGAGTCAACACGGAGATCCGCTTCCACGACCTGCGTCACCTCGCCGGCACCACGGCCGCAAGCGCCGGCGCATCGACGAAGGAGATCATGGCGCGCCTCGGCCACTCGACACCCGACGCATCGCTCCGCTACCTCGAGGCGACCGCCGCCCGCGACATCGAGATCGCCGCCGGCATGGGTGACCGGATCGCCCGAGAACTGTCCTGAACCGAACGACCCGAAGGAGACCCCATGATGCAAGCCAGCCACCTCGACGCCGACGGGCTCCGCCTCGTCGCAACCTTCCCGACACGATTCTCCTTACCGCCGAGGAGGCGATGTCGTCGTCGACGATGACGATCGGGGCGAGTTCGAGCGTGTTCGTGATGCCGTCCGGCGTGTTCACCTGGGTCGACGAGACGGGCCAGTTGATCCATCCCGAGTACGGCACCAGTCACTACCTGAACGAGTTCATCGACACCCAGTTCGACGACGATGGCGACATCGATCGAGACGCTGTGATGCCCACGGAGGTGGCGACACGTGTGACGACCGACGATCCGTTCAGCGACGACAACTTCGGTCCGTGGGTGTGGAGCGGCGGCGACGACGTCGAGCTCACGACAGCAGCGGCGCAGCTCGCGCCGTTTCGATTCTGACGACGGCGACCCGTCGTCAACGGAGCGCCGGCTGGTGCCACGTGATGCGCCATGCCTCGATCTCGTCGGGATCGAAGCGCACGAACTTGCCGATCTTGTAGTACGGGATGCGGCGTTCCCACACGAGTCGCCGTACGAAGCACGGCTTGACGCCGAGCAGTTCGGCCACCTCGTCGATGGTCAGATAGCGACGCATCGTCAGCTCGTTCCCGGGCGAAGGAACGCGCTGATCGGGTACTTGGGCGTGAACGGACCGTCGGGATCGACCTCGACGAGCCGCTCACGCATCCGTCGCGCCAGATGGTCCAGCGCCTTCGCCTCGTCCATGACCTCACGTGCGAACTGCTGCTCGTCGACGAGGGCGGTGAGGAGCTGGTCGTGCTGTTCGATGCAGGACTGGTGGAGCCATTCCTGGATGCCTCCCTCGACCTGGCAGGCGATCATCAACAGGTCGACGACGCGGTTCAAGTCGAGCACGGTGTCGGCCTTCGGGAGCGTGCTGACGATCTCGGCGAGGTCGACGTCGTCGAGCACGGGAATCGTTTCGAGCACGTCGAGCCGTCGTTCCTGGGCGTACCGCTCGCGGTCCGCTCGTTGAGCGGCTCGTCGGGCTCGCATCCTCTCGGCGTCGGACGTCCACTTTCGTGGCCGGCCGGGCTTCCCGGGTTTGTCCATATCGTTCTCCTCTCGTCGGGCGGCCGATTGCCGCCGGTTCGAGGTCGACGCTGACGAAGCGGGCTCCCGGAAACCCCCATAGATCCGGCTCGGGAGCGAGAAATCTTCGTATCCCCCTCCCGATCACCACCCGAATCACCACCCGGATTTCGCAAACAACCAGGTCAGAGGCTGTGGACAACGAACAGGGTTGGGACAGGATTTCTCGTGCTCCCAGTTCTGTTCGTTGACCTCCCAGTTGGTTCCGATCACCACCCAGTTCTGCGCCGACGTCTCCCGAATCATCACCCAGTTTTCGCGAACCACCAGGTCACACCCTGTGGACATCGAGGCACCACGACGAAGTCGTGCGTACTTCCCACTTCGGTCGATCGTCTCCCAGTTCCCTTCGATCACCGCCGATGGGCGGCGTCCTCGATCTGCCGGACGACCATTCGGAGTCGAGTGATCTCGATTGACGTCGCTCGATCCCAAGCCGTGCGAGTCCGACGTCTCCGCCCATCGGCGGGAGGGGTCGCGACGCACGATCGCATACGTCGACGACCTCGCAGATCGCCGTTCCGACCGCCAGCTCGGCCTGGAGTCGACCCGACACCAGGCGTTCGGAAATCACGTGCAGCACCCCGGTGCACGGGTGTAGGGCTCTGGGATTGAAGTACTGTTCGGAAACTCGATGGCGCTGGTTCGGTGGTTCGGAATCGTGGGGTCATCGTCCGTTCGTGATGGCATGAACGCCGGCCGGCGGCAACGGACAGGCGGGGCAGACTGGACCGATGGAGACCGTGGCCGTGATCGGAGACGTCGGTGGGTTCGCCGACCAGCTTCGGTGCGCGCTCGCGTCACTCGGGGTCACGGGCGACGTGTGGCCCGACGGACTCCACGTGGTACAGGTCGGGGATCTCCTCGGTGGACGTGACGACCGTGAGGTCGTCGCTCTCGTCGGACCACACATCGAGGCAGGTCGGTGGACGCAGCTGATCGGCAACTGGGAACTCGCAGCGGTCGGCGGCCCGGCGATCGTGAGCGGCGATCAGCGGACCGCCGACGTCGACGCGCTACGAACGTTCTCAGAATGGCATCAGGCCCGACGAGCCCAGTGGGCAGCCGAGGTCCCCATGCAGGACTGCACGATCGCCATCGTCACTCATGCCGGCATCGGCTACGAGTTCTGGGCCGACGATCTCGACAGCGACCGCGACGCCCGCAGTGTCGTCGAGCGTTTGAACGCAATGGACCGCACCCAGATCGCCCGGCCCGGCGAGATGTACGGCACGTTCAACGAACGCGCTCCGGGCCCGGTGTGGGCATCGACCGCCGAAGTCTGGTCGGGTTGGAAAGTCTGCCCGTGGCCCCAGATCCACGGCCACTCGTCCGCATACTCCCCCGAGGGTGGGTGGCGACCCTACGTCCCGACACACCTCCGCCGGCGCGCAACCGTCGACGGCACCCACGTCACCTTCAAGCGGACGGAACGATCAGCGCCGATCATCGGAATCGATCCCGGGCTGTCAGAGGTCTCACCGCCGGGCTCGCTGCAGCCGTTTGTGACCGGGACCGCCTGAGCTCCGGACCGTTCTCATCCACGCGCCGGTAGGCGAGAGATCCACCGAAACCCTCGGGAGCAGCTACGCCCAATTGCTCGCCCGACTAAGTTCATGACGTGGATGTATTCGGCGTGCGGGACCAACTCGTGCGCGATTACGAATCGTTCACCTCATCGTTCGTGGAAGCTCGCGATGAGCGCATTGCAGACCTTCTGAAGGAACGCTCCTCCGAGGAGCGTCAGTGGCCTCAGCCGTGGCTCTCGCTCAATCCGAATTTCGCACCGGGCGGATCGGTGGACGAGTTGGTCGATGTCGGGCTGCTCCATCCGACGTCGGCGAAGGTCTTCCGGGTCAAGGACGCCTCGACGGACGCAGGGCTCGGCTCTCCGATCCGCTTCCATCGGCACCAACGTGAAGCGATCGAGGCCGCCGGAACCGGGGCGTCATATGTCCTCACCACAGGCACCGGGTCGGGTAAGTCGCTTGCGTACATCGCGCCGATCGTCGATCGGGTCATTCGGAGCAAGGCCGAAGGCGACAGCGACCGGCGGGTGCGGGCGATCATCGTCTATCCGATGAACGCTCTGGCTAACAGCCAGATGAACGAGCTGCGCAAGTTCTTGCAGTTCGGGTTCGCCGAGGGTGCTGAACCGGTCACGTTCGCCCGCTACACGGGTCAGGAGACCCCGGACGAGCGCCAGGCCATCCTGGCGCACCCGCCCGACATCATCCTGACGAACTACGTCATGCTCGATCTGGTGCTCACGCGTCCCGATGAGCGCCAGCACCTGATCCGGGCGGCGGAGGGTCTGGACTTCCTGGTGCTCGACGAGTTGCACACGTATCGGGGTCGTCAGGGCAGTGACGTCGCCATGCTGATTCGGCGTGTACGAAGCGCTTGCAGGTCACCACACCTCCAGGTGGTTGGCACGTCTGCGACGATGACAACAGAAGGCAGCGTCGCCAACCAGGCGGTCGTGGTTGCGGACGTTGCGAGCCGTCTGTTTGGGAGCAGCGTCGATCCTGCGAACGTCATCGGGGAGACGCTGGTTCGTGCGACCACCGAGCGGAGCGCAACAGTCGACGCGCTGCGAGACGCGATCGACGGCGGCGCAGCGACAATCGTGGATCAGTTTGTCGACGACCCGCTGTCGAGTTGGGTCGAGTCCACCTTCGGGATCGCGACCGACGACGTCACCGGCCAGTTGGTTCGTCGACGCCCGACGCGAGTGACCGACGCGTCCGCAGAACTCGCGGCGCTGACCGGCCGATCACCGGGCGACTGTCGGGCAGCGATCGAACGGACCCTGCTTGCAGGATCGTCATTGCGGGGAGTCAGCAGGCGGCCGATCTTCGCGTTCCGACTGCACCAGTTCCTGTCGAAGGGCGACACGGTCTACGCCACGATCGACACCGAGGCCGAGCGTTCACTCACCGACCGGTACCAGGTGCGTGACCCGGACGATCCCGAGAAGATCCTGCTCCCGCTCGGCTTCTGCCGCGAGTGCGGCCAGGAGTATTACGTCGTCGCAAAGACCACGCCGTATGGCCAAGAGACCTTCGTCGCCCGACGAGACGCCGACGCATCGGGTGGCGACTCGGTCAACGGCTACCTCTACATCTCTACCGACTTCCCATGGCCGCTCGACCCACTGACCAGCGGCCGCGTGCCAGAACACTGGACCACCGAAGACGACGACGGTTCGAGCCACGTCTTGCCTGTCAAGAAGAAGTATCTGCCGACCCCAGTACGGGTGCGACCGGACGGCATCCGCACTGACGCCTCCGAAGATGTTGCGGCCTGGTTCATCTCGACACCATTCTCGTTCTGTCTTCGCTGTGGCGTTACCTATGACCAAGCGCGCAGCAGTGACTTCTCCAAGCTCGCAACACTTGACCAAGAAGGCCGTTCGTCCGCGATGACGGTGGTGAGCACCAGCGTCGTTCGGAGCCTGCGCCAAGCCAGCGACCTCGGGGCGGACGCACGCAAGCTCCTCACGTTCGTCGACAACCGACAGGACGCTTCACTCCAGGCCGGGCATTTCAACGACTTCGTCCAGGTATCGCTTCTGCGCGGCGCGCTGGCCCAAGCACTGGGCGCGGCGTCCGAAGGGCTCACCCATGAGACGGTCGCAAACCACGTGGCCGGAGCGCTCGGGCTCGCGCCGGGCGACTATTCGGCGGCTCCCGACGCCATCATCGGCCACGACCAGACGCTGAGTGCTCTTCGGCATGTGATCGAGTACCGGCTGTACGTCGACCTCAAACGGGGTTGGCGAGTGACGATGCCCAACCTCGAGCAGTCCGGACTGCTCCGGGTCGAGTACATCGGGCTCGACGAACTCGCAGCAGCGGATCACATCTGGGCGAACGATCCACACCTCGCCGCAGCGCCGCACGCACTCCGCCAGGAGCTGATGGCCATCCTCCTCGACGAGTTTCGGCGCGTGCTGGCCATCGACGTCGACTGCCTGAGCACGCACGGATTCGAACAGTTGCAACGGACCAGCCGGCAGCGCCTGAACGCGCAGTGGCAGATCGGGGAGAATGAGCAACTCGAAGAGGTCGGTATCGCCATCCCACAACCGGGTAGGCCGGGCCTCGGTCGCGGCGTCCTGAACCTGACCTGGCGCGGTGGGTTTGGTCGCTATGTGCGCGGTTCCAAGGGTCTCGGTCAGGCCGCAGGCGCGCTGGCGACCGACGAGACCCAGCACGCCATCGACCTCATGCTGAAGAACCTCAGCGACAACGGCGTGTTGGCCGAGGTAGACGTCGCTGTGGGTCCACGAGGACGCGGGCCGACCGAGCGCGGCTATCGCTTGCGCGCCGGTTCGATCCGGTGGCTGCCGGGTGATGGCACCCATGGTGCGACCGATGCGCTCCGCAAGCATTTGAATGCCGAAGCGACGTCGAGGGTCAACCCGTTCTTCCGCGATCTGTATCGCGACGTTGCTACGTCGCTCGTGGGGATGACGGCGAAGGAACACACCGCTCAGGTTCCGGCCGCGGAGCGCGAGATCCGCGAAACCGAGTTCCGTTCCGGTCGACTGCCGCTCCTGTACTGCTCGCCGACGATGGAGCTCGGTGTCGACATTGCCAGCCTCAACGCCGTGGGCATGCGCAACGTGCCGCCAACACCGGCGAACTATGCGCAGCGCTCTGGTCGAGCGGGCCGTTCCGGTCAGCCGGCGCTCGTCGTCACCTACTGCTCGACCGGCAACAGCCACGATTCGTACTGGTTCCGCCGAAGCGACCAGATGGTGTCGGGCTCGGTGCAGGCCCCGCGCCTCGACCTCGCCAACGAGGAACTGATCCGTTCGCATGTCAATGCGATCTGGCTGGCCGAGACCGGGCAGTCGATGAAGTCGTCGATCACTGACGTGCTCGAATCCGACGGAGAACGCCCCTCGTTGGACATTCGCCCCGAGATCATGGTGCGTCTGCTCGACAGCGACGTGCAGCGTCGAGCCGAGCAGGCAGCGATCGATGTCTTCGCCGATCTTCGGCGCACGTGGGAGTCGACCGTCGGGCTGCCTCCCTGGTTCACAGCGGAGTGGGTTGCCGATGCGATCCGGTTCGCACCCCAGCGTCTCGACGACGCGTTCGACAGATGGCGCGACCTCTATCGCGGCGCGATGGATGAATATCGCGAGCAGGGTCGCCTCGCCGTCGACACCACAGCGGGCAAGTACGTCCGCAACGTGGCGGCAGCTCGCGAGCGCGAGGCTCGCGACCGGCTGACCGTGTTGCGCAACGACGACGCAGCGGAGGGTCAGACCGACTTCTATCCGTACCGCTACCTGGCGTCGGAGGGTTTCCTGCCCGGCTACTCATTCCCCAGATTGCCGCTTGCGGCGTACATCCCGGGGAGTCGTCGCCAGGCCGGTCGCGACCAGCGCGGCGACTTCGTTCAGCGGCCGCGCTTTCTTGCCATCAGCGAGTTCGGTCCCGGCTCGCTGATCTATCACGAGGGCGCCCGCTTCGTGGTCAACCGGATCCAGTTGCCGCGCAATGTCGACGAGCCAGGCCAGGTCGCCACCGAGACGGCGTTGCGCTGCCAGGCGTGCGGCTACCACCACCTCGATTCCGAAGGCCTGGATCGGTGCGAGCTGTGCGACGCCCGGCTCGGCGCGAAGACCTACGACCTGATCCGTCTCCAAACCGTGCATGCTCGGCGCCGCGAACGCATCTCGAGCGACGAAGAAGAACGCCGGCGTAGCGGATTCGAGTTGGAGGTGAGCTACCGGTTCTCGACGCGAGCCGACCGTCCCGACAAGGTGGTCGGGGCGGTCGAGAACAGTGACCGGAACCCAGAAGGAGATCCAGTGATGGATCTCACCTACGGCGACGCAGCCACGATCCGGATCTCCAACGTGGGGCGTCGTCGACGCAAGGACCGCGACAATCGCGGGTACTGGTTGCACACGGTCGAGGGCCGCTGGCTCAGTGACTCTGACGCAGCCAACGCCGACGCATCGTCAGACGATGACGCCGACCTCGACCGGGCCGACGATGTTCAGACCCGCAAGAAGGTCATCCCGTACGTGGAAGACACCCGCAACATCGTCGTTGCCCGCTTCGGACGAACTCTCGACGATGCCACTGCGGTCAGTCTTCAGTACGCCCTGGAGCGCGGCATCGAAGCCGAGTTCCAGCTCGAAGATTCCGAGCTGACCTCACAGCCGCTGCCCGACATCGGTGAACGCGGACGGTTCTTGCTCACCGAGTCGGCCGAGGGTGGCGCAGGAGTGCTGCGCCGCCTGGTCACCGAGCCGCATGCCCTGGCGCGAGCTGCACGGCGGGCGCTTGAGATCTGCCACTTCGACCCTGATACGGGCGACGACCTCGGTGCCGCCGAAGGTGTGGATGAGCGATGTGTTCAGGGCTGTTACGACTGCCTGCTCAGCTATTCGAACCAATTCCAACACAGCGTGATCGACCGGATGCTCGTTCAGAGTTTGCTGTTCGAACTCGCGTCGACGAGCACCGTCGTCGGAGCGGGCGGCCGCTCAGCCGCGAGCGCAGCCGACTACCTCGAAGCCTTCACCGACTCGTCGCTCGAACGACGCTTCCTCGACTTCCTTCGGGACGGCGGCTACCGGCTTCCCGATCGGGCCCAGGTGACCGTCGACGGCGTTCGGGCGCGACCCGACTTCGTGTACGACCGCTCGGGGATGGATGTCGCCGTCTTCCTCGATGGGCCGCACCACGACGACGATCAGGTGTCGGTGCGCGATGCAGCGGCGGAGGACCGACTCGATGACGCCGGCTGGCATGTGGTCCGGGTCCGGTACGACGACGATTGGATGTCGATCATGCGTGCGAGTCCGTCCGTGT
>JBDSBE010000096.1:0-8625 GCA_039921745.1 Ilumatobacteraceae bacterium | reverse complement strand
GGTCGCGCCGGGACGTTCGACGATTTCACGACCTGGACCGGCAGCATCATCCGGCGCGACGGCGAATGGGTCATGGTCTACACGGGAACAGCGCGGGCCGAACGCGGCCTTGTGCAGCGGATCGGCGTCGCGACGTCTCCGGACCTCCTGACGTGGACGCGCCTCGACGGCGCCGTCCTGGCCGCCGACCCCGCG
Source organism: Ilumatobacteraceae bacterium (assembly GCA_039921745.1). Taxonomy (GTDB): domain Bacteria; phylum Actinomycetota; class Acidimicrobiia; order Acidimicrobiales; family Ilumatobacteraceae; genus Ilumatobacter. Next base: position 8,430 of record JBDSBE010000096.1, on the reverse strand, counting down.
CATTACGACCTCCTCGACACTGAACTCTGGGGCGACGAGGCCTGGCGCGACCCGTGGGCGTTCGTCGATCCCGACGACGGCCAGATCCACGTGCTCGTGACCGCACGTGCCGGCCCGGGCGACTACTTCGATCGTGGAGTGATCGGCCACGCCCGGACGGCCGATCTTCGCAACTGGGACACACTCTCTCCGCTCGACGTCAGGGCGACCGGCTTCGGTCAGCTCGAGGTGCCGCAGCTCTTCGGGTTCGCCGACCGCTGGTACCTGCTCGTCTCCAGTGACACGTCCACGCAGTCGCCGACCCGTCGCGCAACAGGCCCCGGCACCGGCACGTACTACTTCGTCGCCGACGCACCGTGCGGACCCTTCGAAATGATCGGCAACGGCGCGCTCGTGGTCGACGCGATCGGTTCTTCGTATGCCGGACGTGTGCACACCGACTCCGACGGTGTCACGTGGTTTCTGGACTGGGAGAGGTGTGCGCCCGACGGCTCGTTCGTGGGCCGGCTGAGCCGCCCTCGACAGCTCCACGCCCGCCCGGACGGGTCGCTGTACGTCGACGCCGCCACCGCTTGACGCCGCCGCGCCCTCGGTCAGAAGAGTTCGGTTGCGACGACGAGCACGGCCCGGGCGTGAGCCGCCGCCTGCTCTGCGGTGAGCGTCTCGCCGAGTTCGACCGTGATCGAGAACCCGTCGTCCGGCCGTACGGTCTGTGCCCACTGTGCAGCGGTGCCGGTGTAGGTACCACCGGTGACCTCGACGATCGGGAGGCCCGTCAACTCGGCGTAGCGAACGCGGGCCTCGCCTTCCCGACCTGACCCAGGGCTCAGACGGAACAGGTCCTGGTGATACCAGAAGACGAGATCGGGGACGATCGCAGTGCCCAGGGCCACGATCGCCTGCGTCTCGGGTTCACTCGCCGGTGACGGGCCGGCGTACTGCCAGAAGCCGACCTCACCGAGCGGACCCCACTGCGCCGGGAAGTTGCGGTTCAAGTCGACGAGGTGGGCGTTCTGTCGGTCACCGATCGCCTGGCCGTCCGGGTTCATCGACCGGACCAGCCACAATTCGACCCCGTCGGGCACCGGCTCGACCGCGAGACGATCGATCACGGCGACGCCGTCGGCCTCGTTGCCGTGGATGACCCCGATGACGAGCACCGCGGTGCCGGATGCGGTGCCGCGCCTCATCACGGTGATCGGTCGCCCCTCGACCGACCGCCCGATCTCGACATCCGCGTCGAACGGGAGCGCGAGCGCGTCGAGGACGGCTGCTGCGGGCGGGGGTGGGGCCGCCGTCACCGTCACCGTCGTCGGGGTCCTCGTGGCCGTCGGGGCCGTCGTGGTCGTGGTACTCGTGGTCGTGCTGGTCGTCGTGGGAGCCGTCGTCGTAGTGGTCGTCGTGGGAGCCGTGGTCGTGGTGGTCATCGTGGCGGGCGATGCCGTCGTGGATGCGGTCGGTACCGTCATCACCGGCGTGCGCGGTGTGGTCGTCGACTCAAAGGCGGCGGTGGTGATGGGGGTCGTGGCGTCCGTCGAGATGGCGTCGTCGGCTCGCGAACAGCCGGCGAGCGAGACCACCACGACAGCGATCACGACGACGACCAGCGACGCTGACACCGCGGCGGGGGCGTCAGGAGCGTGTCGCATGCGCATCCAGCAGATCGGCGACGGCCAACGTCAGGCGTCGAGCGGTCGGGATGTGGAGGTACTCGTTGGGTCCGTGCGCGTTCGCGTCGGGCCCGAGCACCCCGGTGATGACGAACTGGGCATCCGGGAATCGCTCACCGAGCATGCCCATGAACGGGATCGAGCCACCCTCTCCGAACAGCCGAGCCGGTTCCCCGAACGCGCGCGTCGAGGCCTCCTGGAGTGCGGACTCCAACCACGGGGCGATCTCCGGTGCGTTCCAACCAGCGGCGGCGTCCACGCCCGTGAGCGTGACCGCGGCACCGTACGGCGGGTCGGCCAGCAGGGTTGCGGTCATCTCGTCAGCGACGGCGGTCGCGTCAGCGGTCGGTGGCACACGGAGCGACAGCCTGAGCGTCGTGCTCGGCCGCAGTACGTTGCCCGCGCGCGCGGTCGGCGGCAACCCGTCGGCGCCAACAATCGAGAGCGCAGCTCGCCAGGTACGACCGAGCAGCTGCTCGGTGGCGTCGTCGGTGGTCGGCCCGGCACCGTCGACGAACGGGTACTGCTCGGCGATGCGGCCGATCTCGGACGCGCTCGCCTCCGCCTGGGCTCGCCGATCGGCCGGGATCTCGACGTCGGCCGACGCGAGCAGAACCCGACCGGTCCTCTCGTCCTCGATCCGCGACAGCAGCGCCCGGGCGATGCGGAACGTCGACGGCACCATGCCCGACACGTCACCCGAGTGCAGACCCTGGGTCACGATCTCGACCTTCAACGTCGCGACGGCGACCCCTCGCAGCGACGTGGTCACCCACATCCGCTCGTAGTCGATGCAACCCGAGTCGAGGCAGACGACCAGCGACGGCGAACCGATCCGGTCGCTGAGCGCGTCGACATGGGCGGGGAGGTCGGGCGACCCCGACTCCTCGCTCGCCTCGATCAGGACGACGAGTCGGGTATGCGAACCGCGCGCCGCGTGCACGGCCTCGATCGCAGCGAGGCTGGCGAATGCCGCGTACCCGTCGTCGGCGCCACCACGACCGTAGAGTCGGTCGCCCTCGAGCACCGGGGTCCAGGGCCCGAGGCCGTCACGCCAGCCCTCCATCTCGGGCTGCTTGTCGAGGTGCCCGTACAGCAGCACGGTGTCGTCGGCCGAACCAGCGCCGGTCGGGGGAACTTCGACGATGATCACGGGCGAGCGATCCGGCAATTCGTGCACGTCGACGATCGCGCCCGGGATCTCGCGGCTGGCACACCACGCGCGGACGAGTTCGACCGCTTCGGCCATGAACCCGTGCTCGCGCCACTGTGGGTCGAAGTTCTCGCTGACGTTCGGGATCGCGATGTAGTCGTGAAGCACGGGGACGATCGACTCCCAGGAGCGGTCGACATGGGCGGCAGCGGCAGCAGCGAGCGACATGGCCGACACCGTAACGAGTCGTCGGCGTCCCCGAGCAGATCGTCGACGCGCTCGTCGTCGCCGGTTACGACCGGTGCTCAACGGCGAGCAACCACATCGCCGACAGGGGAACAGGTGGCATCGACCGTACGGTCGATGTGCTCGAGTCGCGTGGGCTCGCTCAGTCCGGTATGGCACGCACTCCCGCCGAGATCGAACCGACGGTCTTCGAGGTGGCCGGGGTCGACGTCTCACACCTCTCCTACACGTTCAGCTACCACGGTGTACCGTTGCCCGCCGATCAGCCCTCGCCGTCGGCGGTGATCGACCCCGTGCGAATCCTGGAAGACGCGGCGACAGCGCGGTCGCTCGGGGCGGAACTTGTGCGCGTCAGCATGCACTGGGGCGGTGAGGGTGTCAGCGAGCCGACGGCCTGGCAACGCTCGGTCGCCGACGAGATCACGGCGGGCGGGCTGGTCGATCTCGTCATCGGGCACCACGCGCACGTGCTCCAGCCGATCGAACTGGTCAACGACACGTGCGTGCTCTACGGCCTCGGCAACATCGTGTCGAACATGCCGACGTCCGGGCGGTGGCCCGCCGCGCGTCAGGACGCCGCGGTCGTGACGATCGACGCGACCATCGAGGCGAACGGCAAGGTCGCCTGGTCGAAGCCACGGGTCCACCCGACCTGGGTCGACAAGGACGCCGGCTGGGTGGTACGTCTCGTCGATGCCGAGCTGGCACGAACCGACATCGGCGACGGCCAGCGCAAGAGGCTCCGACGATCACGGGCGCGCACTGCCGACGTGCTGGCCGAGTTCATGTATCCTCCTGCCGTCGACCGCTGACCGTTGCGCCGCCCGGCGGTGCGACGTCAGTCTTCCGATACCACGTCGACGACCACGGTGTGCACCGGGTCGGCCGACGAACGGGCGATCACGATCTCGTACGGTCCTGCGTCGATCCTCCATCCCGGCTCGGTCTGTCGCTCGACGCGTTGGAGGTGTGGCAACGTGGCCGACGTCCGCGCCTGGAGGTCGGGCCATTCGGGTTGCGCCGGATCCCAGTAGGCGAAGGATCGATCGTCGAGTTCGAGCGTGACGACCTGCGATTCGCCGGGTTCGAGCGTGACCTTGCCGAACGCCTTGAGCTCCTGATCCGGTCGAATGAGCCGACTGGACGTCGGGCGCACGTAGCACTGGATGACCTCGCTCCCGCGACGCGATCCGGTGTTGGTGACCTCGACATCGAACGAGACGGCGTCGCCGGCCGTGATGCGCTCCGCGGACGCCACGGGCGCAGCGATCTCGAACGTCGTGTAGGAGCCACCGTGCCCGAATGGGAACAGCGGCGCGATCCCGCGCGCGTCGTACCAGCGGTATCCGATGAACACGCCCTCCGCGTAGTCGACCTGGCCGTTGTCGCCCGGAAAGTTCCCGTAGGAAGGGGTGTGACGAAGCGAGGTCGGGAACGTCGTCGGCAGACGCCCGCCGGGATCGGCATCGCCGACGATGACGTCGACGAGTGCTTCTGCCATCTCCTGACCACCGAACCACGATTGCACGATCGCGGGGACGTCTCCCGCCCACGGCATCAGCACCGGTGCGCCCGTGTTGACGACCACGATCGTGTTCGGATTGGCGGCGACGACGGCCGCCACAAGCGCATCCTGGTCGCCGGGCAGAGCGAGGCTCACCCGATCCTCGCCCTCGGTCTCCCAGTCGTCGTTGGTGCCGACGACCACGACCGCGAGGTCTGCCGCGGCAGCAGCGGCGGTGGCTCGTTCGATCGAATCGGCGTCCATCGGCATCCTGACCCCCACGTCGACGCCCGCGAACATCTCGACGCTCGGTACCACCATCTCGACGATCAGGTCGTGCGTCGATCCGAACTCGAGCCTGACGGTCACCGGAGCGACGGCGGCGCCGAAGCCGAAGAACGCAGCGCCCGGGGCGGGGGGCGCCGTGACCCCGTCGACGATCACGTCGCCGTCGAGGAGCACGCGCGTCGGCGACACCTGCGTGACCTCGAAGATGTAGTCGCCGGACAGCCCGGCCGTGGTGAACTGCGTGGTCGCCCGCATGGAGAACGACGACATCTCGACGCCGGGAATCGCGTCGTCGCCGAACATGAACCGGCTCGTGTCGCGGTTGACCACCGCACGGGGCTCGCCGGCCAGTTCGCGATTGTCAAACAGTTCGACCGAGAAACCCTGCTCACCGCTCGGCGTCCGGATGCTCGTGCCCGACAGCAACGGCGCTGACTTGTCGGTCGAGCATCCCGGCTCGAAGACGATCTCCACCCGTTCACCGAACCGGGCTCTCATCGCTTCGATCGGACTCGTCCGATGGAAGGGACGCAGGTTCGCCGAGCCGCCGCCCATGATCTGGGCCCGGGTCGCATTGGGGCCGATCACAGCGATCGACCGGACCGAGTCGATGTCGACGGGCAGGATCGGTTGATCACCCACCGGTTCGTTGCGCAGCAGCACCATCGCGGCGGCGGCGGCCCGGCGCGCCACCTCCCGGTGCTCAGGGAGGTCGATCGACTGCTCAGGACCACCCTCGTCGTTCCACGCCCCGATCCGCTCGAAGACCGACAGCATCCGTGACGCGATCGTGTCGACGACGGATTCGGGCACCCGGCCGTCGCGTACCGCAGCGGCCAACGCCGTACCGAAGGCGCGGTTCCCCGCCGGCATCTCGATGTCGAGACCGGCGTTTGCTGCCGCCACGGTGTCGGCGCCCGCCATCCAATCCGTCGTGACGAATCCGTCGAAGCCCCACTCGTCACGCAGCACATCGGTGAGCAGCCCGCGTTGATCATTGCAGTAATCACCGTTGACGCGGTTGTAGGCGGTCATGACGCCGAGTGTGCGACCCCGTTTGACCGCGTACTCGAACGGCACCAGGTACAACTCCCGCAGGGCCCGCTCGCCGATCACCGAGTTGCTCGACTGACGATCGGTCTCGCACTCGTTGCCGACGAAATGCTTGACCGTGGTGACGACACCCTGCGACTGCACGCCCCTGATGTACGCCGCGGCGAGCAACCCACTCAGCAGCGGGTCCTCCGAGAAGCACTCGAAATTCCGCCCCGCCAGCGGCGAGCGGTGCAGATTGACGGTCGGTGCGAGCAGGACCCGTGCCTGCTTCGTACGGGTCTCGCGGCCCAGCACCACGCCGAGTTCCTCGACGAGGCCGGGATCGAACGTTGCGCCGAGCGCCGAGCCCGACGGGATGCAGGTCGCCTGCGAATCGCCGGAGCCGAGGAACGACGAGCCCCGAGCGCCGTTCGGGCCGTCTGTGGTGGCCCAGTCGGGGATTCCGAGGCGGGGCACCCCGGTGAACGTGAAGAACCCGGACCCGGCCGAGATCGCCGCCTTCTCATCGAGGTCGAGGCCGGCGACGACGTCGTGGGATCGTTCGCCGCTCATGCCAACCACACCGACGTATCGCCAGGGAGCTGACCACCCGTGACCGGTGACGACGACAGCAGCACGTCGCCGTCCGGCAGTGGGACCGACTCCGGGCCCATGTTGACGACGCAGCGCACATCGTTGCCTCGCCGGAACGCGATCACCGAGTCGCCGAGGTCGAGCATCTCGATTTCGTCGTCGGCGACGAGCCGGGCGCTGCGGATCACGAGCGCGGCCCGGTAGAGGTTGAGCATGGAGGCCGGGTCATCGTCCTGTGCGGCGACGGCGAGGGCGGCGAACCGCTCGGGTTGCGGCAGCCACGAGGGGCCCGCGCCGAAGCCGAGCGACGGACCACCCGACTCCCACGGGATCGGCACACGACACCCGTCACGCCCCTTGCGGGTCTTGCCCGAGTTCGGCCACACGGGGTCGTCGAGCACGTGTTCGGGGAGGTCCCACACCTCGGGGAGACCGAGCTCTTCGCCCTGGTACAGGTACATCGAGCCGGGGAGTGCGAGCGTCAACAGCGCCGCAGCCCGTGCCCGACGGGCACCGACCTCCTCGTCGAGCAGGTCGTGCGAGCCGATCAACGACCATGTGTCGAGATCGACCGTGGGGGGCAGCGCGTATCTCGTCGGGTGCCGCATGACGTCGTGGTTGGAGAGCACCCACGTCGGCACGGAACCGACGGCGCGAGCGTCGGCGATGGAGGCCTGGATGATCGTCGAGAACCGTGCCGCATCCCACGGCGCCCTGAGCAGGTCGAACTCGAATGCCTGGTGGTACTCGTCCGGGCTGAGGTACAGCGGTCGACGGTCGGGTTTGATCCATGCTTCGGCCACCATCATCCGATCGCCGTATTCGTCGAGGATCGCCCGCCACGACCGAATGATGTCGTGCACCTCGTCGCGATCCCAGAATGGATGGACCGTCGTCAGCGCGTGGGATTCGTCCTGGCCGTCGGGTCCGACGTCGGGATACGTCATGTCCTTCGCGAGCGCGTGGGCGACGTCGACGCGCATCCCGGCCGCGCCCCGGTCGAGCCAGAACCGGATGATGTCCTCGAACTCGGCGAGCACCTCGGCGTTCGACCAGTTGAGGTCGGGCTGGCTGGTGTCGAACAGGTGGAGATACCACTCGCCGTCGGCCACCCGGGTCCAGGCCGGGCCCCCGAACCGCGAGAGCCAGTCGCTGGGCGCTTCGATACCGTCAGGCCCGCGGCCCTGGACGAAGTGGTAGCGCGCTCGCGCCGGTGAACCCGGAGCGGATGCGAGCGCCTCCTGGAACCAGACGTGTTCCGACGACGTGTGGTTGGGCACGAGGTCGATGAGCACGCTGATCCCCAACCCACCGGCCTCGGCGATGAACGCCTCGGCCTCGGCCGTGGTGCCGTAGCGCGGATCGATCTCGCGGTAGTCGGCCACGTCGTAACCGCCGTCGATCAGCGGTGACCGGTACCACGGGTTGATCCACACCGCGTCGACCCCCAGGTCGGCGAGGTACGGGAGGCGGCTGCGGATGCCGGCGATGTCACCGGTGCCGTCGCCGTCGCCGTCGGCGAACGAGCGGATGTAGATCTGGTAGACGACGGCGTGGCGCCACCAGTGGGCATCGCGCTGCTGCGTGGTCCGCATAGGGAAACCTCCTGATCGAGTGGGCTGCCGACACCGGAGGCGGACGCCGGAATCGAACGACAGAAGTGGACGACGCGCCGCCGCAGGCCGGGCGTCGTCGTAGGACTCGCGTTCTCCCTGCCTAGCCCTTGACGGCGCCGGCGAGCATCCCTCGCACGAAGAACCGCTGCAGGGCGAAGAACACCGAGATCGGTACGACCATCGCCACCATCCCCGCTGCGGTGAGCAGGTGCCACGATTGACCGCGGGTGCCCGTGAGCGTCGCCAACTGGCGCGTGATCGGAGCCTTGTCCTGACCCGCGAAGATCAGCGCGACCAAATAGTCGTTCCAGATCCACATGAATT
>JBDSBE010000095.1:0-17894 GCA_039921745.1 Ilumatobacteraceae bacterium | reverse complement strand
GACCTTGCCGGGGGCGGGCTCGAGATCACGCGGGTCCTTGCTCGCCTCGCCTCTGATTCCGAACGATCCAGAGTCGTCAACGCTTCGCTCGAACTCGTCGTGAGAGACCCGAGTACAACCACCGAGTCCGTTTCAATCCTGGCGAGTTGCGCGGCCCGGTCCCCCCGATCCGCCCTTGTCGTGGCCGACGCACTGACACCCACCCCGGCGCGCAGACCTGCCCGGTAGTTGCGGCTGGTTCGGGCACACGAGATCAGCCATCGTTCAGCGCCAAGACACTCTCGGACTCGACGTGCGACCTCGGAAGGTCGTGTTCGAGCGCTTCGGCGAAGGGTGTGCGGATAGAGGCTCATTGCTTCCCAGTTCAGGGCAGGATTGATACTCTTCAGCTATTCCCCCAGTCGCTTCGGTGGTTGGGTGCGAGGCCCGCTTCGGCGGGCCTCTGCGTTTTTCGCTCCGTAATGTGTCTCGTTCGCGAAGGCGAGTCAGCCGTCAGTCGTACCGAGGTACTCGCGGATTCGGCGGGCGACGTCGGGAAGGTCGTGTTCGAGGGTGTCCCAGAGTACGTCGAGGTCGACCTCGGGGTAGCGATGGATCGTCCGGTCGCGCATGCCGGCGATCGCTCGCCATGGCACGTCGGCGATGGCGCTCGTCGTCGCGATGGAGAGCGCCTTGGTCGCTTCGCCGATCTCGGTCACGATGTTCTTCGCTGCTCGCACGGTGAGTGGATCGGCGTCGAACGCGGCGTGTCCCCGGCGCACGATGAGTTCGGCGTCGCCGATCGCAGCGAGGATGTCGTGGAGTCGTGGCCCGTCGTCGTTCACAGAGCGATCGCTTCATCGAGGATGTGTGCCATGGTGCCGCGTGCGGCGCCGCTGGTGACGACGTCGACGCGCCACGGGACCACGGCTTCGATTGCTTCGGTGATGCGCTCGACGGTGATGAGGCCTGTGCCGGAGGGGACGTCGATGAGCAGGTCGACATCGGACTCTTCGCCTGCGTCGCCGCGGGCGACCGAGCCGAACACTCGCACGTTGCTGGCCCCGTACGACGCGACGATCTCGTCGATGTCTCGGCTGTGGGCGCGCACGGCGTCGAGCGTCGGACGGCCGGCGCGGGGGGTGCTGCGGACCTCGAGGTTGTTGCCGGAGGCTTTGAGGAGTCGTTCGAGCATCGCCACGGTCGGATTGATCTTGCCGTGCTCGACCCTCGAGACCGTCGACGGGGAGACACCCGACGCTGCGGCCAAGTCGCGAGCCGACATCCCCGCTCGTTCGCGAGCTGAACGCACCAATGTCGCTGGGTCGACCATGGCCGTAGCTTATACGCAACGACGGCTGGTTCGAGGTTCGTTCCATCCCTACTCATCCCTACAACTCGGCGAACCTGCCCGGAGGGACGGGACGAGCGGAACGCGAAACCCCTGGTCAGCGGACTGGCCGACACGACAAGACACGGGCGAGACGCCCGACAGTGATCCACGACATCTTCGAAGGTACCGAGCAGATCCAGCAGCTCGTCATCAGCCGGGCGATATCCGGCCCGCGCATCGAGTGATTTTTTGAGTCTCGGCGGATGATCAGTGAGCGTGTTTTCGTGGGCATTCCGAGGAGAGTCCTGAGTTTCTCGATCTCGGGCGTCGTGTTGCTCCCGTGGCGACGATGCGCGAAAAGGGGCCTGGCGTGTGCGAGGTCCGTGTCTTCACGCCCACCGATGCGCGGGGCAATCCGACGCAGACCTCGGACCGTGCGCGGCACGAAGCGCGACGCCGAACGTCTCGCCGCCGCCGCGACCGGGTCAGCGCACTGCGCTACGAAGATGGCATCGAGTTGGCCGTCCAAATAGTCGACCCGGCGAGGTTCGATGAACCCGGTGACCTGATCAGCAACGCAGAGCGAGCGCGTGGACCCGGGCGTGTCGTGCTCGTTGCAGGGATCATCCCACTGTCCTGGCGCTCCCAGCTGCGTCGTTCGCATGTGAGCTTTGTCGATCCTTCGGGCGTCGCGGAGATCTCGTGGCCGCGTTTGAACGTGAGTAGTGGTCAGTTCGCCCGCCCGACCGAACGTTCGCGCTCTCCGCTGCCGATGCAGAAGTCACACGCCGTGGCAGTGCAGGAGTTGGTCGTTGCCGCCATGAGGGGTGAACGGTTGAGTATCGGCGAGATTGCCGAACGAGCGGGTGTCGGATTGTCGAGCGCGTCGCGAGCGATCTCACAGCTCGAAGCGCATGGGCTCGTCGAGAAGCAACGGCACGGTCGAGCTGTCCTTGTTGATGTCGCAGACCCGGTTCTCGTTGCTGAGCTGCTTGCCAAGCGCACGGCCTGGCCTCAAGGGAGCACGTTGTCCGCCTTCGCTTGGGGGAGGAACATCTGGGAAGTTGCGGCGTCGGTCACCCAACGAGCACGGGATGCAAACGTTTCTGTCTCGGTCACGGGCCGCACCGCACTTGCCTATTTCGGCGTGCTGGGAACGACCTCTTGCGAGCAAGTCCGCTGTTGGGTTGGGGAACAGGAGAGTGCACTCGAGACGGTCGCCGAGCGGCTCGGGCTCGAGCCAGCGCCAATCAAGGAGAGCAACGTGGTGCTGGCCGCCGATCCATGGGGGGTCGGCATGATCGGTCGTGCTGAGCGAGAATTCGAAGGCAGTCGTGCGGTGATTGCTCAGCCGATTCGCGTCTGGTGTGATCTGCACCGCGAGCAACGTGGAACCGAGTTCGCAGCACAACTCTGGAAGGAGATCGAGGGTCATGAATGATCGGGTGACTGCGGAGGACTACAGCGATCCGATGAGCGAGAACTCTTGGGCGCGGCTGCAGACGTGCTTCGCTCCTTCGCAAGCGCGTTCGTTGGCCGGCACCTGGCGATCATCGGAGGCGCGGTGCCGAGCCTGTTGGTCGAAACGATCCCTTCGGGCATCGAGCGACACGTTGGCACTGCCGATCTCGATCTTCACCTGGGGCTGCATCTGATGGATGGTGAGACGCTGATGAGCGGCAGCGCTGATTGCGACCGCCGTTACGCCGTGGGAGCGGTCACGGAGTTCTGGGCGGCGCTGAACAAGAGCCGATAGCGCAGAACCCGGCTCCCGACCCTACGGCCAGGCAACCGGGCCCACTTCCCGCCAGCATGCCATCATGGTTCTACGCCAGGACGGAGGCGTCAATCGTTCACTCCGGAGTGTTCGGTCCGAGAATGTGGCAGATGTCGCCATCGGTGCAGTCGGCCGGGTCGAGCTGTCGGCTCCGATCGATCAGCCCTTCCAGTTCTCCACGAAGCGTTCGGAGCTCCCGCATCTGCGCTTTGACGTCGCGCAGTTTGGACGTGAGCAGCTGCGAGACGTGACTGCACGGGGTTCTGCCGTCGGCTCGTACATCGAGCACGCCGCCGATCTCGCTCAGGGTCAATCCGGATCGTTGGGCTCGCCGGATGAATGCGATCCGATCGACTGCATGCCGGTCGTAGATCCGATAGCCGTTCGGCTGCCTGTTCGGCTCTGGCATCAGCCCCCGTTTCTCGTAGAAGCGGATGGTCTGCGTTGGGACGCCGCACGTGGTCGACAGGTCGCCGATGTTCATTGCACACACCGTACCGCTTGACATTGAACCGTGGTACAAGGTTTATCGTGGGGCCGTGAACGTGACCCTGCTCTACTTCGACGACTGCCCGAATTGGAAGGTCGCCGACGGGCACCTTCGCACGCTGGCGGCCGAGCACCCAGGCATGGAGGTTCAGCGACGCATCGTCGACACGGCCGAAGATGCCGAGTCGACGAACTTCCGAGGGTCGCCGAGCATCATCGTCGACGGCGTCGACCTGTTCGCGAAACCGGACGATCCCGTCGGCCTCTCCTGTCGGATGTACCAGACGCCGCACGGCCCGGCCGGTGCACCCACACTCGACCAGCTCCGACTTGCCATTGCTTCGAATGATTGCTCCGGCCCGAACGTCGAGACAACCCCGGACACCAGGTCGACTCATGCTGACTGACGTCGACATCGACCAGTTCGATCGGCTGCTCGCCGACGGTGCTCTGCTCATCGAAGTCTTGCCCCGAGGTGAATACGACGACGAACACGTGCCTGGCGCAGTCAACATCCCCCTCCGCGATCTCACTGCTCAGTCGGTCGCCCACATCGATCGGGCGAACCCGATCGTCGTCTACTGCTGGGACTCGCTGTGAGACATGAGTCAACGAGCTGCGTGGCAGCTCGAGCGATATGGATTCACGACCGTTCACGACTTTGTCCACGGCAAGGCGCACTGGCTCGCATCCGGTCGGCCGACGGTGCGTGAACGGCCGATCGACCGGGTGATCAGTCACATGAAGCTCGACGTGGCCACGGTCGAGGGAACCTCGACCGTCACCGAAGCCGTCGCCGAAGTCGTCGTCTCCGGGGCGGCGGAAGCCGACCTGCTGGTCGTGGTCGGGGTGAACCGTGTGGTCCTCGGAACAGTGCGCACCGACCAACTGGCTGCCGAGGATGGCGACGCGACAGTCGCAGAGATCATGCGTCTCGGGCCGACGACGATCCGACCGGACGAACTCACCGATGACGTACGCACGCGGATGACGACGCGCAATGTCTATTCGCTGCTCGTGACGACGCCCAAGGGTGAACTGCTCGGCAGCTTCCAACGCACCTGACGGCGCGTGTGTCAGGGGCGACGCCGCGACCGCACACGTCGGTCGCGGAGATCGGCTAGGTTGAGCTGCGCGCAACGACGATCTGTCGATGCGTGCTGAATGCGACTCGGTCACCGGCCTGCCAAAGGGCGGACCGAGGCGTTGGTCCGCCTCTCGCGATCGCATGAGCCGCCTCCAACGGAGCGGTGCGCTCACGGCATTCCCGCGCGATACTCGCATCAGGAAAGCAGGCCTCCATGCCCGCCACCAACGCCGTTCTGTTTGGCGTGCTTTCACGCTTCGCCGAAACGCTCGCCGACGAATTTGATGTCGCCGACGTGTTGTACGCGCTCACCGACCACACCGTCGAGGTCCTCGGCGCCACTGCCGCCGGCGTCTCACTCACCAATGAACACGGCATGTTGCAGTTCGTGTCGGCCAACAGCGAGATCGCGACCGAACTCGAACGGATCCAGCAGGAGTCGCGGCAGGGCCCGTGCCATCATGCGTTCACCACGGGCTGGAGATGGTGGTCGACGACATCACCGTCCACGCTGAATGGCCGATCTATCGCAGCAAAGCAGCCGAGCTCGGGCTGCACTCCGTGATCGGCATCCCGTTGACCGTGGGCGAGCGCCGCCTCGGAGCGCTCAACATCTACAACCAGGCGCCACGGACGTGGACGCCTGACGACATCGCCAACGCGCGAGTCCTCGCGAACGTGGCGACGAGCTACGTCCTTCACGCATCCCGAATCGATGAAGCCACTCGGCTCAACGAGCAGCTCCAACACGCTCTTGACTCGCGGATCGTGATCGAGCAGGCGAAAGGTCTGCTCGCCGGAGAGTACGGCATCCCGCTCGAAGCGAGTTTCACGATCTCGCGACATCATTCCCGCTCGAACAATGCGACCCTCCGCAGCGTCGCCGATGCCGTCGTCACCCTCGGGCTCCGACCGCAGGCGTCGAAGAACTAGCCGAATCGGAGCTTCGATGCCATGATGGCCGCCCAGCGTGGGCACCGATGCCGACCGCCGACACAGGAGCCCGGCCGATGGACCGATCAGCGGAACAGCACGACGTGATCAGGTCAGAGGTCCGGCGTCTGTGCGACAAGTACGGCAACGAGTACTGGCGGGGCCTCGAACCGGCCACGTACCCGACGGAGTTCGTGAGCGAGCTGACCGAGCAAGGGTGGCTGAGCTCGCTGATTCCCGAGGAGTACGGCGGGGGAGGGCTCAGTCTCGGCGGCGCGTCGGTCATTCTCGAGGAGATCTCGGCGAGCGGCGGCAATCCGAGTGCGTGCCACGCCCAGATGTATGTGATGGGCACCGTGCTCCGCCACGGCTCCGATGAGCAGAAGCAGACGTACCTGCCCCAGATCGCCGACGGTCGCAAACGGCTGCAGGCGTTCGGCGTCACCGAACCGATCGCCGGATCGAACACCACGGCGATCCGTACCAGTGCCGTACGAGACGGCGACGTGTGGCGGATCAACGGGCAGAAGATCTGGACGTCGAGAGCCGAGTACTCCGACCTGATGGTGCTGCTCGCACGGACGACTCCGGTCGAGCACGTCGAACGCAGAACGGCCGGTTTGTCCGTCTTCCTCCTGGAGATGCGCAACGACGACGGGTCGCTGATCGATGGGCTGACGATCAACCCGATCGCAACCATGATGAACCACTCGACCACCGAGGTGTTCTTCGACGACGTCGAGATTCCGGCTGCGGCCTTGGTCGGCACGGAGGGCGAGGGCTTCCGCCACATTCTCGACGGCATGAACGCCGAACGCATCCTGATCGCAGCGGAGTGCGTCGGCGACGGTCGGTTCTTCGTCGACCGTGCGTCGTCGTACGCGAACGAGCGCGTGGTGTTCGATCGGCCGATCGGGATGAACCAGGGGGTTCAGTTTCCGCTCGCCAAGGCCCACATCCAGATTCAGGCTGCCGATCTGATGCGGTGGAGAGCTGCTGATCTGTTCGACGCCGGCGAGCCCTGCGGCGCAGAAGCGAACATGGCCAAACTCCTCGCGAGCGAGGCGTCATGGTCGGCCGGCAACGTCGCGCTCGACACGCACGGCGGCTTCGGGTTCGCCGTCGAGTACGACATCGAACGCAAACTTCGTGAGACCCGGCTCTATCAGGTGGCGCCGATCAGCAACAACATGATCCTGGCCTTCGTGGCCCAGCAGTCCCTCGGACTCCCGAAGAGCTACTAACCGCTGCCCCGTCGACTCGGCGTGTGCGCCGTCCGCCCGTCAGCGCTGTATCGAGAAGAGCTCGGTCGCGTCGGTCAGTTCCACGAGCCGTTCCACGGCCCAGCTCGGACGGCTCAGCACGAGCCGGCTTCCGGCCGTACGACACGCCCGAGCCGCCGACATCAGAGTCGACAGTGCGGCGCAGTCGATGAACGACACTGACGTGGTCACGACCGTGCGGTCGCCCGGAGCAAGTTCGTTGATCGCCTTACTGAGCGCATCACTGTTCGAGGCGTCGAGCTCGCCCGAGATGGTGAGTGTGGAACCGCGGACGACGAGCCTCACGAGGCCCGGGTCGTCTTCGGTGGAATCGGTCATGTCCGGCGGTCTCGTCGCATTGAACATCGCCGTCACGTGAAGATGCTGACGCCGCCGGGGCCGACGAGCAGGCCGATGATGATGAGCGCCACACCTTTGATGATGTCGCGCTTGAGGAGCGAGACGATGCCGGCGATGACGAGCACCACCGCGATGATCCAGAGAAGAAACGCCATGGTTCCTACTTTCGTGATGCCGGGATGCGGAATCCCGGTCGACCACCACTCAACCAGCTGGAGGGAGTATCGAATACACCCCTGGGGGTGTTACTTCTTACCCCGACGGTCCCGTACTGTTACCCGTATGCCGCCACCGAAGCGCCCGATCACGCTCGCGCTCATCGACGACTACGACATCGTCGTCGTCGGGGTCGGCCACATGTTCGACAAGTATCAGGACCGTGTCACCATCAAGGAACTCGATGCGAGCACCGATCTGAAGGATCACGTCGACATCGCACTCTACGATTCGTTCGCGCAGCCGGAGGCCGATCACCTCGAGATCGCGGAGTTGGCAGCCAACCCGAGGGCGGCCAAGGTCGTGGTGTACACGTGGAACTTTCACCCCAACCTGGTGCGTGCCGCCTACGACGGCGGCGCTGCCGGGTACCTCTCGAAGGCACTGCCGGCTCGCGAGCTGGTCGAGGCGCTGGAGCGGGTCCAGGCCGGCGAGCTGGTCACGAGCGTGGCACCGGGTCGCAATCAGGTGTCGGTGGGGCTCGACTGGCCCGGCCGCAGCGAGGGTCTGTCGGAGCGCGAGGCCGAGATCTTGGCGCTGATCACCCAGGGAAAGTCGAACGCCGACATCGCAGGGCTGGTCTACCTGTCACCGAACTCGATCAAGTCGTACATCCGCTCGGCGTACCGCAAGATCGGCGTCACCACCAGGGTCGAGGCGGTGCTGTGGGGCGTGCAACACGGGTTCATGCCCGACCATCACCGCATCGACCACTGGATCCCGCACCCGGTCTAATCGCCGCTCAACGCGCCGGGAGTTCTCGGGCGAGCGACTTCGGGGCGACCAACCGATACGCGTCGCGGATGATGCCGTCGATCTCGGCCCAGTCGACGTCTCGATCGAGGCGGACGCCGACCCACCCGCGACCGCCGACGTACGGCGGGCGGTAGAAGCGCTCGGGCTCGTCGTCGACCAACTGTTCCTGCACGCCGGTGGGCGCCGGAGCCCACAGCGACATGCCGTGCTCGCCGTGGATCCCGTCCGAGTGGAAACTGCACAGGACGCGGGTGCCACGCACGAAGAACGACGGGGATCCGTGACTGAGGCGCTCGTTCACTTCCGCCAGTGCGAGACACATCGTCCTGAGCCGGTCGAGTGTCGCCTCGGGGTCGCTGGCCATATCCGCAGTGTCGCGCGACTGCGGCGGCACCCACGACGAGACGTCACGACGAGACCGGGGGTGCGGCGATGACCTACGTTGCCATGATGCGCGCCGACCGTCGACCGCGCCGCCCATGATCAGTCGGCTCCGGGCCCGGCCCTACGAGCAGCAGGTGCTCGTCATCTACATCGTGGCGATCTTCATGACCGTCATCGACGGGACAATGGTCAACGTCGCGCTCCCCACCATGGCGAAAGATTTCGGGGTGCGATCGAACGACGTCGAGTGGATCGCCGTCGGGTATCTGCTCGCCGTCGCGACGGTGATCCCGGCCGCTGGTTGGCTCGGCGATCGGTTCGGGACGAAGCGGGTCTTCGTCATCTCGCTGGCCCTGTTCACCGCCATCTCGGTGATGTGCGGCGCGGCGCAATCACTCGACCAGCTGGTCGTCCTGCGGGTGATGCAGGGGCTCGGCGGCGGCCTGCTCGTGCCGATCGGCAGCGCGATGCTGTTCCGTGCCTTTCCGATGAGTCGGCGGGCGACGGCGGCCACCGCCGTGCTCAGCGTCGCCGTGATCGCCCCCGCCACGGGGCCCGTCATCGGTGGCGTCCTCGTCGACCAGGCGTCATGGCGTTGGATCTTCCTGATCAACATCCCGATCGGTCTCGTCGGCCTGGTGCTGTCGTGGCGCCTGCTGCGCGAGCACACCATTCCCGAGCCTGGTCGCCTCGACCTGGCCGGCCTCGTGTTCAGCGGCGGCGGCATCGGCGTACTGCTGTACACGATGACGATCGGACCCGATGACGGGTGGCTCTCGAAACGCGTCGTCATCCTCGGCCTGCTCGGGGTCGCCGCGCTGATCGCGGCGGTCGTGATCGAGCGACGGGTGACGCAGCCGGCGCTGCTGCTGCGCCTGTTCCGAGATCGGCTGTTCCGGAACGTCAACATCGCTGCTGCGCTGATCTACGCCGGGTTCTTCGGTCAGATCTTCATCCTGCCGATCTACCTCCAGTCGCTGCGGGGGTTCTCTGCGTCCCAGAGCGGTCTCGTCCAGGCGCCCCAGGCGCTCGGTGTGTTCGTGGTGTCGAACCTGCTCGGCAACCGTGCGTACCGGGTGGTCGGACCGCGCCGCCTGATGGTGGGCGGCACCGCTGTCGCCTCGACCATCACGTGTGCGTTCGTGCTCGTGACGCTGGCAACGCCTCTACCGATGATCGCCGGCCTGATGTTCGGTCGCGGGCTCGCGATGGGATTGGTGTTCGTGTCGATCCAGACCGCTGTGTACGCGACGACGTCGATCGCCGACACCGGACGCGCGACGTCGCTGTTCGGCACCCAGCGGCAGGTCTCCTACGCCCTGGGTACGGCGATCGCAGCAACGGTCCTGACGGCGAGCCTGAACGGGCTGGGTGACGCGGCACCGGCGATCGATCGGCTGCCTGCCCACCAGCACGCCTTCCTGTCAGTCGGGTTGATCATGATCCCTGGCATCGTCGTGTCGTGGTTCATCCGCGATGATGACGTGGCCGAGACCAGAGGGCTCGTGCAGGGAGGAGGGTGAACGTGGACTTCCGCATCGACGAGGACCACCAGGCAATCATCGACGCCGTCGACCGGATCTGTGCGCAGTTCGACGACGCTTACTGGTCGGCGTGCGACAGCGAGCACCGGTTCCCGTGGGAGTTCTACCAGTCGATCGCCGAGGGCGGGTGGGTCGGCATCGCCATCCCCGAACGGTACGGCGGCGGCGGTCGCGGTATCACCGAGGCTGCGCTGGTCCTCAATCGGATCGCCGCGTCTGGCGCCGCGATGAACGGCTCGACCCCGGTTCATCTGTCGATGTTCGGCCTGAACCCGGTCGTGAAGTTCGGCAACGATCGCTTGCGTGACACGTTCCTGCCGCGTGCCGCGTCGGGAGATCTGCACGTCGCGTTCGGTGTGACCGAACCCGACGCCGGCACGGACACCAGCCGGATCCGGACGCGAGCGACTGACGACGGCATGGGCGGGTACGTGGTGAACGGCCGCAAGATCTGGACCTCCAAGGCGCTCGAGTCGGAGGTCTGCCTGCTCCTCGCCCGAACCGACGACGCCCCCGCTGGCGACCGGTTCGGCGGGCTCAGTCTGTTCCTCGTCGACCTCGACCGGAACTACGTCGACATCCGGGCGATCCCGAAGCTCGGCCGCAACGCCGTTGCGTCGTGCGAGGTCGCCTACGACGACCTCCCCGTCGAGGGCTGGCGTCTGGTCGGCGAGCGTGGTCGGGGGTTCCAGCAGATCCTCCACGGTCTCAATCCCGAACGTGTGCTGCTGGCGGCGGTGTCGTGCGGGATCGGCGAAGCCGCGCTGCGGCGCGCCGTCGGCTACGCGAAGGAACGAGAGGTCTTCGACCGACCGATCGGTGCCAATCAGGCAATCGCTCACCCGCTCGCCCGTGCCCACATCGAGTTGCGGTCGGCGTATCTGTCGATGATGGAGGCGGCATGGCGCTACGACCACGACCAACCGTGCGGCGAGCAGGCCAACTCGGCCAAGTTCCTGGCTGCCGAGGCGTGCTGGTTCGCAGCCGATCAGGCCGTGCAGACCCACGGGGGCCTCGGCTACGCCACGGAGTATCACGTCGAGCGGTACTGGCGGGAAGCACGGTTGCAGCGGCTGGCACCGGTCAGTCAGGAGATGACGTTGAACTTCGTCGCCCAGTCGGTGCTCGGACTCCCACGCAGCTACTGAGGGCTTGACCCAAGCTTGAGGACGTTTTCGTAACGTTGGCTCGGGATCAGCCGATGTACGCGAGGTAGTGCGACCACCACCACGACCAGGACCACGACTCGAGGAGTAGCGATGATCCCCACGCTGACGGCGTTTTTGAAGACCATGACGGGCAAGACCGCGATCGGCCTCGCCGTTGCGACGATGAGTGTCGGGGCGGCAGCCGCAGCTGGTGCGGAGATTCCGATCTTGACGACGCAGCCCGCCACCGCCCCATCGTCTGATTCGACGTCCGCTGCACCGGCGCCCGTCGCACAGATCACCGCGGAAGACGACGGTGACGTCGAAGCGGATGACGTCGACGAGAACGGTGAGGTCGACGAGGTCGGCGAGGTCGGCGAAACCGATGAGGTCGACGAGGTCGACGATTCGGAAGATGACGACGATTCGGATGAGGTCGACGATTCGGAAGATGACGACGATTCGGATGAGGACGACGATGCCGATGAGGATCGTGCGGTGGTCGCCGATCGGTGCGGTGACGAGGCCGGTGACGATGAGGCTGGTGACGAAGAGGCCGGTGACGATGAGGCCGGTGACGATGAGGCCGGTGACGATGAGGCCGGTGAGGATGAGGCCGGTGAGGATGCGGCCGGTGATGAATCTGATGGCGACTCAGGTGTCTGCGTCTTCAAGAACCACGGGCAGATGGTGTCGAACTACGCCCACACGACCTCGTTCGCCGGTTGTGAGCGCGGGCAGGCGGTCTCGGCCGTCGCTCGCGGCCTGTACGACCCCGACACCGAGGCCGACGCGCTGGCCATGCATGTCGCGGCGAAGTGCGACAAGGCATCGAAGGGCGACCGTGATGACGAGTCATCGACATCCAGCGATGCCGACGCCAGTGGTGCTGACACCAGTGGTGATGACGGCGATGACGATCAGGGTGATGACGAGATGACCGCCGAGGAGCGGATCGCGAAGGACCAGGCCAAAGCAGAGGTGAAGACCGAGCGCGACGAGTCGAAGGCCGAACGCAAGTCCGAGGGCAAGTCCGAGGGCAAGTCGCAGAGCAGCGCAAGCGGCAACAAGGGTGGTTCGTCGAGCGGCAACAAGGGTGGTTCGTCGAAGGGCAAGGGCGGCTGACCGGCGTCGACCGACTTGGTCGATCTCGATCGCACCCCGGCCAGGTGGTCGGGGTGCGGTCGCGTCTCACGCTCGCTGTCTGCGTGATTCCGCCCAGGTCTGACCCTGCTCGACGTTGATGTCGCGCGGGAGGCCCAGGACCTGCTCGGCGATGATGTTGCGCTGCACCGCGAACGTGCCGCCCCCGACGGTCAGTGCCGGCGCGAACAGGAAGCCGTAGTGCCAGATCGGGTCGACGTCGGGATACTCGCCCCCATCGCGAGGGAAGTTGACCTCGGTCGCCCCGGTCTGTGCGCCCGAGGGCAGCGCCCCGACCGGCCCTGAACCGGCGATCATCCCGTGCGGGCCGGCGACCTCCTTGGCAACCTCCATCACGTGCTGACCGTGCTCGTCGCCCATGATCTTCTGGATCGAAGCCTCGACCCCCGGCGTCTGGCCCTTCAAACGTGCGCTGAGCGTGCGGAGCCGCCCGAGTCGGAGCACCTCGGCCTCGGTGTAGAGCGCAGCGAAGCGCTGGCGCGCGATGGGGTCGCGCGTTCCGCCGTTGGCGCGCACGAGATCGAGCAGGTGGCTGGCCGACGGCCCGGTTCCCCACATCGAACCGGCTGACGACAGCGAGACGCGTTCGTTCGCCAAGGTGACCTTGGCGAGCTTCCACCCCTCACCCTCGTCGCCGACGAGATACTTCGCCGGGAGTCGGACGTCGTTGAAGAAGGTCTGATTGAACGAGTGCGCGGTCGTCATGTCGACGATCGGGGTCAACTCGATCCCCGGCAGGTCCATCGGCACGATGAAGTAGGAGATACCTTTGTGCTTCGGCGCGTCAGGGTTCGTCCGGGCGATCAGGATCCCGAACTGCGAATGATGGGCGCCGCTCGACCAGATCTTCGAGCCGGTGATCACGTATTCGTCGCCGTCGCGCACGGCCCTCGTGCCGAGGTTGGCAAGGTCCGAACCCGAGTCGGGTTCGCTGAAGAGCTGACACCACACCTCGTCGCCGGTGAAGATCGGATCCAGGAATCGTTCCTTCTGCCATTCGGTTCCGGCGAGCAGGATGGTGGGCGCCGCCCAGCCGACCCCGATTGCGTTGGTCGCCGTCGAGGTCTTGCTGACGCCGGCGCGCTTGAGCTCCTCGTCGATGATCAACTGGTGCATCGGGTCGGCGTCGAGACCGTACGGTGCCGGCCAGTGCGGGACGATGAAACCGCCCTCGTGGAGTGCGGCATTGGAGGGATTCGGGTGGTCGTCGAGCCACTGGCGGACGGCGACCCGGCGTGGATCGTCATCGGTCGGCATGTCGAAATCCATCAGTGTGCTCCTGTCGGTGTCGGGCCGGTGGTCGCTGCACCGGCGAACGCCTGGGCCTTGTGCATCCAGTCCTTGGCGTTCCCGCCCGTCACCGCGAGCCCGGTGTCGTCGAGGTGACGCCGCTGGGTGACGACGAGGCAGAAGTCCTCGGCCGAACCGACGACCGAGGAATCCGCACGATCGGAGCCCCACGTCCACGTCTCGCCCGACGGCGCGGTCAACTCGACGCGCACGTCGTCGTCGGGCGGCCGCTCACCCCGCACCACATAACTCCAGCCACGGGTGATGACGCCGAGTTGAGCGATGTGTCGGAGGCGATCGGTCGGCTCGCGTTCGGCGCCGACCGCATCGCAGATGTCCTGGCCGTGTGCCCAGACCTCCATCAGACGGGCCGTGAGGAACGACTTCGACCCCATCGACGGGCCGTACCACTCGACCCTGCTGTCGTCGGCGAGCGTGTCTGCGGCGGCTTGCAGATCGAGGCGGGCATGACGCCACGCCTCCAGTTGGGCGGCCGGGTCGAGCGTCCGGAACGTCGAGAGCGTCGCCTCGTCGACGGCGAGTTCGCTCGCGAACGCGCTGACGAGTTCAGCCTTGTGCGCTGCGAATGCCGGTGCATCGGCGATCGCGAGGGCGGCGCTCGTGTCGAAGAACGTCAGATGTCCGATCTGGTCGGCGACGGTCCAGCGTGGGCTCGGCGTGGGGACGGCCCACTGGGCGATATCGAGGTCGTCGACGATGACGTCGAGTGCCTGCTGCTCGGCGACGAGATCGTCCAGTACTTCGCTGACGTCCATGGGTGCCTTTCGGTCGGAGCGATCCGGGCCGGACGGTACCAAAGCCGAACGTCGGGCTCCGATCCGGGCCCGATGGGCGTCAGCGGTGCTCGGCGCAGATCAACAAGCCGGTCGGACATGTGAGCTCAACGAAATGCGCCGGATCGGGTTGCGCCGGGACGTGACGCTACGGTCTCGCCGGTGGGCAAGGTGCTGCGAACGAAACTCGATCCCCGCAGCGACGACTACCGCGAGAATCTCGCAGCGATGGAATCGCTGTGGGCCGAGGTCGATCGGCTCATGCAGTCGGTCCCGTCGATCGGCGGCGATCGCTACGTCGACCGACATCGCCAACGCGGCAAGATGCTGCCACGGGAGCGGATCGAGCACCTCGTCGACCCCGACACCCCCTTCCTGGAACTGAGCGCGCTCGCAGCGTGGGGGAGTGAGTTCCCGATCGGTGCAGGGTCCGTTGCCGGCATCGGCATCGTCGAGGGTGTCGAGTGCGCGATCGCCGCATCGGACATGACCTACCGAGGCGGGTCGATGAACCCCCGCTCGGTCGACAAGAACATGCGGTTCCACGAGATCATCCGACGCAACCGCCTGCCGTGGATCAACCTCAACGAGTCGGCCGGCGCGGACCTGCCGCACCAGGCCGACATCTTCATTCGCGGTGGCGAAGGATTCAAGAATCAGACCCAGGCGTCGAAGCTCGGGATTCCGACCGTCACCGCGATCTTCGGGCCGAACACCGCCGGCGGCGCGTACACGCCGGGCATGAGCGACTACACGATCTTCGTGGCCGGGCGCGGCACGGCGTACCTCGGGGGCCCGCCGCTGGTGAAGATGGCGATCGACGAGGTCGTCGACGAAGAATCACTCGGCGGTGCGGAGATGCACAGCCGCACGAGTGGCCTCAGCGACTACCTCGCCGCCGACGAGATGGACGCGCTCCGGATGGTGCGAGACATCGTCCGGCACCTCCGGTGGCGCAAACTCGGGCCCGGCCCGAGTGAACCCGCCGACGAGCCGGTGCATGACGTCAACGAGCTGATCGGGTGCGCGTCGGCGGACGTCCGGATCCCGTTCGACATTCGAGAGGTGTACGCCCGCGTGCTCGACGGCAGCCGGTTCGAGGAGTTCAAACCGCTGTATGGCGACAAGCTCGTGTGCGGTTGGGGCTCGATCCACGGCTTCCCGGTGGGCCTGCTCGGCAACAACGGGATCCTGTTCTCCGAGGAGGCGAAGAAGGGTGCGCAGTTCATCCAACTCTGCAACCGCACCGACACGCCGCTGGTGTTCATGCACAACATCACCGGCTTCATGGTCGGGTCGAAAGCCGAGCAGGGTGGGATCATCCGCAACGGGGCCAAGCTGATCAACGCCGTCTCGAACAGCGAGGTGCCGCACTTCTGCCTCATGGTCGGCGCGTCCTACGGGGCCGGCAACTACGGCATGGCCGGCAAGGCGTACGACCCCCGGTTCATCTTCTCGTGGCCGAACCACAAGATCGCCGTGATGGGAGGCCGCCAACTCGCGGGTGTGATGGACATCGTGGCGCGCAATGCAGCAGCCGGGCGTGGCATCGACGTCGACGAAGCCGACCTGCTGGCCAAGAAGGAGGCGCTCGAGTCGCAGATCGAGGACGAGTCGTCCGCGCTGTACGCGACGGGTCGAGTCTGGGACGACGGGATCATCCACCCCAACGACTCACGGACGGTGCTGGGGTTGGCGCTGTCGGCCGCCCACAGCAACGTCGTCAAGGGAGCCACCGAGTACGGGATCTGGAGACACTGATGCTTCGGGCTCACTCGCTCGCTCCTCGCACCCGAACGGATGGTGTCGGATACCAACCGTTACGCACCTCACCGCTGGCTCGTCGGGGCGACTCATGAGGGTGCTGATCGCGAATCGGGGGGAGATCGCGTGTCGGGTGGCGCGGACGTGCCACCGAATGGGGATCTCGACGGTCGGGGTCTACTCCGAGCCTGATCGGAACTCGCTGCACGTCGACTCGGTCGACCTCGCGGTCGCGCTCGGCGGTTCGACCCCGGCCGAGTCCTATCTACGTGGTGACATGGTCATCCAGATCGCGCTCGACAACGACGCGACGGCGCTCCATCCCGGATACGGGTTTCTGGCGGAGAACGCCGAGTTCGCACAGGCGGTCATCGACGCCGGTCTGATCTGGATCGGGCCGACCCCCGATCAGATCAGGCTGCTCGGAGACAAGGTCGCCGCCAAGCGAGCCGCGGTCGAAGCCGGCGTGCCCACGTCGGAGATCGTCGAGGTCTCGCCCGGTTCGGTTCCTGACGGACTCGCCATGCCAGTTCTCGTGAAGGCTGCAGCCGGCGGTGGCGGGCGAGGCATGCGGATCGTGCGCGATCAGGCAGATCTGGCCGGCGAGATCGAAGCGGCGTCGCGCGAAGCGACGTCAGCGTTCGGAGACGGCACCGTTTTCATCGAGCCGTACATCGAGCGTGGTCGCCACGTCGAGGTCCAGATCCTCGCGGACGCGCACGGCAACGTCGTCCACCTCGGCGAACGCGAATGCTCGATCCAGCGCCGCAATCAGAAGGTCGTCGAGGAGGCACCGTCGCCCGGCATCACCGACGAGGTTCGCCGACAGCTCCACGACGGCGCCCTCGCACTCGCTCGCCACGTCGGATACCGCGGGGTGGGAACGGTCGAGTTCATGGTCGGCGACACCCCCGACGCCGGAACGACCATCACATTCCTCGAGGTCAACACGCGAATCCAGGTCGAGCACCCGGTCACCGAGGCGATCACCGGCATCGATCTCGTCGAGATGCAAATTGCGGTCGCGATGGGCCATGAACTCCCGTTTACACAGGACCAGATCGTGTTCGACGGTCATGCGATCGAAGTCCGTGTTGTCGCCGAGGACCCGGCGGACGACTGGCTGCCCTCGACCGGCGTCGTCACCGCATTCGAGATCGGAGGCGACGTCCGGGTCGACACCGGGTTCCGCGCCGGCAGCGAGGTCTCGAGCGACTATGACTCGTTGCTCGCCAAGGTCATCGCCCACCACGCCGATCGTGGGGTCGCGGCAAGCCGTATCGCACGCTCGCTGCGGGCGGCCCGGTTCGGCGGCGTGCGCACCAACGCGAACACGCTCGTGGCGATCATGGACGAGGCGGACTTCCGCGCCGGACGGACCCCGACGGCCTATCTCGCCGAACACCCGGAGGTCCTCCGTGATGCGGGCCCAACCGGTGACGATCGCCTGGCGTTGCTCCTCGCAGCGGTGTTCGCCGACGAGCAACGCAACCGGCAGGCCGACCGCGTCGTCGGGTTTGCGCCGACCGGCTGGCGCAACCTTCGCACCCACGGGCAGCGCCGGACGTGGCTGCTGCGTGACGAGCCCCACCACATCGAGTATGTCCTCGATGG
>JBDSBE010000094.1:0-8821 GCA_039921745.1 Ilumatobacteraceae bacterium | reverse complement strand
GCGGATCGCTTCGAACACGTACTCGTCGAGATCGAACGTGGAGAGCATCACGATACGAACATCGCCGAGCCGATCGTCGGCCACGATGCGACGCACCGCGGTCAGCCCGTCGGTTCCGGGCATCCTGACGTCCATCAACACCACGTCGGGTCGGTGCTCACGCGCCAGTCGGACCGCTTCGTCGCCGTTGGCCGCTTCGCCGACGACAGTGATGTCGTCCTGGGCGTCGAGCAGGGCACGGAACCCCGCGCGGACCAGCGCCTGATCATCGGCCAACACGACCGTGATCATCGCGGCCCCCCGCACGGCAGCCGCGCGCTGACCCGGAAGCCACCGCCGACGACCGGCCCGGCCACCACGGTTCCACCCATAGACCGGGCACGCTCGCGCATCCCGGCGATGCCGACGCCCGGTGTAGGTACACCGCCATGACCGTCGTCGACGATCTCGATCTCCACACCGTCGTCATAGCCGACGCGCACCGAGGCCGAACATGCCCCCGAGTGGCGCACGACGTTGGTCAGCGCCTCCTGCACAATCCGATACGCCGCCAACTGCACCGCGGCCGACACCGGAGGCGCGGGCTCGGCAGCATCGAATGACACCATCAAACCGCTCGCCCCGACCGTCGTCACCAGATCATCGACGTCGGCAAGCGTGGGCGCCGGCGACACAGGCGCCGTAGTGTCACTGCGCAACAGATCGAGCGCCGAGCGAATCTCTCCGAGCGCATCGCTGCTCGCCTGCTTGATCGACGCCAACGCCGGGCCGACGTTCTCGGGCTGCTCGTCGAGGAGGTGCAGCGCCACACTCGCCTGCACGTTGATCTGCGAGATGTTGTGAGCCAACACGTCGTGCAGATCCTGCGCAAGGCGCAGTCGCTGCTCGTCAGCCCGACGCGCGTCGACTTGCCGCGCTGCGTCCTCCCGCTGGTTGATCTGCTCCCGCTTTAAACGGACCACCTCCGCAACCGCAACGACCAGCGACGACCAGCCCGCCACGAGTGTCGCCTGCACCCACCCGAAGCCGTCAGAGCGCGGGTCGACGAATGACGCGACGACGAACCCGGCGAAACTGACCGCGACGATCACCCAGATCTTGCGTCGCCGTCCCCGCTGCACCGCCCCAAACACGGCGATCACGACGCTCACGAAGATCGGCCCATACGGATACCCGATGCCGATGTACACCTGGGCGGCCACGACCGAAGTCACCACAGCCACCAATGGCCATCGGTCGCGGAGTGCCAACGCCGCGGGACCGAGAAGCACAAGCCCCATCGCCAGTGCGTCGATCGAACGGCGATCAGGCTGGTTGTTCGACGCACCGAAGGTGCCGAATACCTGGAACACGGCCACGAGCACTGCCGTCGCCACGAACCAGGACTTCGAGCGGGCGGTCACCCCGTCCACATTACGAGGCGCACGCCCCGAGGTTCTCCGCCCCTGGTCGCATCTCGACCTACACCACTGGTCGTACGTGCGAGATCGCGACCCAAGTGGCCCAAACCAGCCCGAAGTGTTCTAGCGCGCCCACCGAATCCGGTAGAACTTATCAACGGCACGACTGTCACTCGTGTTGTCGGCGCCCGTTTCGTCGAGCATGGCTGGTGAATGTTGAAACCGTTCGAAGTTCGAGCGTCGTTGACAGGTGTACTGACAAACGATTGCATCGAGCCGACTCTGGGAACGATCGGGTCATGGTTCTGACCAGGAAGGAGCGTGAACGACTTCCATCGACGCTCGAACGCTCATCAAAGAAGGCTCAGGAAACATACATTCACACCCTGGAATCCGCAGAAAAGACGCATGGCGACGGCGAGGCCGCCCACCGCATCGCGATTGCCTCGTTGAAGCACTCGTTCGAAAAGGTCGGAGATCATTGGGAGCCGAAAGCCGTTCGCGGACCGAGCGACGACCAGGATGCAAAGACAGGGCGCGAGGCGATCAACAGCACGACCGAGACGGCGGGCGGAGTCGATGCTCGCGCCACGAAGGCACACCTCCTCGAGATCGCGAGACGCCTCGAGGTGAAGGGTCGGTCCCGAATGACGAAACCTCAACTGGTCGAGGCCATCGACCAGCAGAACCGCCTGGAGACCGCTCGTGCCGGCCGTAAGTGAGTCATGATGCGCCGCACCTGAGGTGTCGGCTCGTGGCTCAAGGAGAAGTCCGCAGCTGAGCTCGCCGGGACCTCAACCCGATCAACCACGCAATTCAACAGGCCAGTCGGAGGCCGTCGACCGCTCGTAGCGGCACTTCCTCGTGCGGTCACCCGCCCACGTCATCCGCCAAGATCCGACCGACCAGTGCTTCGATCACACTCCTTGCGCCCAGATTCCACAGCAGAGTTGCATTATGCAGGCAAACGACTGCATAATGGGTAAGTGCTTGCGGACACCGAAAATCGAGTCTTCAAAGCACTCGCTGATCTGACGCGACGCCGCCTCCTCGACAGTCTCCGCACCAGTGACGGCCAGACCCTCGGCGAGTTGTGCTCACACGTCGACATGGCACGCCAATCTGCGACTCAGCACATCGACATCCTCGTCCAGGCGAACCTCGTCACCGTCGTTCGACGCGGCCGAGAACGCCTCCACTACCTCAATCCGGTACCGATCCACGAGATCCAAACACGCTGGATCTCCCAATTCGACACACCGCGGCTCGAAGCACTCGATCTCATCACCACACAAGCAGAGGAACACGCCATGACAGACCAATCCACCACCGTCCCCACCTACGTCTACGTCACCTACATCCGCGCCAGCAGCGAGCAGGTCTGGCGAGCCTTGACCGACGCACACCTGACTGCGCGTTACTGGGGCCACGCCAACGTCTCGGACTGGCAACCAGGATCGCGGTGGGAACACCAGCGCACCGACGAATCCGGAATCGTCGATGTCGACGGAACCGTGATCGAAAGCGAAGAACCCAACCGCTTGGTCATCACCTTCGGCGCACCCGGTGAACCAGCCGACGAGCAATCACTCGTGACGTTCCTCGTCGAACCACACGACGACATCATCCGGCTCACCGTCACTCACGAACGACTCGCCGACGAAAATGCTCGGCGCGAGATCGCCCACGGTTGGCCCGCCGTGCTCGCCAACCTGAAATCCCTCCTCGAAACCGGGGAGGTCCTTCCTCAATCACCATGGGAAATGCAACCAATCCACTGATCCCTCGCCCGCGGGCACCCCACACCAACCCACGGCCCGCAGAGCAACTCCTCGGTCAACGGACCGACGAGACCAAAGGAACGACCATGAACACCGCCTCACTTCGACAAGCACACGACCAACTCCTCGACGAAGCAACTCGCGTCCACAACGCTGGCGGCGCTGACCTCGCCCCACCACCAGGCGAATGGAACTTCGAGCAGATCCTGGCCCACGTAGCACTCGTCGACGCAACGTCTCTGGCTGCCGTCTCATCGGTCGCGGCCGGCGTCAACACCGTCTTCGACAACCGCATCGCCGCTCGATCCATGGACCATCGACCACATCATCGCCAACGCAGGGACCGTCGCGGCACTGATGCAACGAGTGCGAGAGTTCTCGGCGTTCCCTCTGCGACATCGCCGAGAAGATCCTCAGCACCACCGAACTGGAAACGCTCGTCCCGAGCCTGATCCTCTCGAACAATCAGCTACTCGTCAACGAACCCACCACCATCGAACAACTCGTCTCGGGCCTCGCTGAGAACGAACTCCCCGGACCCACCGAGCAGATACTGGCGCTCCTGCCCTGGCGAAGGCGGCCATCGCAGACGGCATGCTCGAACGACCACTCAACCGCACATAACAACGGCGCCGAAGATGGCCGCCGATCGAGCAGATCGGCACGTACGCGAGCGATCATGCGCCCAGAACGCGCGGTTGGTGTGCACACTGTCATCGTGAGTTCGGTGTTGCGTTTGGCTGTCGCTCAACCGATCTCGGCCTTGGGCGAAATCGAGTTCAACGTGAACGAGCACTCCTCGGCGGTCCGAGGTGCCGAAGCGCGCCTCGTGCTGTTTCCGGAGCTCTCGTTGACGGGGTACGCGATGGGCGCCGAGCCCATTCAATGGACCGACAACAGGTTGGCACCATTGGTCGACGCATGCGCAGAAACGGGTTCGGTCGCGCTTGCCGGAGCACCGAGCATCGACAGAATCGGCGCACGTCGGATCTCGACATTCCGTATCGATGAATTAGGGGTGTCCGTTGTCTACACCAAGGTGCACCTCGGCGGGGCAGAGCCAGAACACTTCCAGCCGGGGGCCGGTCCCGCGGTTCTGGAGATCGACGGTTGGCGTCTCGGGCTGGCGATCTGCAAAGACAACGGCCAGCCGGAACACGCTGCAGAGACTGCAAAGTTGGGAATCGACGCGTACATCGCTGGTGTCTGCGAGTCAGAACTGGATCGTGATGTTCAGCCCAGGCGTGCCGTACGAGTCGTGGACGACCATCGAGTGTGGGTTGCGTACGCGAGCTTTGCCGGTCCGACGGGAGGCGGGTTCGATGACACCGCTGGGCGGTCAGCGGTACGAGGTCCGGACGGAGTCGTTCGGCTCCACCTCGGCCGACGCGCCGGGCTGTGCGCAACGACAACGCTCGGTCGACCCTGAGAATCCGACGCAGAGCTGATCTCGACCCTGCTCGATATCAACAGCGGTCTGACAGGGCGCGACCAGCGCAAGTACGGCACGTACGCGCTCGGCAACCCATCCCATATCGCGCGTCCCCGAACCCCGGCACCCGAGCGTCTCATACCACCGGCTTGGTGACGCACATTTCCGAGCGGGTGGCCCGTGCGCATGCTGACCGGATTCCGGACAGATGGGAGCCGAGGCGGTGTCGCGATCAACGGAGCACTGCGCCGGGACCGTTCCCGAGTGGCATCGTCGGCCGCCTTTGCAGGGACTACGAGTGGGCAATATCGAGTGGCCTTGAACGGCACCCTTTCGGACACAGCGTGTTGCGTCGCGGGTACGAGCTGGTGGTGGTCGCACGCGGCGCTGTGGCTGTTCGTGGTCACTGCCCACCTGATGCGGTGGCCGTCGGCGACCACGACCTGGGAGGATGGTGCGCCGATCGCATCGAACGTCGTGCTCGGGGGACGTTGGCCTTGCCGGATGATCGCTGCGCCCGATTCGTGATGTTCGAGTTCGGGACTCGGGGGCAGAGATGACGGCCATCGACGTGAGAATCGTGGATTGAGGAGCGGTCAGGCTGCTCGCGGTCTGGGACTCCCTGATCGACGAACCGGTTCCGGGGATGTCTACGACGCCTTCGATCAACTGGATCAGACGCTCGCGGTTCTCGGGCACGACAGGAGCGAACCCGACGACGCAGTCCCCATCACCACCGTGACGCCGGGCCAGCTCGACGGTGCGAGATGCATGTCCCACGTGGCCTGGCCGTCGTAGTGCGTGTGGATGTCGACGAAGCCGGGGGGACGAGCTGACCCTCGGAATCGATCTCGCGGGCACCGCTGCCGCGCACCTCGCCGACTGCGGGGATGACCCCGTGGGACACCGCGAGGTCTCCGGGCACCCGGTCGGCCCTCGTGTCATCGACGATGACTCCATTGCGGATGACGAACTCGTGTTCGGCCACGATGCCCCCTTTCCCCAAGGAGCCCGCACCGTCAGCGGGTGCGGGGCTCCTTCGGTCGAGCGGATGGTGTCAGCGCAGGGACACCACGACCGGATCGTGGTCGGACGAACCGTGCGCAGTCAGGTCGATCGGATCGTTGAAGTAGATGTAGCCGACAGGGGCAGGCGAGTTGATCTGCCAGACCGCCGCGTCGGGCACGTCGTCGGCGAGCGACGACGAGGCGAACGCGTAGTCGAGACGGCCGTAGCGGCCGTCGAACTTGAACGTGAAGGCATCGTCGCCGAGCGACTGGATCACGTCGACGTAGCCGGCGTCGACCAGCTTCTCGATCGGCCCCTCCTCTTCGTACGAGTTGAAGTCGCCGATGAGCAGCACGTCGTCGCCCTGCTGGCGCGTGGCGCCGTTGTCGACCCACTCGAGGAGACGGTCAGCCGCGTACTCACGCACGAGGTTGCAGTTGCCGGTCTCGTCGGATCCTGCGTCGTCACCCAGCGCAAAGCCGGGGCCGGCGGTGTCGGCGCACGACGAACCCTTCGACTTGAAGTGGTTGACCACGACCGTGACGTCCTCGCCGTCGATCCGGAAGGTCTGCGCCAGCGGCCAGCGGTTGTTCTCTTTGTCGCCTTCGAGAAGCGCATCGATGTCGAACGTGGTTGCCGGGCCGCGGACTGTGACGAGCTTGCGCTGGTAGATCAGCCCCTGCGCGATCGCGTCGGGGCCGAGGCCGCCGCCACCGAGACCGTCGGTGGTGAGGATGTTCTCGTTCGGGCGGACGTAGGCCCACGTGTTCTTGCCGGCGACGTTGTTGAGAGCCTTGACGAGCGTCACGATCGAGGGCACGGTCGAGTCGTCGTCGTCGTAGAAGTCCTCGTAGTCGTTCTCGATCTCGATCAGGCCGACGATCTTGGCGTCGAGCCGGATGATCGCGTCGACGATTTTTGCCGACTGGACGTCGAAGTCTTCCTGGTTCTCCGCACCACGCAAAACGGCAGAGTCGCCGAACGTGTTGAAGTAGTTCAGCACGTTGAACGAGGCGACGTCGTTGCCGTCAGCAAGAATCGGCGCGTCCGGCCGCGGGAACGTGTCGTCGGTCTCCGGGAAGAACACCCGATCGCCGGTCTGGACGTCGTTGTCGATCGGCTCGACCTTAAAGTCACCGAAGCTGTACTTCAGCGCGCCGACGAGACGGTTCGCCGGCATCGTGTCACCGGCGGAGAGATCTTCGTCGAAGAGCTCCCACGGATACGGGTTGAACTGGCCGAAGGCCTCGTCGCGGTCGTTGACGAACAGCTCTTTCACTGCGTTCTCGGCAGCCAGTGCGGCGCCCTTGGGCGAGCCCGGTGCGAACACCGAGGTCGGCACGGGAAGTGGGCCGTCGAGCGCCAGGCCGAGCTCACCGAATCGGTAAGCGGTGAAGAGCCCGGTGACCTGCAGGTCTTGAGCGTTGGTGACGAGCATGCCCTCGAAGGCTTCGCGCTCATCGTTGTCGAGCGGCAGCGTGAGCGGGGTCGAAGCGATCGACACCAGTGGCACGTCACAGACGTCGATGTCGGGGACCGACAGCTGCGTCTCGCCAATGCGCTCGGTCACCGTGTCGGTGAGCGTCACCGTCTGGCCTTCGGTCGGCAGCGACCGGAAGTCGAACACGAAGATGCCCTCGGAGGTCGCGGGATCTGCATCCTGGTCGTCGGCTTCCTCCTGAACGAAGAACCCCCTGAGATCGTCGTCGGCGAGCGTCACGACGCCACGGACGGTGACCTCGGTGCCGACCTTCGACCCGTCGTCACTAACTCCCTGGACCTCGCTGATGAGGTCGAGCTCATCCTCCGGGATGTCGCACGATGTCGGCTCGGGCGGCGGCGGTGGCGTTTGGCCGGGGGCGACGCCGAGATGGCTCACGTCGTCGCTGTCGAACGATGCGTACGACCTCGATGCGTCGAACGCATCGGTTGGGTTGGTGTCGCGTGTGAAAACGGTTCGACGGAGTGTGACGTCCTGTCCGTACTGCGCCCGAAAGCCGACCTGACCGAAGCTGTCGACGACGTTGCCGCCACCGTCGACGACCGTGAACGCATCGTCGCCGTTGAAGTTGATCGCGCCAGACTCGGCATCGACGTCACCGCCGAGTGTGAAGCCCTCGTCGTCGTTGAGCGAAGGGTTCACAACGACGAAGACATCGCCGTCGGCAAGGTCTTGGTCCGGGAAGGCGTACGTCGAGGTCGGGCCCTCTATGAGCGGACGGCCATTCGAGTAGAGCCGGAACTGAAGCCCGGCGAGTGACACGGGGGCGCCGGTGCCGTTGTAGATCTCGATCGCCTTGTTGAAGCTCGATCCCTCGACGTACTCGCTGATCACGAGTCCGTCGGTCGTCGGGTCGGCGGCGGTGGCGGTGTCTACGCTGCCGACTACGGCGCCGGCGACCAGTGTCGCGGCAAGAGCCAGGTGCCTCATTACGTCGGCTTTCACTCGGGAGCGCATCGGCTCCGATGTCGGGAACATTCGAAACCTAATGCTGCTGCGACGGCGACGCCAATGCCGCTCCGGAGCGCGTCCACCCGCTGCGCATGATCTCGACGATCGTGAAAGGCAAATCGGCGGACGGCACCGCCAGCGTCGGAACGGGATGGATCGTCCACCACGTCCTGTCCGCCCTGTTCGGCTTGGTGTTCGCGGTTGTTGTGCCGATGTTCCGCACGAACGGCACCGTCGCGCTCGCCGGAGGCCTCTAGTGCTCTGACCACAAACGTTCGCGCGGGTGAGTCACGCGGCGATTGATTGTGGTCGGCCCCATCGGTGGCCTTTCTCGGCGCGGACTCGGGCTTGTTCGCGACGCTGTGCGGCGAGCAGTTCGGGAGCGCGGGCGGGCTTGTTGCGCCACCACTGCAACGCCCGTTTCGACGCCGAGGGAGACGCCGGCGATGCCGTGTCCGGTTGATGTGTGCGTTATTCGTGGTGTCTGTCACGTCCGGACGATGGTCTGTTCGTCACGCTGGTCTCCTGCAGTGGTCATCCGGTGGTGAAGCGGTCGTGCCAAATTGTGGCGGTCGGGGCGCGCTACGCGAGAGTATGGTCCCCGATGGTGGAAATCCGGGTTCTCGGACCTGTTGAGCTGGCGAATGGGACCTCAACGATTCGGCTGGCGCCCGCCGAGCGGACGTTGCTCGCGGCGCTGGTGTCCAGGCTCGGTGAGCGGGTCGCCGCCGATGTGCTGGAGGAGTCG
>JBDSBE010000093.1:0-21026 GCA_039921745.1 Ilumatobacteraceae bacterium | reverse complement strand
GGCCCCAGAACAGCGGTGCGCCACAGCACTGTCAGGGTGGCACGGCGCACAACAGCTTCTACGGCTCCGGCGAGATCAACGCCCTCAAAGCAGTCCAGTAGACGTCGCTGACCAGCGCCAGTCGGCTTCCGCCGACATCGAGCAAACCGTGACCATCAGAGTGCATGCGATGATTGGGTATGCGGAGTCTGTTCGCGGTACTCGGAGCGTACGGTCACATCCACCCAATGCTGCCACTGGCGTCGGCGCGGCGCGATCGAGGCCACGACGTGCGTTGGGTGACGAGTGCGCTCCTGTGGGAGCCGGTTCGCGCGATGGGATTTCACCGCAGACGCTTCCGGTCTGGAGTCGGCCCAGCGCCAACATGAGTACCACCGCCGCTATCCCGATGAGGCCGCTCCTGCCAGAGTCGGAGCGACGCAGATTGATGCTTCCGAAGCGGTTCGGAACTCACTGCGCCGGTCGGCGATGCTGGCAGGGCTTCTGTGGTCGCGGCTGCTTACACCGTGGCCATCTGCACGAACTCGCTCCGGCTCGGTACGTCGGGGGGTCGATCGAAATTCGGATTCGTCGTCAGGAACTGCTGCACGTTGGCGGCGACGGCGGGGTCTCCGAGCGCTTGGATCGGCGGAGTCAGGACGTGCACCATCGCAGTGAACGCGTCGCCGACGACCTTGTCCTGCTGCGCACACTGCACGGTGGCCGCGATCATCCGGCCCATTGGATCGTCAGCGACCGGCAGGCGTTGACCGCGCAGTCCGGCCTCCAACCTCGCCAGGGCGGCAGTGTCTGTGGCGACCTGCGTGTCGAACCAGACACCGAGATGTTCATGAGTCCAGTCGTGGAAGTCCTGCACGAACCGCACGGGATCGTCGGCAGCGGTGCCGGCGACGTGAGCGAGATGTTGAGCGTGCCAGAAGGCGAGTGAGATGCCCCGCCCGAGCGTCGGGTTGGTGTGGAGCGCGGCATCGCCCAGCGAAACGACCCCGCCGACAATTGGGCCGTCGTCATCGACGAGGCTCCTCCGCCGGTTCTCGATCCGCGACATCGTCGTCACGTCGCTGATCGGGTCTCCGACGGCCAGCCACCGGGCGGTGCCCGGCACCGCCTGCACGAACCTCGTCCAGAAGTCGTTGTCCCTGAGCCGGGAGCGGTGTGGATCATGCGTGGACAGGGTTGCCGAGAGTGAAAACGTGTCGTTGTCGGCGCCGAACGCGAGCAACGTCGCGTAATCGAGGGAGATCGCGGCCGGCACGACGGTTTGCGGCGTCGCGCATCCTGAGCGCAGCCGGAAGTAGCGGGTCGAATAGAAGAATCCGCACTCCTGGGTCTGGTCGATCGGCGCCCTCGCACCGATCGCGGCAAGCCAGTCCGGCAGGGCCGAGCGACGCCCGCCTGCATCGACGACCAGCGCTGCGGAAAGCACCGCTCCCGACGCGAGCCGTGCTCCCGTCACGATCGGGACGTCGCCGTTGCGCGTGGCCTCCAGTCCGGTGACGGCCTCGCCGGCGAGCACGGTCACCCCTGGCTCGCGCTCGACGATACGGCGAATTGTTGCCTCGGCCACGAGCCGCCGACTCATCAGGAAGTGCTCACCAGGCAACGAGCCCGCGCCCGACTCCGCGCGGGCTTGCCGGACTCCCCTGGACAAAAACGCCTCGATCACGTCTGGTGCCTCCTCCGCGAGCACTCGTCGCGCTCGCGCCAGCATCAGATGCGGCTGATGCGACTGCGGTGCGCCGGGTCGGTGCCAATGTTCGACGTCGTTATCCGGATCGGCATCGATCGGTGAACCGTCGCGTTCCAGAACGGTCACGCTGTGACCGCGGCGGGCGACGAACAGCGCCGCAGCGAGACCGGCGAAACCCCCTCCCGCAATGACCACGTCCGTCATCTCACCCTCCGGTGCTCAGTCGTCCCCAGTGTCAAAGGTACGTCAGATCCGACCGATGCCGACGCGAGTGTGGCTGACGCGACCGATGTGGTTGTCGTCGTGCTCGGGGCTGGGGGAAGATCGTCTCGACGAGCGGCGCGAGTGTCGTTCCCGTCCCGCCGTCGGCGGCCGGCCCGACACATGCGGCGAGGGTCAACAGGACGAGGGCGCCCGTCCCTGCCGCAGCAACCATGTCACGAACTCGGCACCTGTGATTTGATCCTTGTCGATGGAGGATCCCCGGCCGTCGATCTCGTGAGCATGTTGCGGATCCTCTGCGCAAGATCCTCACGAGATGCCCGGGTGCCTCGCCTCGACGTGGTCATTCGCCGGGCTTCATCGGGAGGTCCGTGCGCCACACGCCGTCGGCCTGGTACAGCGCCGCCGCGACGGCCGGGGCCGTCGGGACGAGGCCGATCTCGCCGACACCCTTGATCCCGTACGGCGAGCGGGGCTGGGCGACCTCCACGATCCTGACCTCGATCTCGGGCACGTCCTTGGCACGCAGGATCCCGAGCGACCGCAACGTCATGTTAGTTGGGAAGCCGGTTTCGGGGTCCGTCGGAAAGTCCTCGGTCAGCGCGTACCCGAGGCCCATGTGCACACTGCCCTCGATCTGACCCTCGACCAGCATCGGGTTGACGGCCCGACCGACGTCGTGTACGGCGACGACCCGTTCGATCGCGCCGGTCTCACGGTCGGCGACGACCATCTGCGCGGCGTAGCTGAAACACGAGTGGATCGTCGGGTTCGGCACTGCAGGATCACCGAGCTTCTGGGTCCAGTCGACCACGTACTCGCCGACATGGTCGACTCCGGGCGCGCAGTCGGCCGCGAGCGCGGCTTCGCACGCCCGCTGCACCGACCCGGCGGTCATCAACGTGCCACGCGATCCGGTCGTCTGTCCGAACCCGAGATCCCGGGTCGTGTCGACGATGACGTCGATCCGTTCAGGATCGATGCCGAGTTCGTCGGCGGCGACCTGGAGTGCGACGGTGTGGACGCCCTGGCCCATCTCGGTCCAGCCGTGACGGACCTCGACCCGGTCGCTGTCGGCGCTGAACCGGACGACCGCCGCACACTGCTCGTGGAAGCCGTTGCCGAGCCCAGAGTTCTTGAGCCCCAACCCGAGCCCGACGGCGTGGCCCGCAGCGCGGGCCTCGTCGTAGCTGGCCCTGATCTCGTCGAGGCACGCCTCGGCGCCGGCCGAACCGTCATCCATGATCTGACCCGGACCCCACACGTCGCCGGGCCTGATGACATTTCGCTTGCGGATCTCCCAGCCGGAGATTCCGACCTGCTCGGCGAGGCGGTCGAGCACCCCCTCCATCGCGAACTGGGCCTGGTTCGCCCCGAACCCGCGGAACGCGCCGCACACCAGGTTGTTCGTTCGCACGGCGATCGTCTCGATGTCGACCGCATCCCAGCGGTACGGGCCGCAAGCGTGACCGGCCGCCCGCTCCAGCACCTTCATCCCGACGCTCGCGTACGCGCCAGAATCGCCGATGCCACGCACGAAGAGACCGGTGAGATGGCCGTCGGCGTCACACCCGGCGCGGTACTCGAGCGTGATCGGGTGCCGTTTGGCGTGGATCCGGAAACTCTCCTCACGTGACAGCGTGCACTTCACCGGTCGGCCGAGGAGCCATGCGGCGAGCGATGCGTGGGCCTGGTTGCTCATGTCCTCCTTGCCGCCGAACGCCCCGCCGTTGGAGACCAACTCGACGGTGATCCGCCCGATGTCGACACCGAGCACGGCGGCGATGTCGTTGCGGTCGTCCCAGACGCCCTGGCCACCGGAATAGACGTGCATCGTGCGATCCTCGCCGTCACCCGCAGGGACCGCAAGGGTCGACTCGGGTTCGAGGAACGCATGCTCGATGCGCTGCGTGCGGAACGTCTCGTGGACGGTGAAGGCGCTGGCTGCGAGCGCGTCTTCGACATCGTCGCCGCGCTGATAGGCGCTGACGGAGAGTGTGTTGGAGTCGGTACCCCACACCGACAGGGGCGCGCCCTCGGCGAGTGCGGCGACCGCATCGGTGTTGGGCCGGTGGACGTCGTACGCGACATCGACCATCTCAGCCGCCGCCCGTGCCTGCTCGCGCGTCTCCGCCACGACGATGGCGAGCACGTCACCGGGGCTCGACGTGGTGCCACCCACCGGGATCATCACCGGCCAGTCCTTGTGGATGATGCCGACCCGCAGGTCGCCGGCGATGTCGGCGGCGGTGAACGTGGCGATCACCCCGTCCGCGGCCGCCGCCACCGACGTGTCGATCGAGGTGACGTCGGCGCGTGCGTGGGCCGTGAGGTGCAGTGCGGCGTGGAGCATGCCGGGGATCCGGATGTCGTCGACGTAGTTGCGGTCGCCGAGAGTGAGCTGCGCCGCTTCGTACTTGGCGCCGCCACCCCCGATCGCGCCGGACAGTGCGGGCGCACAGATCGAGCCCTGCGCCACCGACTCGATCGCGTCGAGGATCTTCACGTAGCCGGTGCAGCGGCAGAGGTGCGCGCCGAGGTGGGGTTTCATGCCGTCACGCGTGAACGAGTCGCCCTTCTTGTCGATCTGTGCCTTCGCCCGCATCACGATCCCCGGGATGCAGAACCCGCACTGGAGCCCGCCGCACGCGGCGAATGCGTCGGCGAATGCCTGGCGCTCCGCTTCGGCGACGCCCTCCAGCGTGACGACGGCGCTGCCGTCGACCTTGTCGAGCGACTGCTGACAGGCGACGACCGCCTTGCCGTCGATCAGGACAGTGCAGCATCCGCACTGGCCCGAGGGCGAGCAGCCGTCTTTCGGTGAGGTGATGTCGAGTTCCTCCCGCAGCGCCGACAGGAGATGGGGGTGGCTTCGCCCGACCGACACGGCGGTGCCGTTGAGCGTGAACGAACACGTCGTCGTGTCGACTGCGGCGGCCACGGGCTCGTCGATGGCGGTCATGTTTGACAGTTTGTCAAACATCGGCGGTTGCTGCACGGGTCACGGTCGGTCCACCACCCCGTTCGGGTCTCCCGGACAGGGACGCGTGTGGCAGACGTCGAGGGGTTGCGGGGCCCGGACCGTCGCGATCCGTGACCGTCGGCGTCAGAAGCCGGTGACGCAGTGCGGGAGTCGTTCGGCCATGAAGAACGCATCGGCGCGTCGCAGTGCATCGGCGGTGCCGGCGATCCGGTTCACCCTTGCCAGCGCTGTTGGTCGGACGCCGCCGAGGTAGATCGCCCCGAGCGAGGCACGATCCATCGTCAGGTCCGGCCGCTTGCGGGCCTTCTCCACGGTTGCTCCCTCCGGTCCACCGGTGACCCGCCACCGCTGCGCTCGCTGTTCGCCGCGATCGTCCAGCACGACCTCGATCACCATCTCGTCCTCGACCCCGTAGGTGCGGGTGCGCAGCGCTGCGCCAACATCGCGCAGGTGGAGCCACAGCATGTCGTTGACGTTGGTGGTGCGGATCGATCGCGGGTCGTCCACGATGTACGGGAGCGCGTCGTCGAGCGCCACCGCGCGATACGAACCGATCGGACCGACGAGGTCGACCGACAGCACCGTGTGCCAGAGCGCCGCGTGCGCGTCCGGGGTGATCGCCACCAGGTCGACGATCGTGAGCTCGTGTGCGGGATGGCCGGCGTTCCAGTTCTTGTTGACGGTCCAGGACACGAACCCGTCGAGGTGGGCGGCGACCGAGACGCCGGCGCCGTGATGCGCCTTCGCCAGCGCGTCGCCGGTGGTGGTG
The DNA here is from genome assembly GCA_039921745.1 of Ilumatobacteraceae bacterium. Lineage (GTDB taxonomy): Bacteria > Actinomycetota > Acidimicrobiia > Acidimicrobiales > Ilumatobacteraceae > Ilumatobacter. The sequence goes on along the minus strand of JBDSBE010000093.1, from coordinate 15,362 downwards.
CGATTGATCTCACCGTTGCGCCCACGGCGATATCGGTCGAAGATCGCAGCGAGCGCCGGATCGTCGAGGGTCGTCATCCGCACCGTGCCGGGCGGTGGCCGGAACTGTTCTCGGACCTGAACCCGGCGACGATCGATCTCGACCACCCGGAGGGAGGAGGCAATGCCGTATCCGAATCGCTCGTAGATCCCGCCTTCGCTCGCCGTCAGCATCGCAATCGGTTCGTGGTGGGCGTCGATGTCATCGTGCAACTCGGCCATGAGGCTGGTCAGGAGGCCCTGACGCCGGTGCGTCGGCGCCACGGCGATCCAGGTCACCCCACCGGCTTTGATCTGCGCGCCGCCGGGAACAGTGAGCTCCTGGCCGTAGCTCCCGCCGACACCGACGAGCGTGTCGCCGTCGAACGCCACCCGGAAGCGGTCGAACTCGAGCGTCGCCTTGGCGGCATCATGCAGCTTCGGGTCCCACGCCTGGCCGAACGCGAGCCCGTCGAAGATGATCATCTCCTCGAATTCGTCGGCGGCCGCTACTCGGATCTCGACATTCCCCATCGGGCCAGTCTGGACCGTCGACCCTGCTGGAATCGAGCATGATTCGCTCGAACTACGGTGCGGTGGTGATCAGTGGCTTTTACACGATTCTGTACTCCGATGATCCCGAGGCGACGCGGGCATTCTTTCGGGATGTGGTCGAGTGGCCGAGCGTGGACGCGGGCGGGGGTTGGTTGATCTTCAAGACGGCACCGAGCGAACTCGGCGTCCATCCGACTTCGGATGAGCCCGGCAGCTCCTCGGGGACCGTCCCGACCCATCAGTCGTCGCTGATGTGCGACGAGGTCGCAGCGACCTCGGCCGAGCTGCGGGCGCAGGGCGTCAACGTCGCCGACGGGATCGGTCAGTCTCGGATGCGGTGGCCGGAGCCGCCGTCGAGTCGGATGTCGGAACGCTCGTCGCCGGCGTCGTGGTGTTCGGCGCAGTTCCGATCGCGAGATCGATCGGTACGGGCGGGTCGAGCACTTCCAATCGGTGCTGCACCAGTTGCTGGACATTGCCGACCGACGAGACACCATCGAGTCGTACGAGGTCGCCAGCCCCGTTCACGTACACGGAGTACTCGAGCTCGGCCGGCCGATCCTCGAACGGGAACTCGGACACCGGACTGAAGGCGTAGAGCTGCCACTCGGGGATCAGCGAACCCTGGATGGTCGTGATGAACTGCCGCGCCAGGCCGATCTCGTCGATCTCCACCAGACCCCGTCCCTGCGTCGTCGCCTCGCCCACGGTGTCGGGCCGCAACGGACCCAGGAGCAACCGATCGAAGAACTCGTTGACTGTGCCCGCATCTGAGTTGGCGATGATCTCGCTGTTCGGCACCTCGGTCCGGTTCTCCGTGCCGACGTCGAGGTATGTCGTGTCGGTTGCGCCATCGACGATCACGATCTGGGTCTGTCCGCGCAACTCCAAGGTCAGTTGATAGCGGTCATTCCCCGGGTCCCGCACGATCGTGACGTCCAGCACGTAGCCGCCGGCTCCGAGTTCGACGTGGGTGCGGCTCCGGCGCGGGAAGTCGGCGCGCAACCGGTCGATCGCCTGATCGAGATCGAACTGGCTGGCGATCAGATCGAGCATCTCAGAGTCGACCCCGGCCACCATCGGGTACGTCGGCAAGGCCTCGGCGTTCGGCGCCACCGGACCGCCGAGCGCGCCGCCCAGGCTCGGGTCGTCGGGCGGGGGCAGCGTGACGAGCGGCGAGAGCGTCGGCGGTGTCGTGATCCGGTCGGTTCGTTCGTCGGGCGCCACGGTGGTGGCCGGGCCGGCTTCCGATTCGTCGTCGTCCCGGAGCAGGACCGCGGACAGCACGATGCCGCCGAGCAGACCACCGACGAGGGCGACCGAGACCGCTCGCCGCCAGTTCGGATCGGTGGGCCGCGGCTCCTCGTCGCCGCGACCGGTCACGGCCGGGCCGACGACGATCAGGGGGACGTCGACGACGTCGTTGCTGCGCTCGCCGGGCGACCAGTCGTCAGCCACGCCGCGGGCCGCGTCGGGTGGTGAGCCGCGTGTACACCTCGGGACGGCGATAGCGGTCCATGTCGAACAGGGTGCCGGTGTACTGCGCGCACCACTCGAGGTCGCATCTCGCCGTGACCAGTTCGTCGCCGTCCGTTTCGGACCGGGCGAGGATCTCACCCGACGGCGCCACGATCAAGGTGTCGGCGAGCGAGTCGACACCTTCCTCCGCGCCCCCCTTGGCGACGACGACCACGAAGGTCCCGTTTTGATACGCCCCAGCCTGAGCGACGAGCGCATTGTGGAATCCCTGGAGTGGGTCTTGGCTCGGGTCGGGGGCGTAGTGGAGTGGCGTGTTGTAGCCGCACAGGATCAGCTCGACGCCCTGGAGGCCCATCTCGCGGTACGACTCCGGCCACCGTCGGTCGTTGCAGATCATCATGCCGATCCGCCCGTCGAACGCATCCCACACGCCGAAGCCGTCGGGTGACGGTTCGAAGTAATACCGCTCGGCGTGTTGGAACGGCCGATCTGGCTCGTGCTCCTCGTGGCCGGGGATGTGGACCTTCTTGAACGTCGCCACGACGACGCCGTTTCCGTCGACGAGCGTCTGCACGTTCCACCTGCGGGTCGTGCCGCCGACGCGTTCCACGAGGGCGTAGCCGAGACAGAAGCCGACGCCGAGTCGCCTCGCCTCGTCGAACAGCGGTTGCGTCGCCTCGTTCGGCATCGTGGTCTCGTACCAGTGATCAGCGTCGGTGATGTCGTCGACGAACCAGCGCGGGAAGAACGTGGTGAGCGCCAGTTCGGGGTAGACGACGAGGTCGCACTTCGCCGCCGATGCGCGGTGCAGCAGCGCGATCAACCGGTCCACCACCGAGGCGCGATCGTCACTGCGCTGGATCGGGCCGAGTTGGGCGGCGCCGACGGTGATCGCCCGAGTCATCGTCACAGTCTGGCCTGCGGTCGGTGGGCGTACCATTCGGGTTCGTGCTGCGCAACGACGACCTGGGCGACCTCCACGAACTCGAACGTGCGCTGCTCGACGCGATCGAGCGGATCGACCGGCCCGACACGGTGCCGCCCACGACGACGACGTGGGGGAAGCGGCTGTCGTCGATCTTCACCGCCCAGATCGAGAGCCGGATTCTCGATCACACGGCACGATGGCTGCGGGCCCGAGGCCACGGCTACTACACCATCGGCTCCGCCGGACACGAGGGCAATGCGGCCATCGCGATCGCACTCCGGCCGACCGACCCGGCGCTGCTCCACTACCGGTCGGGCGGGTTCTACTGCGCGCGGTCGCAGCAGGTGCCCGGTCATGACCCCGTGCGCGACGTGCTGTCGGGCATGCTCGCGCTCACCGACGAGCCGATCGCCGGTGGCCGTCACAAGGTGTTCGGTCACCACGACCTGAACGTCATCCCGCAGACCTCGACGATCGCGTCGCACCTGCCACGCGCGTTGGGCGTTGCATTCGCGATCGGTCGCGCCCGCCGCATGGGCGTCACCACGCCGTGGCCGCACGATGCGCTCGCGGTGTGCTCGTTCGGTGACGCCAGCGCCAACCATTCGACGGCCCAGGGCGCGATCAACGCGGCCTGCTACTCGGCGCACGCCGGTCTCCAGGTGCCCCTGCTGTTCGTCTGCGAGGACAACGGCATCGGGATCAGCGTGCCGACCCCGCCCCGCTGGATCGAAGCGGCGTTCTCCGGTCGTTCGGCGCTGCGATACGAACATGCCGACGGTGCCGACCCGGTCGGTGTCCACGAGATCACCGCCGACCTGGCGGCCTACGTGCGCTCGACCGGTCGGCCGGCGTTCCTGCATCTGACCACCGTTCGGTTCCTCGGGCATGCCGGCACCGACGTGGAGGCTGCGTACAGAGCGGCGTCTGCGGTGCGTGCGGATCAGCTCCGCGATCCGATCATCGGCACTGCGCAGGCGCTCATCGAGTCCGGAGCGTGCAGCCCGACGGAGGCGATCGAGGAGTACCTGGCGACGACGCGTCGAGCGAGAACGCTGGCGCTCGAACTCGTCGATGGTCCGACGCTCGGATCCCGGCGTGACGTCGTCGAACCGCTGTCACCGCGCCGGCCCGACGCGGTCGCCGGTATCGCCACCACGCCCGCAGCCCCGCCGGTGCGTCAGCGCGCCTTCGGGCCGACCCTGCCTGAGACCGAGCATCCGCTCACACTCGCTGAAACGATCAATCGAACGCTGGTCGACGTGTTGGCGGCGACCGACAACACCCTCGTGTTCGGTGAGGACGTCGCGGTGAAGGGCGGCGTGTACGGGGTCACCAGGGGCCTCCAGAAGCGGTTCGGCGCCGCTCGCGTGTTCGACTCGCTGCTCGATGAGCAGTCGATTCTCGGCCTGGCGCTCGGCGCCGGCGTCTCCGGCCTCGTGCCGATCCCGGAGATCCAATACCTCGCCTACCTCCACAATGCGATCGACCAGATTCGAGGCGAAGGCGCCAGCCTCGCATTCTTCTCGAACGGTCAGTACCGGAACCCGCTCGTCGTTCGGATCGCGGGCTACGCCTACCAGCGCGGGTTCGGGGGCCACTTCCACAACGACAACGCGGTCGCCTCGCTCCGAGACATCCCCGGTCTGGTGATCGCGTCGCCCGGGCACCCGTCGGATGCGGCTGCGATGCTGCGGACCTGTGTTGCTGCCGCGATCGCGGACGGGACGGTGTCGGCGTTCCTCGAACCGATCGCGCTCTACCACCAGCGTGATCTCCACGAGGACGGTGACGGGGTGTGGCTCGCACCGTACGTGGCACCGTCGGAGTGGGCGCAGCATCACATCCCGATCGGTGCGGGTCGGCTCGTGCGAGACGGCGACGACGTGCTGATCGTGAGTTGGGCGAACGGGCTCGCACTCTCGCTGCGCGCCGCGAAGGCGCTGGCCCACCAGGGCGTCTCGTGTCGGGTGTTCGACATGCGCTGGTTGGCGCCGATGCCGATCGAGCAGATCCTCGAGCACGCGGCGTCGGTGGGCCGAGTGCTGATCGTCGACGAGACCCGTCGGTCAGGGGGCGTCGGCGAAGGCGTGATCGCCGGTCTCGTCGAAGGGGGCTATCGGGGCCCGATCGCGCGCGTGGCTGCGGCCGACTCGTTCATCCCGCTCGGTGATGCCGCGAACCTGGTCCTCGTCGGCGTCGACGAGATCGTCGACGCTGCGCTCGCGCTCCAGGGCGTCTGACACAGCGTTTCCGGTGGGGTGACCCACTACGTTCTGGGTCGTGAGCTCGATGCAGGACAAGATCGACGATCTCCGCAAGCGCCGTGAGGCCGCTGTGGCGGCCGGTTCGGAACGCTCGATCGAGCGGCAGCATGCGAAGGGCAAGATGTTGGCCCGGGAGCGGATCGACTACTTCCTCGACGAGGGCAGCTTCCACGAACTGGACATGCTCGCTCGGCACCGGGCCCACGAGGCGGGCCTCGACGAGCGGCCGTACACCGACGGCGTGATCACGGGCTGGGGGACCGTCGACGGCCGCAAGGTGTTCGTGTTCTCCCAGGACTTCACGGTCTTCGGCGGGGCGCTCGGCGAAGTCTTCGCCGAGAAGATCCACAAGCTCATGGATCTCTCGCTCAAGACCGGGGCGCCCCTCGTCGGATTGAACGACGGTGCCGGGGCCCGGATCCAGGAGGGGGTGGTGAGCCTCGCGAGTTACGGGGGGATCTTCCGGCGCAACGTGCAGGCGTCGGGTGTGATCCCACAGATCTCGGTGATCCTCGGGCCGTGCGCCGGAGGCGCCGTGTACTCGCCGGCGATGACCGATTTCATCTTCATGGTGCGCGAGTCGTCGCACATGTTCATCACCGGCCCCGATGTCGTCAAGACCGTCACGGGTGAAGAGGTCACGCTCGAAGAGCTCGGCGGTGCGATGTCGCACGCCTCGAAGTCGGGGGTGGCGACGTTCGTCGCCGACGACGAGCAGTCGGTGCTCGACGACGTGCGGTTCCTGCTGTCGTTCCTGCCGGCCAACAACCTCGAGCAACCGCCGTCTCAGGAACCCACCGACGATCCCGACCGATCGTGCCCGGAACTCGTCGACCTGCTGCCGGACAGCCCGAACCTGCCGTACGACATGCATGCCGTGATCCGCTCGACGGTCGACGACGGCGAGTTCTTCGAGTACTTCCCGCACTGGGCGAAGTCGATCCTGTGCGGGTTCGCTCGTGTCGACGGCCATCCCGTCGGGATCGTGGGCAACCAACCGATGATCCTCGCCGGTGTGCTCGACATCGAGTCTGCCGAGAAGGCCGCCCGCTTCGTGCGGACGTGCGACGCCTTCAACATCCCGATCGTCACGTTCGTCGACGTGCCAGGCTTCCTGCCCGGCGTCGACCAGGAGTACGGCGGCATCATCCGTCACGGCGCCAAGCTGCTGTACGCCTACTGCGAAGCCACGGTGCCGCGCATCTCGGTGATCACGCGCAAGGCGTACGGCGGGGCCTATGTGGTCATGGACTCGAAATCGATCGGTTCCGACCTGTCGTTCGCGTGGCCGTCGGCGGAACTCGCCGTGATGGGCCCGCAGGGCGCCGTGGAGATCGTGTATCGCCGCGAGCTCCAGCAGGCCGCCGATCCGGTCGCTCGTCGCGCCGAACTCGTGGCCGACTACACCGAGAAGTACGCGAATCCGTACGCCGCCGCCGAACGGGGCTTCATCGACGATGTGATCGATCCGGCCGACACCCGCCGCAAGGTCGTCGCCGGCCTGCGGGTGCTGCGTTCCAAGCGCGAAGACCTGCCCCAACGCAAACACGGCAACGTCCCCCTCTGACCCCTCTCGTTCTGGGCAGGGTTTGGACTGCTCAGGCCGTCCGTTCCCTGACCAGAACAGAGGATGGCCAGAACAGAGGATGGAGGGTGTCAGGCGGTCCAGACGGCGGGGTCGATGCCCAGCTTGTCGAGTCGCTCGACGAGGAACACGGGGACGCCGAACCCCTGACCCGCATCCAGTTCGGCGACGTGGTCGCCGTCCTCGGCCCACATGTGGCAGGTGTTGATGTTCATCCGCCAGCTCTGATCGTCACCACGCGGTGTGACGCCTCCCTCGTCGCCGCGAGCTCGCGCCCCGGCGGCACGCATCGACCAGAAGCACTGCATCGCAACCGGTGCCATCGCCTGCAGGAGCGCCGTCGTGTGGGTGCATCCGCGTGGGCCGCCGAACAACTCGCGAACCCGATGGGTGAAACCGCGGGCGATCGACAGTCCGATCAGGTGCCGGTAGTGCTCGGTGATCGTCGGGCAGCCGACCATGGGGTGCGTCTCGAACAGCACCCCGGCATCGACGATCTCGAGGCTCGGGAACGCGACCTCGATGTCGATCTGCATGTGGTGGATCGTGAGCGGTTCCGGGTCGTCCGCGAGATACAGGCCCGGTGGCTTCTGATCGCGCACGGCGCCCCGGATGACGATCCGGTCGTCGGCCTTGCGGTAAGCCCGAACACGATATTCACGGTCGTGCAGGATCGTCATCCCGTCGGGGTCGGCGTCGAGGATGGATTCGGTGTCGAACAGGTCCACGACGCGATGTAAGCAGAGGCCCGGCCCGGCGACCCCAGCGGGGAGGTCGACGTTCGCCGTGGACTAGCGTCGTCGCCGTGGGCCGCACCGACATCTCACCCGTACCGACCGATGACGAGGCCGCGGCGATCGTCACGGCGATCGAGGCGCTGTGGCCGAAGCCGCCGACGGTGCAGCTGCACGAGCGCCAGGGTTCCCCCACGTGGCGGTTCAGCGGTCGCTGGTGGCATCGTGATCGACGCGCGCCCGCCGATCGTCCCTGGGCCTGACTCGAGCGAGGGCGCTCGCGTCATCCCTGGTGACCGGGGGTCCGCGAACCATGTCACACCCTGTGGTCATCATGGGGCACATGGACATCGTGATGGTCGTCGTTCTCGTGGTGGTGGTCGGAGCCGCCGCTGCGCTGGCTGCCATCGAGATGACCCGGCGTCGCTACGAGGCGGCGCCGATCGTCGAGACCACGCCGGCGTTCGCACCCGAGCGGTTCGAGCCGGAGGTCCCGGTCGGTGAGATCGTCCACGAGGCCTTGACCGCAGCACTGGCCGAGATGCGGGTCCAGACCACCGCCGACCGTGACGCCGCCGTGCACGCGGCACTCACCCAGGCCGCGGTCCTCCAGCGCGAACAGCTCGGTTCGGCGGCCCAGCAGGCCCGCGAAGAGTCGTCGGCGGAGTTGACGGCCAAGAAAGACGTCATCGACAGCCGGCTCGATCAGGTGCAGACCGAGATGCGCAACGAACTGTCGAAGCTCGGCTCGATGGTGTCGTCACTCGCCGAGACCAGCGCTCAGAAATTCGGTCAGGTCGATCAGTCGCTGCGCACCCACGCCGAGATCACCCAGACGCTGTCGGAGTCGGCGAGCGCCCTGCGGGAAGCAATGGTCAGCCCGACGGCCCGCGGTCAGTGGGGCGAGCGGATGGCCGAAGACGTCCTGCGCCTGGCCGGGTTCGTCGAAAACGTCAACTACGTGAAGCAGACGCAGCTCGACGGTGCCGCCGGCCGGCCCGACTTCACGTTCCCGCTGCCGAAGGGCCACGAGCTCTACATGGACGTCAAGTTTCCGATGGCCGGGTATCTGCGCTATCTCGATGCCGGCAACGACGCCGAACGTCAGGCGCATCGAGCGGCGTTCATCCGTGACGTGCGGGCCCGTGTCAAAGAACTCGCCAAGCGCGACTACGCCCGCGAGTCGGCCCGCGAGTCGGTCGACTATGTGCTGCTGTTCCTCCCGAACGAGCAGCTGACGGGGTTCATCCACGAGGGCGACCCCGGCTTGATCGACGACGCGATGAATCAGCGGGTCGTCATGTGTTCGCCGCTGACGCTGTTCGCATTCCTCGGCGTGATCCGTCAGGCGTACGACAACTTCGTGATCGAGCAGACGAGCGACCAGATCCTGGCCCTGATCGGCAAGTTCGGGAATCAGTGGCAGAAGTACAGTGACCAGGTCGACAAGGTGAAGGCGAGCTTCGATCGTCTCGATCGGCAGTTCGACGAGTTGGCCGGCACCCGCAAACGCCAGCTCGAGAAGCCGCTGCAGCAACTCGACGCGGTCCGTCGGGAGCGCAACCTACCCATCGACGGGGAACTCTTCGCTGCGCTGGACGACGGCGAACTCGACGACGCGACGCCTGCCAACGTGCGTCGTCTCGGGGCCTGACGCCGACTTCTGCACGCACGCACCTGTTCGCCCCACCGGGGGTGAACCAGCTGATCGGAACGAGCTCTATGCTGCAGCGATGGCGGTGACACCGGCGTGAGCCAGCCGGCATTCGACTTCGGTGACGAAGCGCACGACGACCCGGCCAATCCGACGTACACCGTCGGTGAGCTGGCCGAGGCAATCAACGACAACCTCCGGCGCGGTTTCACGGACGGGGTGTGGGTCCGAGGCGAGATCGACGGGCTCCGCAACAGCGGGCCACACACCTACTTCGCGCTGGTCGAACACGGCGACAGCGGCAAAGCGGTGATGAACGTTTCGCTGTTCGCACCGATGAAGCGCAACCTGACGCCGCTGCTCAAGAAGAGCCGGCTCGAACTCGCGAACGGGATGAAGGTCCGGATCTTCGGTCATCTCGACTACTACGCGCCCAACGGCCGGCTCGGGCTCAAGATGGCGGGCATCGATCCGCGCTTCACGCTCGGCGAGCTGTCCCAAGCACGCGATCAGGTCGTGCGCCGCCTCGTGGCGACGGGGCTGTTCGACGCGAATCGCCGACACCAGCTGTCACCTGTGCCGCTCCGGGTCGGCGTCGTCGCCAGCGTCGGGACGGCTGCGTGGCACGACTTCCGTGACGAATTGAGTCGCAGCGAACTCGGATTCCATCTGGCGGTCTGCGACACACGCGTGCAGGGCGAGTGGGCCGCCGAGTCGGTGGCGGCCGCCATTCGCACACTGTCGGCTCGCCGCGACCTTGACTGCGTCGTGGTGATTCGTGGGGGTGGCGCTCGCAACGAACTGGCCACGTTCGATGTCGAGCCGATCGCGATGGCGATCGCGATCAGCTCGATCCCGGTCCTGACCGGTCTCGGCCACGAGGTCGACCGCAGCGTCGCCGACGACGTCGCCCACACCTCGCTCAAGACGCCCACGGCCTGCGCCGGTGCGCTGATCGAACGCGTCACGGCGTACCGCGACCGGGCGGAGACAGCCTGGCGGGCGATCGTCGGCCACTCGGAGCGCAGTCTGGTCGACGCGCACGGTCGACTGTCCGACCGCGCTCATCGGGTTGCGCGTCGGACGCACGCCGCCGTCGAACGCGCCGACGAGCGCCTCTCGACGCGCCAGGCGCGTCTCGTGCTGGCACCGACCCAGCAGCTGCGCAGCGCCGACGCCCATCTCGAGCGGGCCTCAGCGCGCATCATCGCGCGGGTGCCCGCCGCGCTCGACGCCCGCGCCCGTGTGCTCGACGAGATCGAGTCCCGGGTCGCGCTCCTGGATCCCGTCAACCTGCTCCGTCGTGGATGGAGCATCACTCGGGCCGCCGACGGATCCGTCGTGCGGTCGATTCACGACGTCGACGCCGCTGATCTGATCACGACACGCGTCGCCGACGGTACCCTCACGAGCCGAATCGAGCCCACATGACCAACGACACTGACGATCAATTGAATCAACAGGTCGGGTATGCCGATGCACTGGGCGAACTCGATGTGATCCTGCGTGAGCTGGAGGGAAGTGACGTCGACGTCGACCGCCTCGCCGATCGGGTCGCACGGGCCGCCGATCTGATCGCGCTCTGCCGCGATCGCATCGGCAACGCTCGGCTTCGCATCGACGAGGTGATCGCCGACCTCGATGGGGCCGACGACGACGCACCGGGCTGACCGCAGCGACCGGGCGCAGTCGAGCTGCCGCCAGCGGAGGGGTCTGCGTCGCCGCCAGTAACCTCACGTCGTGTCCGCCGCCGCCCCGACCAGTCTGCGGCTGATCGCCGATCGGGTGGCCGAGCGTCTCGACGAGGTCCTCACGCCGGAGCTCGACCGATGGACGGAGCTCGATGGTGACCTGCGGGCACCGATGGCGGAGATCCGGCGGCTGGTGATGAGTGGGGGCAAGCGGTTGCGTCCGGCGTTCTGTCACTGGGGCTTCGTCGCCGCCGGAGGAGACCCGGACGAATCGATCGTGGTCGACGCGGGTGCGGCCTTCGAGTTGATGCACGCGTTTGCGCTGTTCCACGACGACGTGATGGACGACGCTGCCAGCCGCCGCGGCCAACCGACCACGCACACGGTGTACGCGGCCCGACACGCCGAGGCTGGTTGGGCCGGCGAATCACGCCGATTCGGCGAGGGCGTCGCAATCCTGATCGGCGATCTGGCGTTCGTGTACGCCGACCGCCTGCTCGCCGAGGCGAACCCGACCGCTTGGACGATCTGGAACGAGTTGCGGATCGAACTGAACGTCGGCCAGGTGCTCGACATCCTCGGCTCGGTCCGCGGTGTTCGCAACGTGGCCCAGGCCGAGCGGATCTGTCGGTACAAATCAGGGAAGTACACGATCGAGCGCCCCCTGCATCTCGGTGTCGCGCTGGCGTCGCCTCCTCGGTTGGAGGCCCTCGGCCCGGTGTTCAGTGCGTACGGTCTGCCACTGGGTGACGCGTTCCAGATGCGCGACGACGTGATGGGCGCATTCGGCGACACCGACGCGACCGGCAAGCCGGTCGGCGGCGACCTCCGGGAAGGCAAGCCCACACCTCTCCTCGCCCGTGCGCTCGCAGCCGCCGACGCTGCCCAGCAGACGCTGCTGCGACGGGTCGGGAGCCCGGGCCTGACCGACGACGACGTCGCGGGCATCCAGCAGGTGATCGTCGACACCGGTGCGCTCGACGATCTGGAACGGACCATCGTCAGCCGCACGAACGCCGCGATCGCGGCGATCGAGCACGTCGACATCGACGAGCTCCCACGCGACGAACTGATCGCGCTCGCGCTCTACGTCGGCCGACGAGAGTCCTGACCCGTGCGCGTCGTCGTGATCGGGGCCGGTCTCGGTGGGCTGTCGGCGGCTGCTCATCTCGTCGGCCGTGGTGACGACGTGACGATCGTGGAACGGGCGGCTGGGCCTGGTGGACGGGCTGCCGTACTGCGCGAGGCTGGGTTCACCCTCGATCTCGGCCCGACGGTGTTCACGATGCCGCAGCTGCTCGACGAAGCATTCGAGGCTGCCGGACGCAGCCGAAGCGACTTCGTCGACATCGATCCGATCGATCCGCTGTACCGAGCCGTCTTCGCCGACGGGTCGACGTTGCGCGTCCGGCGCGGACGCGAAGCGATGACCGAGGAGATCATCGAGTTCGCCGGCCGGCGCGAGGCCGGCGTCTTCAACGAGTTCTGCGACTGGATCACCGAGTTGTACGAGATCGAGATGCCGAACTTCATCGACACGAATTACGACTCGGTGACCGACGTCCTGCGCCCATGGCGCGCAGCTGCTGAACTGGTGCGCAGCGGCGGCCTCCGACGACTCGACACGAGGGTGGCGTCGTTCTTCCACGACGAACGACTGCAGCGGGTGTTCAGCTTCCAGTCGATGTACGCCGGTGTTGCGCCGCAGAGGGCGCTGGCGCTGTACTCCGTCATCACCTACATGGACGCGGTTTCGGGCGTATTCGCAGTGCGGGGCGGCGTGAATGCCGCTGCGGTCGGGTTGGCGAGAGCGGTCGGCGAGGCGGGTGCGACGATCCGGTACAAAGCGTCCGTGACGCGCGTCCTGCGAAGTGGCGCAGGTGCCGCCACCGGCGTCGAACTGTCCGACGGTGACCGGCTGCTCGCCGACGCGGTGGTGTGCAACGCGGATCTCCCCGTCGCCTACCGGACGCTCCTCGGCGGCGTCGATGCACCTCGGGTCGCTCGTCGCGGGCGGTTCTCGCCGTCATGCGTGCTGTGGTCGGCCGGTGTGCGGCGCGCCCAGCCCGTGGAGGTCGAGCACCACAATCTTCACTTCGGTGAGGCGTGGGCATCATCGTTCGAACAGGTCATCAAACGTGGGCGTCGGATGACCGACCCGTCGATGTTCGTCAGCGCGCCGTCGGTCAATGATCCAACCCTCGCACCGAGCGGGGGGTCGACGCTGTTTGCGCTCGAGCCGGTCCCCAATCTGGACGGAAAGGTCGACTGGTTGCGCGACGGCGAACGGATCGTCGGCGACCTCACGCGTCGGGTCGAGGCCGCGGGATACGCCGTCGACGACGTTGCGGTCGAGCGCACGATCGACCCGCTCGGGTGGGAGGCGATGGGCCTCGATCGCGGCACACCCTTTGCACTCGCGCACACCTGGCGCCAGACAGGTCCACTGCGTCCCAACAATCGTGACGCCCGCGTCCCCGGGCTGTTCTTCACCGGCTCGTCCACGGTGCCGGGCGTCGGTGTGCCCATGGTCCTGCTCTCGGGCAAGCTCGCCGCGCAACGCGTGCGCGAGTACGAGCGGAGCACGTCGACGATCAAGTGGTGACGGGAGTGGGTGACGCATCCCCCGATCGGTCGGGCATGGGATCGATCCCTGGCGGGCTGACCGACGCGTACCGAGAATGCCGACGGATCGCACGTCGGTATTCGTCGAGCTTTTCCCTTGCCACGCTCCTCCTCCCAGCAGACCGTCGCCCGCACGTCTATGCGCTGTACGCGTTCGCGCGTGTCGCCGATGACATCGTCGATGCGCCTGATCGTGACCCGGCTGAGACGCTGACGGAGTTCCGGCGACTGGTGTCGCAGGCGATGGAGGGCGGTGAGGCGCCGACGCCCGTGATCGCCGCAGTCGCCAACACCGCCACGACGCTCGCGATCCCGAGCGGTGCGTTCGACCGGTTCTTCCACTCGATGGAGATGGACCTGACGGTGCGGCAGTACGCGACGTGGGACGATCTGTTCGGCTACATGGACGGATCAGCGGCGGTGATCGGCGAGATGATGCTGCCGATCCTCGAACCGCGCGACGTCGCTGCCGCGCTGGCGCCGGCACGAGCGCTCGGGTTCGCCTTCCAGCTCACCAACTTCCTCCGCGATATCGGTGAAGATCTCGACCGTGGTCGGCAATACCTCCCTCAGGCCGATCTGGCGGAGTTCGGTGTCGACCTGTCCGCTCGGAAGGTGACACCGTCGTTCCGCGACCTGATGCGCTTCGAGATCGGCCGATGCCGGGGCCTGTATCGAGCGGCCGAGCCAGGGGTCGCACTCCTGCCGACGCGGGCGTCGCGATGTGTTCGCACGGCGAGTGCGCTGTACGAGCGGATCCTCGACGAGATCGAAGCCAACGATCACGATGTCTTCACGCATCGCGCGACGGTGGCACCGGTGCGAAAGTTGGTGCTCGCCGTCGGTGCCGTTGCGCGACACTGACCGCATGAGGTTCCGCTCGGCCGAGGCCGCCGATCTGGCATCGATGGCGGAACTGGCCGCTCCGCTGCAAGCCCGACCCGATCGGCATGTCGTTTACCTGGCCACCGAGGGCGCCGGGATCGAAGCGGAGCTCAGCGAGTTGAACTTGCAATCGGCGTCGGTCGTCGCGCTCAGTGACGACACACCCGGCAACGAGACGATCGCAGGATGGCTGGTCGGAGACGTCGACGACGAGATCGGCGGTGTGTGGTGGATCGGCCCGTTCGTGTGCGACCAGGTCTGGCAGCCGTTGGCCACCGAGTTGCTGGCCGAGGGCCGACGGAGACTGGCGGCCGGCGTCGGTCACGAGGAATTGGCGGTCGACGGCCGATTCGACGGCTTCGAGGCGTGGGCGACGGATGCGGGATTCGTGCCGGCGACGGGCTCGTGGGTGCTGACGCTCGACCGCACGCTCGATCCGGACGAGGGGGTGGTACCGGTTCGCAGGATGGTCGACGGCGACGGCGACGAGGTCGCGGCGCTCCACGACGAACTGTTCCCCGGCACGCACACCCTCGGGCGCCAACTCGTCGGACACCACGACGACCGACACCCGCGCCTCGTCAGTGTCTCGGACGGAAGGGTGACCGGCTACGTCGCCGTCGAGCGTCAACCGGACGGATCCGGTTACATCGATTTCGTCGGCGTGCGTCCGAGCGAACGGCGGCGAGGGCTCGGTCGAGCGCTCGTGCGCGCCGGCGTTGCCGCGCTCCTCGCGATCGATGCCGACCCGGTCCACCTGACCGTCCGCGACGACATCGTCGGCGCGCGTGAGCTGTACGAATCGCTCGGTTTCACCGAGGAACGCCTTGCCCTCCCTTTCCGCCGAGGTTTCCCCCACCCCCCACCACCCCAACCCCCGATCTCGTGAGGATCTTGCGCACAGAACACGCAAGATCCTCACGAGATCGGGGGTTGGGGTGG
>JBDSBE010000092.1:0-8978 GCA_039921745.1 Ilumatobacteraceae bacterium | reverse complement strand
GCAGGTCAGGGTCGCCGACCCTGGCCCGGTACCGGATCGTGTGAACCGAGTCGCCGGACAGGATCCCGCCCCGGCCCAGCAACCGGCCGCCCTCCCAGTTCGACAGTCCGAGTTCGGGGGCATCGAGGGCGTACTGGCCGTCGACCCACCGCGTGAAACCGTCGCCCACGAACGGGGCGTCGATCGAACCGAAGAACTCGTCGTGCGCGTCCGCCGACTCGCTCACCAGCGAGGCCACGAACCGGGGGCTGTGGAGGTTGAAGAGCCGAACGGCCTCGTCGACGGTCTCCACCACGTGAAGGGTGACCTCGGGCGAACCCTCCCACTCCCACTCGTGTCCGAGCCGTTCGAGACCGATCTCGGTCACCGACGGCTCGTCGTGGTCGCCGTCGGCCCGAGCGACACTGATTCGACGGGTCAGGCGCTCGGCGGCAACGAACTCGAGCGCGGTGTCGGTCGCGTGGAACCGGGCTGCGCGATGCGCGCCCGCCCGGTCCGCAGCTGCGAGGAACGCCGGCACCAACTCCCGCGCCCGTTGACGCACGATGCAGCACACGTTCAGGGTGTTGCACACCTTGCGATCGAGGGAGTTCGTGACCGTCCGCTCGAAGCGGTCGGTGTCGGCGTCGGCAGCGGCCACGACCCAGGCCCCGCCGGTCCCGTGCAGGCTGACCGGCACACCGGCTTGGCGCGCAACTGCGCCGAGTTGGGCGACAGCAGGCCCGGAACCACGTGCGACCGCCAGCGACAGGCGGGCGTCGGAGAACAGGGCCCAGCCGGCTGCGTGCGCAGCTGATTCGACGAGCCCGACGGCTCCCGCCGGCAGACCGGATGCGGCCAACGCCGGATCGAGTGCGTGCTCGACGATCGCCTGCGCTGTGGCGAGGGCATCCGAGCCGATGCGGAACACCACGGTGTTGCCCGTGCGCACGACTCCTGCGGCGTCGGCAAACACGTTGGGACGCCCTTCGAACACGAACCCCACGACGCCCAAGGGCGCGCGTCGAGCCTCGACCGACCAGCCGTCGTGGTCGATCGTCCGTTCGAGTCGATCGCGATCGGCTGCAGCGTCTGCCCAGGTCCGGAGACCGGCGATCATCTCCGCTCGCATCGAACCCGACAGGTGCAGCCGCGTCGTCGATCGGCCCCGCTCGGCCGCCCGCTGGACATCGGCCGCGTTCGCCTCCCGAATCGCCGCGAACCGCTCGTCATCGGCCAGCCGGTCCGCGAACGCTGCGAAGAATGCCGTGATCTGGTCGTCGGTGCACCGGCCCAGGGCAGCGAACGCACCGAGCGCGCGGCGAACGGCGTCGGCAGCACGCTCGTGATCGGCCAGCGGGACGTGGAGCAGCTCACCGCTGGTCGGATCGATCAGCACGCGGTCGCCGGGCGAGAAGGCAGCTGCGAGTTCGTCGCTCACCGACGTCACACGGTTCCCGCCGTACACGATCGTCTGCCCGGCGACGAGCGATACCAGATCATCCGATGGTCCGCGCATGGTGGCGAAGCGTACGCTTGCGCCATGGCTGCGCCCACCGACGACCGTCTGTACTTCCGTCAGCTCCTGTCAGGCCGTGATTTCGCGGTCGGCGATCAGATCGCCACGCAGATGGTGAACTTCGTCTACGCGATCGGCGATCGCCAGACCGGCGAGTGCGTCCTCGTCGACCCGGCATACGACCCGGAGGGCCTGGTGGACGCAGTCGAAGCAGACGGCATGACCGTCACGGGGGTCCTCGCGACGCACTATCACCCCGACCACGTGGGCGGCTCGATGATGGGCCACGACATCGCCGGGCTCCCCGGGCTGCTCGGTCGTGTCTCGTGCCCGATCCACGTACAGCGGGACGAAGTCCCGTGGGTCGCCCGCACGACCGGGGTGTCGGAGGCCGACCTCGTGGCCCACGACTCCGCTGACGTCGTCACCGTCGGTGAGATCGACATCCAGCTCCTGCACACACCCGGCCACACCCCCGGGAGCCAGTGCTTCCTCGTCGACGGCAAGCTCGTGTCCGGGGACACGCTCTTCCTCGACGGCTGCGGGAGAACCGACCTCCCGGGGAGCGACCATGCGTTGATGATCGAGAGCCTGAAACGCCTCGCGAAGGTCGACGACGACATCGTGCTCTACCCCGGGCACCGGTACTCGATCGCCTCCAGCGCGACGATGGGCGACGTCAAACAGTCGAACTACATCTTCGATCAGGTGCTCGGTACCTGACCGACGGCACGGCGCATCGACCGCGACCGATGTCGGAGCGGGGTCAGGGGCAACCGATGTCGTGCGTCGCGGCGCATGCGCCGCACAGGCGGACCCGACCATCGGCCGTGTCGTGGACCGGTGCGGGCGAGGTGCCGCACGATCGGCACGCCTCGTCGGGTTGCGCGCCGGGTGTCCGCTCGTCCATGGCTCGACCGTAGCGGCGCCATCGGACGCCGGGTCACCACGTGTCGATGTTCGGGCGCACCTGGAGATCCGGCGGGCGCACTGGTGCGGCGTCGAGCAGCGTGGCGATCCAGCGCCGGGTGTCGGCGGGATCGATGACGTCGTCGATCTCGAAGTATTCGGCGATGCTCAGCGCCTTGCCCCGCTCGTAGAGCGTGTCGACGAGTCGGCCGAACAGTGCCGCCCGTTCGGCGTCGGTGGTGCAGGCGTCCAGTTCCTTGCGGTAGCCGAGCTCGGCCGCGCCCTCGAGGCCCATCCCGCCGAACTCTCCTGTCGGCCAGGCGATGCACGCGAGCGGCGCCCTCGTCGAACCACCCATCATCGCCTGCGCCCCCAATCCGTACGACTTGCGAAGCACGACCGACACCATCGGGACCGACACGTTCGCCCCGGTGACGAACAGGCGGCTGCAGTGCCTGACGAGCGCGGTGGCCTCGACCTCGGGCCCGACCATCATCCCCGGCGTGTCGACGAGCGTGACGATCGCAAGGCCGTGCGCGTCGCACAGCTGCATGAAACGGGCCGCCTTGTCCGCTCCATCGCTGTCGATCGCGCCCGCGAGGTGCGCCGGGTTGTTGGCGATCACACCGACCGCCCGTCCTTCGATCCGGGCGAGGGCGGTGATCATCCCGACGCCGAACTCGCGCCGGATCTCCAGGAGCGAGCCGGTGTCGAACAGGCGCTCGATCGCCGCGCGCACGTCGTAACCGCGGAGCCGGTCGAGTGGGACGACGTCGCGGAGCTCGTCCTGGTCGACACAATTCCAGTCGGCCACCGCCCCCTGGAAGTACGAGAGATACTGTTTCGCGAGCGCCGTCGCATGCGCCTCGTCAAGCGCGACGATGTCGACGACGCCGCTGCTGCGCTGGACCGACATCGGACCGATCTCCTGCGGCGAGTAGACGCCGAGCCCGCCGCCTTCGATCATCGCGGGCCCACCCATGCCGATGTTCGAGTCCTCGGTTGCAATGACGACGTCACAGCATCCGAGGATCGCTGCGTTGCCCGCGAAGCAGTACCCAGCGTTCACGCCCACGAGTGGCACGGTGCCGGACAGCTGCGCGAACCACAGGAACGCGAGGCAGTCGAGCCCGGTCACACCGCCGGTGTCGGTATCGCCCGGACGTCCGCCACCCCCTTCCGTGAAGAACACCACCGGGAGTCGCAGCTGGGCGGCCACTTCGAACAACCGGTCCTTCTTGCGATGGTTGCGATGGCCTTGCGTGCCGGCCAGCACGGTGTAGTCGTACGACATCGCAACCGCTTTGGCGGCGCGCCCGTCGAACAGGTCGCCGTTGACGGTCCCGACGCCGCCGATCAAGCCGTCGGCTGGGGTTCGCGTGATCAGATCGTCATGGTCGCGCCGCTTCGCCTGGGCGGCGATGACCACCGGCCCGTACTCCACGAACGATCCCTCGTCGACCAGGTCGGCGACGTTCTCCCGGGCGGTCCGGCGACCCCGGTCGCGACGGCGCCGGACTGCGTCGGGTCGGGCCTCGTCGAGCCCGAGCCGGTGACGGTCGATCACGGCCCGCAGGTCGTCACGGTCGAGACCGATCGGGCCACCGGACTGCTCCGTCGTCTCGATCGCCTCGGCGCCCTCGGCCACCGGCCCGAGTTCGACGAGGGCGTCACCGGGGCGCACGGTGGCACCTGCGCCAACCAGCACCGCAGTGACGGTCGCCGGCCCGTTCGCGACGATCTCGTGATGCAGCTTCATCGACTCGACGAGGCCGAGCACCGATCCGGCGCGGACGACCGTTCCGACCTCGACGTCGATCGACACGACGGTGCCCTGCAGTTCGGCGCGAACAATGAGCTGGTCGATGTCGGCCATCCGCCGAGTGTTGCAGTCAGTCCTGGCCGGGACGGCGTTGGAAGACCGTGATGGACTGCTCCCCCATCACGAGTTCGGCGGCGACCGACGCAAACAGCGCAGGGACGACGAAGTTCGGTTTCCCCGTCGTTTCCGCAACGAACATGACTGCCGCGAGCGGGACGCGGTACCCGGCGCCGAGGAACGCTGCGATACCGAGCAGCGTGTACAGCGACGCGCGCTGCCCGTGGATCAGCTCACCGACGCCACGTCCGACGAGGCCCCCGCCGACGACGAGCGGCACGAACACGCCGCCGACCCCGCTCCCCGCCGTCGTCATCGCCGACGCCAGACATCGGATCATGAAGATCGCGAACAGCAGGAGGACGGGGATGTCGAGCTCGACGAACAACCAGTCGCGGAACACGCTGTAACCGGCGCCCAAGCTGAGCGGGAGACCGGTCAGCTCACGCGACAGGAAGAACAACCCCACCAGCGAGGTCGAACTCACGGCCAGTCGCAACGGCAGCGCCCGCAGCGAGAACCCTTTCGCGACCCGCATCAACTTCGAGAACGCGCGGGCACCGATGGCACAGGTCGCGCCCACCAGCAATGCGCCGAGCAGGTCGATCAGTTCGAACTGCGGGATGCTGAACTCGCCGACACCGAGCAGCGGCGTGGTGTCGCTGAGCGTGACGAACGTCAGGTAGCCGGACGCGCTCGCAACGAGGGCGGGCAGCAGCATGCGACGCGCCAGGTCGTCGCGGTACGGGACTTCGAGCGCGAAGATCGCTCCCGTCGCCGGCGCCTTGAAGATCGCCGCAACCCCGGCTGCGGCGCCTGCGACGAGCAGCGTTCGGTGATCGCTGCCCCGGAACGGGGCCGGCAGACGGCGCTGGATCATCGACCCCAATGCGGAGCCGCCGTATAGCGACGGCCCTTCGAGGCCGAGCGCGCCACCGGACCCGAGCGTGGCGATCGCAGCCGCGATTCGCGCACCCAGGTAACGGGGTCGGAGTTGGTATGCCGGATCGTGGAAGGCCCGGAGGTACTCGTCGGACGTCGACGGTGACGCCCCACCGGCCAGCTTCAAGATCAATGCAGCGACCATGAGGCCGATCGCCGGCGAGATCGCGGTCAGCCACAGCGGCGCTTCGAGGACCCGTTCGTACAGATCGTCGACGACCCACTCGAAGCCTCGCACGAGCAGACCGGTCACGATCCCCGTGACGGCTGCGAGCAGGACGACTTCGCGCGATCGCCGCACCAGATGACGGAGTTCGTCACGCCTCACCTCGAATGAATCGGGCCGGAGTGCCCGCATCATCCGTCGTCGCCACACGTGGGGGCAGTGTACGACCCGACGGCCGATCGCTGTCAGCGGACGGCGAGATTCCGTCCTGTCCGGTCCGGCGCGGCGTCGACAAAGTCCCGGGTCCGCCCACCACCGCCGCTACGGTCGAATCCCGTGGACGTCTTGAGCGCTTCGACGCCGTGCTGGGAGGAGAGCGGCACACCATGTCGTCTCGCCTACGACCTGACCGACGGGAACGAGGCGGTGGCCAATCTCACCGACTGGTTCCTGCAGAAGCCACTCCAGATTCTGGTCGTGCTCGCCCTGGCGTGGGTGCTCGTTCGGCTCGCCCGCCGGTGGGTCCGTAGCTTCGTGACGCGTGTGGTCGCCCCGAACCAATCGTCGGCCGACCGCCTCGGACGATTCGGGATCGAACTGCCGGGCGCCCTCGCTCCGATCGAACACGACCCCCGCCGCGCCGGACGTGCGAACTCGATCTCGATCGTGCTGACCAGCACGACGGTCGTTGCGATCTGGGTGATCGCGCTCCTGACCGTGCTCGGCATCGTCGGCATCGAACTCGGGCCGCTGATCGCTGGCGCCGGCGTCGCCGGCGTGGCGCTCGGTTTCGGTGCCCAGAGCCTCGTCAAGGATTGCATCGCCGGCCTGTTCATGCTGATCGAGGACCAGTACGGAATCGGCGACGTGGTCGACCTCGGCGAGGCCAGTGGCGTCGTCGAGGAGATCTCACTGCGCACGACGGTGGTCCGATCGGTCGACGGGACCGTCTGGCACGTCCCCAACGGCGTGGTGCAACGGGTCGGCAACCGCAGTCAGCTGTGGTCGGTGGCGCTGATCGACATCGACGTCGCGTACGACACCGACCTCGAACGGGCGCGCCGTCTGCTCGAACAGGCGGCGACCGAAGTCTGCGAGCTCGACGAGTTCGCCGACGTCGTCCTCGAGCCACCCACGGTGCTCGGCGTCGAGGCCCTCGCCGCCGACGGGATCTCGATCCGGCTCACCGTCAAGGTCACACCGGGTTCCCAGTGGGCACTCCAGCGAGCGATCCGCCAACACATCAAACAGGTCTTCGACGCGGCCAACGTCGAGATCCCCTTCCCGCAGCGGACCGTCTGGATGCGGGCCGCGCCCGAGAGCCCGACAGCCGGCCCGACAGCCGGCCCGGTCGGCACCGAGGACACGAACGGGTGATTCGACCGGTCGCCGCGCACGAGTGCAATCTCGGTTCGACACGACATGCCATCATGAGGCCATGCCCTCGGCCACGGTGAGTCACACAGGCTTCGCCGCGATCCTCGACCGTCCGAGTACCGGCACGTTGACCATCGCAATCCTCGTCGGAGTCCTCGGCTGGGCACTCCACGTCTGGTTCTACTGGTCGAAGCGCCCCGCACTGCTCGAGCCGATCGGCACCCGACGTCCCACCGCTCCCGAAGGTGGCGAACTCGAACCTCCCGCCGTCGTCGCCCTGCTCACCAACGACTATGACGTCCCCCGCAGCGCCGTCACCGCCACCGCGCTGGACCTCGCCGCGCGCGGCTGGATCCGTCTGACCACCGTCGACGGCGAACTCGTCGTCATCACGCGCGGGTCCGCCCAGGTCGGCGACACCTTGCGGCCCTTCGAGCAGCAGGTCCTCAACCACCTCGCCGGGCGCGCATTCAACGACGTCACCTCAGCGGGCACACTCGCTGCGTCGCACCACCGCCTCGATCGGAGCTGGTGGATGCGGTTCCGGCGTTCCGTCGCCGACACGTCGCAGACGCTCGGGTACTCGACCCGTCGCTACACCCCGATCGACCTGGCGCCCATCGGCGCGTGCGCCGCGATCGGCCTGATCGCGCTGTGGATCGCCGTGCGCAGCGGCGACGAGGTCGCAATCGCCGACTCGTGGAAGTCACGGACGCTCTGGTTCGTCGCACTGGCCGGGATCGGGATGCTGGTGTGGCGCACGATCGAGCGGGCGCTGGGCTCGTCGCAGAGCCCGACTGACCGTGGGCTCCAACGCACCGCCGAGTGGATGGGACATCGGCGACGGCTCCGAGAACGAATTCCGGAACGGGCGAGTGTGCTGGGGTCGCCGGCACAGCAGATCGCGCTCGCCCACGCGGCGGTGATGGGCGTGTCCGACCAGGTGCTCGAACAGTTGCCAGCCGCTCCCGAAGACCACCGTCGAGCGTGGTCGGAGGCGGGCGGCAGACCGCACGTGGTCGCCGTGCGGTATCCCGTCAGGCCCGGCTACGGCCAGCACCCGGTCCGCGTGGGCATCGCGGGCGTCGTGCTGTTCTTCGTGTTTCGCTGGCTGCAGGGTTTCCTCGAACGGATCGCCGACGGCGAATCGTTGCAATCGGTCATCGATCGGGTTCCGGGCCAGATCGACCTAATCGAGAAGATCGCGAGCGTGTTGGCCGTGCTGTGCTGGTTCCCGCTGCTGTGGGGCGTGTGGGCGATCGTGGCGGGGGCGGTCGACTCGATCGCCACTCGCGAACGCGTCGGTGCGATCGTCCGGGCCCGCCGACCGACCGAGGTCGTGCATCCCTTGCTTGCGAACGTCGTCAAGCCGTTCGCCGAGCGCGATCGGTTCTCCACGTATCTCGCGATCGACGACGGCAGGCGCCCCCTGGTCACGGCTTGGCTCGCCAACGAGCGGAACGCGGCACCGCAGGGCGCGCAGGCGCGGGTGCGGGCCACACCCCTCCTGGGATACGTCCGGTCGTCGGAGCCGATCGGCACCGCCACCCGGTCCGAGTCGTCCTGACCCGCACGGATGGTGTCGGATACCAACCGTTGCGTCCAGACTGTCGCGATGTCCGTCGACACGCGCCAGACCGTCGTGACGCTCGACATGGAGGGCGTGCTCGTGCCGGAGATCTGGATCGCCATTGCCGAGCGGACGGGCGTCGAGGCACTCCTGCGCACGACCAGGGACGAGCCCGATTACGACGCGCTGATGCGGTACCGGCTCGCGGTGCTCGACGAACACGAACTCACCATGCCGGTGATCGCCGACGTGATTGCCGGGCTCCGACCGCTCCCGGGTGCGCGTGCGTTCCTCGACGAACTCCGCGCCCGCACGCAGGTCATCGTGCTCAGCGACACGTTCGAGCAGTTCGCTGCGCCGCTGATGCCGCACCTCGGGATGCCGACACTGTTCTGCCACCGCCTGGTCGTCGACGGTGACCGGATCGTCGACTACCGCCTGCGCCAGCCAGATCAGAAGCGCTGCGCCGTCGAGGCGCTCCACGGCCTCAACTTCAAGGTCGTCGCGGCGGGCGACTCGTACAACGACACGTCGATGCTCGGCGCCGCCGATCGGGGGATCCTCTTCAAGTCTCCCCCGCAGGTCCGCGCCGAGTTCCCGTGTTTCACGGCTGTCGACGAGTTCGGCGATCTCCTTC
>JBDSBE010000091.1:0-49826 GCA_039921745.1 Ilumatobacteraceae bacterium | reverse complement strand
CCCTCGAACAGTCACTCGCCGCCGCCCAGGACGGTGACGGCTCCGGCCTCCTGGCGCTCGCCGACGCCTACTATCAACGCCATCCGGACGGCACCTACGGGAACGAGGTCGAGGCGTTCGAAGTGATCACGTGCGCCGACACCGCCGAACGCCAGACCGTCGCCGAGATCGACGCCGAGTCGGCTCGATTCACCCAGGCGGCTCCCCGGCTGGTCCCCGCCGGTTCGGTCGGTGGTTACTCGTGCACGTTCCTCCCCGATTCGCTCGATCCCCGGGCCGAGATCACGGGCGTCGGTGCCGGCCCGATCGTCGTGATCGGCACGACCGGCGACCCGGCGACACCGCTCACGTCGACGCGACGCATGGCCGAGGCGCTCGAGAACGGCCGTCTGGTCGTGGTCGAGGCAGACCAGCACACCGGCTATGGCGTGAACCGGTGCGTGATCGAGGTCGTCAACGAGTACCTGATCGATCTCACCGTGCCCGACGACGACACGGCATGCTCGTGACCGGACGCGGAACGACCGCCGGCTGACCCCTCGGTTCGAGCGGGCCGACGCGGCGGTCGTCGTCTGGCGGAGAGGGTGGGATTTGAACCCACGGACGCTTGCACGTCGCACGCTTTCGAGGCGTGTCCCTTTGGCCGCTCGGGCACCTCTCCGTCGAGCGAGGCTAGCGGCAATCGGAGATCGCGACGACTGGTCGGGTGACAACCCTGACGCCGGCTCCGCCGTGTCGCGTCGTGCGACTAGGTTCGGACCGATCATCATCGGCATCATGCGGCTCAAGACCATGTGGGCAGCAGCCGATACGTTTTGCACAGAATGCACAATCGGGTGGGCGGCGACGGGCCCCCACCGGACCCGATCAGAAGGAGGGACCACATGACCGCAGTCGCCACGGCGCGCACGGAACACGTGTTCAAACTCCTGGTCACCGGCCCGTTCGCCGCCGGTAAGACCTCCCTGATCCAGGCCATCTCGCAAACACCGATCGTCGAGACCGACGTCGACACGACGGGGAGCGAAGCGGCGATCAAGGTTCGCACGACCGTCGCAATGGACTTCGGCACCTACGCGATCGACGACGGAGATATCCGGCTCCTGATGTTCGGGACGCCGGGCCAGCGGCGCTTCTGGTTCATGACCGACATCATGAAAGGTGACGTTGACGCCGTGATCTTCGTCGTCGATGCCGAGGCCGAGCACACGCACGCCGACGCAGGAGCTGAGATGCGGTCGCTGCTCCGCGACATCCGGGTCCCGGTGGTGGTGGCCGTGAATCGGTGCGACGACCGTGAAGGTGCCAAACGACTCGCTCGACGTCTCGGCGCACTCGCCAGCGAAGCCTCCGTGCCGTGTCAGCTGATCCGGTCGCCGTCCGCTCGTGAGGTCACCACCGAGGCACTGCTCTCCGTGCTCGACCGGATGGAGCGCGAGCACGCTTCGGTCCACGACCCGCTCGATCGCGTCCTTGCGCTAGCGGCCGCCGGATGACCCTCGAACGCGAGGCCGCCGCCGAACTGTTCGGGCTGTCGGGCACCTTCCCGCGACCCGGTTGGGTGGTCCTCGACGCCGCCCGCGAAAATCGGTTCACCGGTGAACTGGTCTTCGACGTGTTCCCGGAGGTTCGGGCCTATCTCGATCGCGGTGAGATCTACCTGGTCGAGCGACCATCGGATCCGTCGCTCGGTGCCCGACTCGTCGACGCCGGCGCGCTCAACGCTGCCCAGCTCGAGCGGGGCGCGATGCGGATCGGTGGCACCGAGCATCTCGGTCGTCTGTTCGAACGCGCACCCTCGGTCGACCGTCTGGCCGTGCTCGTCACGACCGAGATGATGAACGATTCGTGCGTCACGTGGCTCGCGAGGCAGAACATCCGTGGCGTCGAGGCCGTCCCGTACCACCGTCACGAATCCGGGATTCACCGATGGGAGCGGGCCGCGGCGGAGGACGAACTCGTGCCTGGAGACCCGCTCCCTGCACCGGCGTCGACGCAGGCACCGGTCGAGCAGGCACCACCGGTGTTCGAGGAGCGAACGTTCTCGGACGGTCTGATCGAGTGGGACGAGCCGTCGTGGCTGGACGATCGGTCCACCGCGTTCTCCGACTCGGCTCGAGCCGCCTCCCCGACCGCTGAACCCGCATCGTCTGCGCGGCACCGACCTCGATCGATCGACGCCGACTGGATCGACAAACTCGCCGACGAGGGACTCCCCGAACCGGGTGATGATCCGTTGGCGGTGCCGGCATCCATGCCGGTGCGTTCGGCTCCGACGCCCGACCGATTCGAGATCATCTGGCCGTCCGGTGCGGTCGACGAGGAGTTCGGCCTGTCCGACACTGCGGACCGGGACGCCCATCCAGATCAGGATCGTGCCGGCCCGACCGCCCGGATCGGCGGATATGACGGCGTTGATCCGACCAACCCGGTCATCGACACGGGGCGGTGGGATTTGGAGACGACCCCACCGTCGTTCTCAGCGGTGCCGGAGGTCGTCTCCGGTGATGCGGTTCGCAGTGCCGAGCACGAACGTGACGTGACCGACGAAGTGGTGCTGTCGGTGCGACGCGCCGTGGCATCGATCGAGACCGGCTCGCTCGCGGCTCGACGGCGGCTGGCGTCCCAAACACCCGAGTCGGTTCCCCAGATCGTGCCGGGACGAAGCGCGACCGGCGACGATGCGGCCGCCGACCCGACAACGGAGCCGACGATCCGTCGTCCACCGAGCCAGTCGGTGTTCGACGAGGACAGCCCCACGGATCTGCCGCCGACGCTCACCGCGGCCGATGCGGCGACCGCCGACGAGCACGACATCGAACCGACGCGCGTGTCTGCGCTGCGACGACTGATCGGCGGCCTCCGCCGGAACTGACCGGCGCGCAGCGATGAGCTCCGGCCATCCGTGGAGACGGCCGTTCCGAATCTGATGCATGGACGTGTTTCGCGTCGGCTGCTTCCGGGCATCCATGAATTGTCGCCGATCGACTCGGTGCCTTTGGCGCTGACCCCCCGACTCGTGTCGACACGTCAATCGGTGCGCGACGCCTGACAGCGTCCGTGCGCCACCGCCGGCATCCGAACCCCGGCTCGAAACCCGAACTGAACCCGAACCCCGGCTCGAAACCCGAACTGAACCCGAAACCCGACTGAACCCGAAACCCGACTGAAGAGGCTCCCATGGCCAGATACTCCACCACCATCCGAACGGATCGTTCCGCTGCCGAGGCGTTCGCGTTCATGGCCGATCTTCGCAACTTCGAGGGATGGGACCCTGGGGTGCAGTCAGCGACGCAGGTCGTCGGTGACGGAGGCGGGCCCGACGCCGAGTTCGACGTGGTGGTCGACGCCCCCGGTTCTGGTTTGACGTTGCGATACGTCACGACCGAGTACGACGCTCCTCGTCGTGTCGTCGTGCGAGCCGAGAGCAAACTGTTCACCTCACTCGACCGGATCGACGTGGTCGACGACGGCACCGGCTCACGGGTGACCTATGACGCCGAGCTGAGGCTCAACGGGCCGCTCGGCGTGTTCGACATCGCGCTGAAGCCGATCTTCAACCGCATCGGCCGACGTGCCGACAGCGGTCTCCAGCGTGCCCTGGACGGGACGAAGGTGTGACGCAGGGGCGGGAACGGATCGCGGTCGTCGGGTCAGGCATCGCCGGGCTCACGTGTGCCCACGTGCTCGGGCCGGACCATGACGTGACACTGTTCGAGGCCTCTCCCCGCCTCGGCGGGCACTCCAACACGATCGACGTGGTCGACCCCACCGTCGGAACGATCGGGGTCGACACCGGGTTCATCGTCCACAACGACCGGAATTATCCAAATCTGTCTGCGCTCCTCGCCGCGTTGGGCGTGTCGACGATCGATACCGAGATGAGCTTCGGTGTGACCGATCGCGATCCGACATCGCCCACCCACGGGTTCACGTACCGGGCCACCAGCCCCAACACGCTGTTCGCCGATCGTCGCAACATTGTCAGCCTGCCGATGTGGCGGATGCTGTTCGACATCGTCCGGTTCTACCGGTCAGCCAACCGGTTCCTCGATGGCGGGGACGACACCACCACGCTCGACGAGTTCCTGACCGCAGGGCGGTACCGGCGCGAGTTCGTCGACCTCCACATGATTCCGATGGGTGCGTCGGTGTGGTCGTCCGACCCGGCGACCTTCGGGGCGTTCCCGGCCCGCAGCCTCTTCCGATTTCTCGACCATCACGGTCTCCTCGGTGTCGGCGATCGCCCACAGTGGCGCTCGATCTCGGGCGGGAGCCGAACGTACGTCGAGGCGATCGCCGCACGGTTCGTCGGATCGGTCAGACTGGCGACACCGGTGCTCTCGGTCGAGCGTGCGACCGACGGGCCGACCGTCGTGACCGCGAACGGTCGCGAGCAGTTCGATCGAGTGATCATGGCGTCGCACAGCGATCAGACACTGGCGATGATCGACGAACCGACACCTGCGCAGCAGTCGATCCTGGGCGCCGTGCGGTACCAACCGAACCGGGCGACCTTGCACACCGACACGTCGCTGCTGTCACCCCATCGTCGCGCCTGGTCGGCCTGGAACTACGACCGACGCGACGGCGCCCAGGACCGCGCCACGCTCACGTACGACATGACCGAGTTGCAGCACCTGCCAGGGGAGCGCCGGTACCTGGTCAGCCTCAACAGTGACGCCCACATCGACCCGGCGACCGTCATCGAGCAGATCGACTACTCGCACCCGGTCTTCGACGGTCCCGCGATCGCTGCGCAGCAGCGCTTCGACGAGATCGACGGCGTCGACCGGATCCACTACTGCGGCGCATGGTGGGGCTACGGGTTCCACGAGGACGGCATGGTGTCCGCGCTTCGCGTGTGCGAAGGGATCACTGCCGCTGTGCCGGAGGCCGTGCGGTGAGAGCCGGCGAGGCGGCGGTCTGCGGCGGGTCGGTGCTCCACCGCCGTTTCGCGCCCGCGCGCCACGAGTTCCGCTACCCGGTCAGCTATGTCTGGCTCGATCCGGACGACCCGAATGCGCTGTGCGCGGCTCATCCCCTGTGGTCGACGGTCTGGCCCGCGCCGGCGCGCTTCCGGCGTCGCGACTACGGGGTCGAGCCGGTCGGCTCGATCAGCGACGGCGTCCGCGACGAGGTCGAGTCGCTGATCGGGAGGAGACCGTTCGGCGACGTGCGGATGCTCACGCAGGTTCGACGCTGGGGATGGCTGTTCAACCCGATCACCGTGTACGTGGTTTGGGACGCCGACCCGGACGTGCCGATCGCGGCGGTGCTGGAGGTCACGAACACCCCGTGGAAGGAACGCCACCGTGCACCCATCCTGTGGTCGGCACCCGACGCCGACGGGTGGTTCACGAGCAGCGTCGACAAGCAACTGCACGTGTCGCCCTTCCTCGACGAAGACTGTCGGTACGACCTGCGACTGCGAGCCGTGGGCGACGGCATCGAGTTCGAGCTCGATGTGATCCGGGAGCTCGACCCCCGACCGATTCTGCACACCAGTCTCGTGCTGAGGCGTGCGCTCGCGACACGGCAGGTGCTCGGCCGGTCGCTCTGGACATCGTTCGCCCCGACGCACCGAGTATCGCTGGGCATCCACCTGCAGGCCGCTCGACTCTGGCTCAAGCGGGTGCCGTTCGTGGCACACCCATCGAAACGATCGACGGGAACCGAGGCGACCATGACCGCGACCACCACGACCACGACCACGACCACACGGACCATGACAACACCGACCCCCACAACACCGACAACGACAACTCCGACCACGCCGACGAGCACGACGAGTTCGCAGACCGGTGGCGAACTCGCGGCGTCCCGTCGTGACGCCGACGTGCGCGCCGATCGGCTGCTCGCGCACGCCGGGCTGTCGGCGCCCGCGACGATCACCGCCCGAGTGACTGCGGCGATGTCGGCCCGGGTGATGCATGCGCTGCTCGCCCGTCTGTCCAGCGATCAGCTGTCGGTTCACGAACGGGTACCCGGCCGACCACCGGCCGACCACCGTTTCGGACCCGGCGGTGAACTGTCGGCATCGGTCACGGTCGTCGACCCCCGCGCCTATTCCGCAGTGCTGACCGACGGCTCGATCGGTTTCGGGCGAGGGTTCATCGAAGGGTGGTGGACGTCGTCGGATCCCGTTGCAGTCGTGCAGGTCGTGATCAGGAACATGACGACGATCGACCGCCTCCGCAATCGCTGGCGTTCGGTCACCGGAGGTCTGACCGACCGCCTCCGCCATGCGCTGCCGCACGACTCGCGACAGCGCAACCGTGACGACATCAGTGCGCACTACGACATCGGCAACGCGTTCTTCGAACTGTTCCTCGACGAGACGATGACGTACTCGTCGGCGGTGTTCCCGACACCGGGCACGTCGCTCGCCGACGGCAGCCGGCACAAGTACGACATCCTCCTCGACAAGCTCGGCGTCGACGTCGACGACCGCGTGCTGGAGATCGGCACGGGATGGGGCGGGATGGCGATCCGCGCTGCTGGCCGTGGTGCCGACGTCACCACGACGACGATCTCGTCCGAGCAGCTCAGGGCGGCCGGCAAGCGTGTCGCCGAAGCGGGTTACACCGACCGCGTCACGCTGCTCGACAGCGACTGGCGCGATCTCTCGGGCCGCTTCGATCAGGTCGTGTCGATCGAGATGATCGAAGCCGTCGACTGGCGTGACTACGACGCCTACTTCTCCACGATCGAGCGCTGCCTGACGCCCACGGGCGTCGCCGCCATCCAGGCGATCACGCTGCCGGACGATCGCTGGGAGCGGGCCAAGAACACCGAAGACTTCATTCGTCGGTTCGTGTTCCCGAACGGTTTCCTTCCGTCGGTCCGTGCGATTCGAGCGTCCGTCGATCGTGCGACCGAGATGCGTGTCGTCGACGTCGAGGATCTGACCGAGCACTACGCCGAGACCCTGCGACGGTGGCGGGCACGCTTCGACGACCGACTCGACGAGGTCGCCGGCCTGGGGCTCGACGAACGATTCCAGCGCCTGTGGCGGTTCTACCTCGCCTACTGTGAGGCTGGTTTCCGTGAGCGGCACTGCACCCTGCACCAGGTCGTGATTGCCGGTCGCGATCGGGCCGCCGAGCCCTCAGCGGCCGACCACTGATCTGGTCGGCCCTCGCCGGTTGCCGGCGGTCACCACCACGCACACCCCGGCGACGATCAGCAGGCCGCCGAGGAGTTCGACGATCCCGAGCACCTCGCCACGGATGACCCACCCGAAGAACACACCGAACAGTGGGATCATGTAGGCCGTGGACGCCGCCTGGGTGGGGGTGGCGCGGCGCACGACGGTGGCGATCAGCGAGAACGTGACGGCGTTGGCCGGGATCGCGGCGTACGCGAGCGGGACGAACATCCCGAGCGACCAGTCGGTGCCGGAGGTGCCCTCGACGATCAACGCGAACGGGACGAGCATCGCCGCCGACATCCACAGCTGCACCCCGACGAGCATGATCGGGGTGACCTGGCTGAAGTCCTTCCACTTCATGAACACGGTCCCGAACGCCCAAGCCAGCGCCGAACAGATGAGCGAGACGGCGCCCACGAGCTTCGCGTCGCCATCGAGCGCCGGCGACGCCAGCACAGCGGTACCGACGAATCCGATCACCAGACCGAGGGCACCGAGCCGGCTGACACGAGCACGGAGGAGGACCAGCGAGATGACCGCGGTGAACAGCGGCATCGTGCTCGAGATCAGCGACGCGAACCCGGCGGGTACCTTGCTGACGCCGAACACGAGCAGCCCACTCGACACGGTGGTGATGCTGAATCCGACGACGAAGATTCGCCCGAGCAGGAGTCGATCGGTGGGAAATCGCTCACCACGACCGACCGCCAGGGCCACCAGGAACGTGCCGCCGATCACCGTGCGCATCGCCGCCAGGAGGAACGGCGTCGTGTGGTCGAGCGCGAACTTGAGAGCGCTGAAGTTGCCACCGATCAGCATGGCGACCAGCACGATCACCGCCAGCACGTACAGGGGCGTGGCCTGCTCGGATCGTGGGCCGTCTTTCGTGTCGGCGGTGCTGTCGGGGTTCATCGGTGGTTCGTTCTGTCGGATCCGAAACCATACGGCTCGATGTCTGGCGCCGCGGTGTCCACGGGCGCGATGCCTGCTACAACTTCCCGGTGCGTCGTCTGCTCGTGCTCCTGGTGACGTTGGGTTCGCTCACCGTCACGTCGCCGACCGGCGCCCAGGCGACCCCCGCGTACGAGCCGCTTGCGGCACCGCAACGTCTGCTCGATACCCGCCCGGGTGAAACGACCGTCGACGGCCATCAGGCCGGAGTCGGCAAACGCGCCGCCGGGTCGGCGATCGTCGTCGATGTGGCCGGCCGAGCGGGGCTCGGTGTCGGGCTCGGATCGGTCGTACTCAACGTGACGGTCGACCAACCGGACGGCCCCGGATTCGTCACCGTCTGGCCGTGCGACCGCGAACGGCCGAACGCCTCGAACGTGAATTACGCAAAGAATCAGACGGTCGGCGTCGCTGCGATCAGCCGTGTTTCGGTGGCGGGCACCGTGTGCCTGTGGACCCTGGCGTCAGCGCACCTGATCGTCGATGTCGCCGGCCACTTCCCGACCGGTTCGTTCGAACCGCTCGCCGCACCGGAACGCCTCGCGGACACCCGCGCCCAGGCCGAGACGATCGACGGGGCGTTCTCCGGTGGGGGCCGGCCGGCGGCGGGAAGCGTGTACGAGATGCGCGTCGCAGGTCGGGGTTCGGTGCCTTCCGGCGCCGCTGCGGTGGCCCTCAGCGTGACGGCGACCGATGTCGATCGCCCGGGCTTCCTCACCGTGTATCCGTGCGATTCGCCTCGGCCCAATGCATCGAACGTGAACTACGAACCGGGGTTGACCACCCCGAATGCGGTGATCACCCGCCTCGACGCCGAGGGCGACGTGTGCATCTTCACGCTGTCGGCGGTGCATCTCGTGATCGACGTCGCGGGGTCGATGGGGCGGGCCGTCTTCGAACCCCTCCCCGAGCCTCGGCGCCTGCTCGACACCCGAGTCGGCGAGGTCACCTACGACGGGCGATTCGCCGGCGGCGGTGTGCAGCCCAACGGTTCGACCGTCCAACTCGATGTGGCGGCGCGGGTCGGGATCCCGCCCGACGCGACCGCAGTGGTTCTGAACGTCACGAGCACGGGTTCGTCCGGGCCCGGCTTCGTGACCGCCCACCCGCAGGGCAGCGGCCGCCCGCAGGCGTCGAACGTGAACTTCACCGATCGACGCACCGTGGCCAACATGGTCGTTGCGGCGCTCGGGCCCGACGGTGACGTCTGCCTGTTCAACTTCGGCGTAACGCAACTCGTGGTCGATGTTGCCGGATGGCTGACCGGTCCGACGTCACCGGCTCCGACGGCCACGTCGGCGTTCGCCGGCGAACCGTGTCCGGGGCGTGCAGCCGACGAGACCGCCGACGCGTACCGGAACGTGACCGTTCGCCGTCCGGCACTGCAGCGCACGGTCGGGGTCGATCGGATCGGGCTCTACATCTGCAAGATTCCGGCGGACTCGACGCAGTTCGCTGGGGTCGGACGACATATGGCGACATCAGGCGACTTCGCTGCGTTTGCACAGGCCGAGGTGGCCCCGTACTTCGAGTCCGTCTCGGGCGGCCGGTATCGCGTGGAGTTCACCGCGCTCGGCGACATCCTCGCCGGACGTGATGACGGTCCGGCCCAGTGCCTCGACGAGGCGGAGCGACAGACGGGTGCCCCGTTCACGAACGTGCTCGTCGCGGGGTCGACGTTCGGAGGTGGGGGCTTTGCGAGCCCGGGACGGATCTTCACGTCCGACCTCGCACCGAACTCGACCGTCCTCGATCGGTCACCGACGCAGTCGGGTCGTGGTGGATGGGTCGGCGGCAGCGTCATCTCCGATCGCCCCAACGCCGCGACGATCGTCCACGAGATCGGGCACACGATCCACTGGCCCCACTCGTATGTCGGGCCGAACTCCGAGTACGACAACCCGGTCGACGTCATGAGTGGCGGGCAGGGGCGCTGCCGGGCGGGCACCGTGATCTACGGATGCTCACCCGGGAACACGATTGCGTTCAACCGCCTGGCGGGTGGTTGGTTGCGTGACGGCGAAGTCATCACCCACCGATCCGGAACGGTGAACTATCGACTCGACGCCCCAGGATCGGGTGGGCTGCAGCTCGTCGTGCTGCCCGACCCGGGCGAGCCGCTCAGCACGCTCACGATCGAGGGCCGTCCCGGCGTCGGGCGGGATTCGTTCTTCGAGCGGGCGGGCGTGGCGCTGCACGTGGTCGACCAGCGCAGCCTGTCCGGCGGTTTGAGCGGGCTGAGCACCGGTCGGATCCACCGGCAGGCGCTCGGTGACTCGAACACGTACGAGCACGTCATCCCCGCCGGTGAATCGGTGACCGTGCACGGGGTGACGGTCGAGGTGCTGCGACGCTCGGGCGACGGGTTCGACGTCCGGGTCACCGGGTCGTACCGGGTCCCCGACGCAAGCTTCTTCGCTGGGTCGATCGGCACGGGCCACGCGGCGAGCTGTGCAGCGCTGTCGTCCGAGCAGGCATTGGCCGAACCCTGCGCCCGATGACTGCCGCGTGGTCGGGTAAAGGATGCCGGTACCGTCGTTGCGCGTGACGCCCCTGACCCCCGTTCGACGAATCGCCTGCACCCTGGGGGCGCTGTGCGTGGCCCTCGCCGCATGCGCGGGCGGCGACGATGCGGTCGACACCGTTGCCGACTCAGTCGCTCGGGACAGCACCTCCACGGGGCTCGCCACGACCGGATCGTCGGAGGGAACCGTTGCGATGACCGTCGTCGAAACTCCCGCCGTCACATTCCCGGCCATCACATCCCCGGCCATCACATCCCCGGCCGTCACATCCCCAGAAACCACACCGCCGACCACGGCTCCTCTCACTGCTTCCACGACAGCGCCTGCGGTCGAAGCGTCATACGACTTCACCGCCGTCGGCCCGATCGTCGACTCCTTCGTCACCGAGCGAGGTCTCGACGGCGCCGGCCTCGTGATCGTCGAGCGCGACCGAGGCATCGTCCACGAGCAGTACTGGGGCGAGTTCGCAGCCGATCGCGTGTCGCTGATCGCCTCGTCGAGCAAGATGCTCACGGCCGGCGTGCTGCTCCGGTTGGCCGATCAGGGCCTGCTCGATCTGGACGCACCGGTCGCAGACGTCGTCGACTGGGGCGCCGGGAACCCGGACGTCACGCCGGCCCAGCTCGTGTCCAACAGCTCGGGTCTCGTCGGGTTGCTCGATGACGTCGGCTATGGCCCGTACCTCTGCCAGTTCCTGGCAGCCGGAACACTGCAGGCGTGCGCCGAACGGGTGTTCACCACACCTGACGACGACGCCGACGTCTCGCCCTCGGACACCCGGTTCCGGTACGGCGGAGCCCAGTGGCAGGTCGCAGGCGCCGTCGCCGAGGTCGCGGCGGGCACGAGCTGGGCGGAGCTCATCGACGAGACCTACGTTCGCCCGTGCGGCGTCGATTCGCTCGGGTACAACAACCACTTCGCGCAGCTGCCTGGCCGGGGGTTCGCCTATCCGGATGGTTTCGACGACGGGCCCTCGGTGCTCTCTGCGACGGACAACCCCAACATGGAGGGCGGTGCTTTCATCGATCCGCCGGATTATGCAGCGCTGCTCCTGATGCACCTGCGCGACGGCCGGTGCGGGGACGTCCAGGTGCTGTCGGAGGCCGCCGTCGAACGCATGCACGAGGATCGCATCGGAGAGGTCTACGGGGGGTCGACGTACACGGGCTCGGGGTACGGGATGGGGTGGTGGGTCGACGACACCCGGATCACCGACCCGGGTGCGTACGGCTCGGTCCCGTGGCTCGACCTCGACGGCGGCTACGGCGCCTACCTCGTCATCGAAGCGGACGCTGCAACCGGCAACGAGCTCGCGTCGAAGTTGTTCGGCCCGGTCGACACCGCGTTCGCTCGCGCCGGCTGACCGTCACGCGTCTGTCACCGGATCGACATCCCCCCGGAGATTTATCCGTCGGGTGCAGGGGTACCGGCTGTTCATGCAGAACGAGACCACCCCCCAGAGCACCTCGGCGGTCATCGACATGACCGCCGGCTTTGACCTCGCTCAGGTCGAGCACCCGTACGCCGCCGCCGAGTCGGTCCTCGCCGCCGCCTGACAGACGAATTGTGCCAGGCACAATTCGTCACGGGTTGTCGAAGGTACCGCTGCGGCCGGCGCCGCCGGCGAAGCGCCGAGCCCCACTGATGCCTTCGGCGGCCACCACGCCGCGACTGCCGTCCCACTCGTGCTCGAGCGCTG
This sequence comes from Ilumatobacteraceae bacterium, assembly GCA_039921745.1. Taxonomy (GTDB): domain Bacteria; phylum Actinomycetota; class Acidimicrobiia; order Acidimicrobiales; family Ilumatobacteraceae; genus Ilumatobacter. Next base: position 37,498 of record JBDSBE010000091.1, on the reverse strand, counting down.
TGCGTAACGGCAGCCCGTGCGAGTCGATGGCGGAGCGGCGATCGGCTCGTACGCACCCCTGCGGAAACCGGGCGATGTCGTTGGCGATGGCCTCGGCCCGGGCACGGGCATCGCCGTCCGGCACCACGTACTCGCACAGTCCGATCTGCAGACACTCGTCGGCCTTCACCTGACGACCGGTCAGGATCAAATCGAGTGCGCGACCGCGACCGACGAGACGTGGGAGGCGAACCGTTCCACCGTCGATCAGCGGAATCCCCCATCGTCGGCAGTACACGCCCATGTAGGCGGATTCCTCCATGACGCGAATGTCGGCCCACATCGCAAGTTCCATGCCACCCGCGACTGCTGGCCCGGCGACCGCGGCGATGACCGGCTTCGTGAGTTCGAGCCGACTGGGCCCCATCGGCGCACGGGAGTGTCCGTCGTCGAACGCCAGGCGGCTGACGCCGTCGTCGCCGTCGTCGAGCGCGGCTGCGTGCTTGAGGTCCCAGCCGGCGCAGAACGCTCCGCCTTCGCCCCAGAACACGGCGACGGACGCTGCCGGGTCGTCGTCGAACTCCACGAACGCGTCGAACAGGGCGCGGGCGCTCGGTGGGTCCATCGCGTTGCGTGCGGCGGGTCGGGAATGGATCACGGTCCACACCGGTCCGTCACGTTCGATGCGTACGGTCATGTCGATTGCCCTCCCTGAGGCTCTCCGGTCGGTTGCTGATCCGTCACTCGGGACGGATCAGTTCGAACAGGTCGGTCGATCGGCTGTACCCGTTGCCGACGTGACGGCCGATTGCACGAAGTTCGCGCTGGTCGACACGTGTCCCGTCGAGGAGCGAGTCGACGACGTGGAATTCGACGGCCTCACCGATGACGAGCGCATTGCCGTGCGCCGGATGCCCGATGTCGAGGATCTGGGTGACGACGCATTCGATGTTGGCCTTGCATTCTCCGACCATCGGCGGACGGATCGACACCGACGCTACGGCGGTCAACCCGGCTGCCTCGAACTCGTCGACGTCAGCGGCGTGCGTGGCGGACGTGGCGTTCATCGCCTCGGCGACCTCCTCGGTCACGATGTTGATCGTGAACTCGCCAACGTCGCGAACGTTGTCGAGTGTGTCCTTGCGCCCACCGCGACCCGGCGAGAACACGAACGTCGGCGGTGCGCCACTGACACAGTTGAAGAACGAGTACGGGGCGAGATTCGCGACCCCTGCAGCCGAGATCGACCCGATCCAGCCGATCGGGCGGGGAACGACCAGACCCGTGGCCAGCTTGTACGGGTCGGCACCCTCGAGATCGGCAACGGTGAAGCGGGACTTGTCCATCGTGGCGACGATACGGCGGCGGGTCAGCAATGGGCCACCTGCATCGTCGTCGGGACCCGGTCGGCCAGGAGCACACCTCGCCCGGGCGGCAGGTCGATCCCCGGTCGGAGTGACAGTTTCACGCCGGTGGTCGTGAGGAAGTCGCTCGGATCGTCGGGTCGCAGGACGAGCAGCCTCCGGCTGCGTCGCAGGGCGTTGACGAGTGGGCTCTGGGTGTAGCCCGTCATCGATCGGGTCTCCATCGCAGCAACGATTCGAAGACCGTCCGCGGCGACGAGCCGCTCCATCACCGAGACCAGTGCGACGTCGTCGAGGAGGTCGGCGTCGTCGACGATCAGGATCCTCGGTCGCTGCGACGGCCCGGCGAGCAATTCGGCTGCGAGTCGTTCGAGTGGCTCGACCAGGCGATCGGGTCGTCCGGTGATGATCTCGACACCCAGGTCTGGGTCGAGGTTCGCCAGCGGGCTGGCGGCTGGCCCCACAGCGGTCAGGTCGTGGTTCGGCGCGAGCGAGATCGCCACGGTGCACAGCGTGGTCGACCGTCCGGACCGAGGTGTCCCGCAGACCACGAGATTCGAGTACTCGAGGTCGGCGACGATCGGATCGCCGCTGAGGTCGGCCACGCCGAGACACGGTCGGAGCGCGTCGCCGGGCACGTCGTTGGAACCTGCCGGCAGATCGTCGAGCGAGACCGAGGTCGGAAGCCGCACGCTTCCGAGCGCGCTCGTGGCCGCTCGGCCGGCGTGACGGGCGATCGACGCAATCATGTCGGCTTGCCCTCTCGCCGTGGTGTCGGACGAGACCGATGCGACCTGCACGAGCGTCGACCCGATCACCAGGCCTCGACCGGGGCCGAGATCGCCGGCGCGGTCCCCGCTGATCCCGTAGTCGGCGTACGCGGCGCGATCGGCGTGACGAAGGATCAGCCGGTTGCCGATCGCCGAGTGCAGTCGGGACGGCACGGCATTCGCGCGATCGGCGGTGATCACGGCGTGGATGCCGACCTGGCGGCCGTCGATCACGAGCCGCTGCACGATGTCGCCCCACTGCTCCATCGACATGCCGGCGGCACCCGACGAACCCAGGAAGGTCGACGCCAGGCCGCCGAACCCATCGATCAGGAGGACGATCCGCGGGAGCGGGCGCGCGAGCCGGTTGTAGGCGGTGAGGTGTTCCGCACCCAGGTCGCCGAGCAGTCGTCGACGCCGGGTGAGTTCGGCGTCGAGCGTCGCAAGGTGGCGGGTGACGGCCTCGAGGTCGTCGCCGGTGGCCACATCGACGACCTCCGGGAGTGGTTTGATGGTGGTCAGGCCGCGTGATCCGAAGTCGAAGCCGATGATCGCGACGTCGTCGCCTCGACTCGCCTGCGAGATCGATGCCGCGATCGTCCGGAGCAGCGTCGTCTTCCCGGATCCGCCCGAGCCGAACACGAGCCATCCGCCTCCGTCCTCGAGGTCGACGACGGCCGGGCGCTGCTCCTGCGTCTCCGGGGCGTCGAGCATGCCGAAGGTGACGTAGCGGCCCGGATACTCACGGGTCGGGTCGGTACCAGGGCCTTCGGCGACGTTCGCCAGCACGACGACCGGATCGAGCACCTCGCGCCACGGTCGGCGCGGTGCAGCGTAGGCGAGCGCTTCGTTGGCGGCCGAGATCGCGTCGAGCAGCACCGACAGATGTGTCTCGCGCGGTTCGCAACCTGCGCCGCCCGGCGACGTCGCCCGGGGCGAGTCGTCGGTGCGGTCGAAGGGTGCGACGAGCACGGGCGTTCGCGTCTCACCCGAGACCAGGGGGGCGCCGGCGAACGAACTCTGGAACTCGATCAACTCGCGAGGGCCGAGGCGCACGAAGCCCCGACCCTTGAGCGGGACCGGGATGTCGGCCGCATCCGGGCTGTCGATGATCGAACTCGATTCCGTGCGGTCGAGCATCCGCAGTGACATCCGCAGGTTGGTGTTGGCCAGGATGTTCTCATTGACCGAACCGGACGGTCGCTGGGTGGCGAGAACCAGATGGATCCCGAGGCTTCGGCCGCGTTGAGCGATGTCGACGACGCCGGCGACGAACTCCGGCACTTCCTTCACCAGGGTGGCGAACTCGTCGACCACGATCACGAGCGACGGCGGAGCGAGTTCGGGTGCGATCTCGAGCATCTCGTCGAGATCCTTGGCGATGCCCTCCATCACCTGCATCCGACGGTTGAGCTCGGCACGCAACGAGACCAGTGCCCGGATCGACAGGTCGGCCGACAGGTTCGTCACGTAGCCGACCGTGTGGGGGAGCCGTTCGAGCACCTTTGACGATGCGCCGCCCTTGTAGTCGACGAAGAGGAAGTTGAGTCGAGTCGGCGGGTGGCGGACCGCCAACGCGGCGACCATCGACTGGAGCAACTCGCTCTTGCCGGCGCCGGACGTGCCGCCGATCAGACTGTGTGGCCCGTTCTCCACGAGGTCGATCTCGAGCGGGCCGTCGGCGGCGAGCCCGATCGGGAACCGCAACTCGTAGCCGGTGGCGCGCGACCACTGTTCGGTCACCCAACGCGCTGTCGGCCGACCGACGCCGAGCACGTCCAGGAGCGGAGCCGTTCGCGGGATCGACGTCGCCAGTGACGCCGTGGAGGCGTCGCGCACCGGTGCGAGTGCCCGTGCGACCAGGTCGGCTCGTGTCGACCGAAGATGTTCGACTTCGAGGGAACGAGCCGGCAGGTCGGGGTCGGTCGACCAGATGTGCCCGAGCATCGCAGCCCCCTCGCCCGGGCGAACGTCGAGTACCTGCGCAGCCTGCCGAGGAATCCCTGCGAGTGACGACGCCGTCCAGATCACGGCGATGCCGGCGGCAGGACCGATCTCCAGCAGGCGTGAAACCTCCACGGGGTCGGGTGCGAGGCTGCCGTCGATGATCAGGAGGATGCGCGGCCAGACGCGGTGGACATCGTCGCGCCGTGCGCCGGCCGTCCGGAACGTCGCCACCTCGACGAGCCGTGAGACGACCGCCGATGCATCGTCGCGCGTCTGCACGACATGGTCCCCCGGCAGCGGCGACGCAACCGAGCGGACGTGGGGCAGCCACTTCAACCAGCCGAACGGTCGGTCGGGGGCGATCGCGGCCACGATCGTCAGGTCTTCGGGACTGTGCAGCGTCGCGGCTTGGGCTGCCAGCGACGCGACGACGCCATCGACGAGACGCTGTTCGCCGTGGATGCCGAGCACCGGGTCGCCCAGCAGGTCGATCGACACCGGGACGTTGTCGATGTGGTCGAACTCGCCGATCACGGCGCGCAACTCGTCGCGCAGGTCGTCGTCACCGCCCCGATCGAGATCGATGCCGTACGCGACATGGGTCGTGCCGAGGCCGAGCCGAACGCGAAGGAAGTCCGGAGAGTCACGGCCTCGCGGCCAGAGATCGACGGTTCGGAGCTCGGCCCGTCGGGACAGGTCGGCCAGGTCGGGGGCGGCCCGGTGTCGTTCGATTCGTTCGCTGTGGCGAAGGACGTCGAGCCGCCGTCGGTGTTCGCCGATCCGGGCCGTGAATGCGCCGAGCTGAGCGCCGAAGGTCGTGCGGCCGGAGCGTCGGGCCTCGACGACATTGGCGACCATGACCAGGGGCGAGACCGCCGTCAGTGCGAGGAACTGCGGTTGGCGGGAGAACGCGTACATCGCGAGCCCGCCGGCGAGGGGAGCGAGCATCGCCAAGGCCTGCAGACGGCGCGGTTCGGGACGTTCGGGGATCGGGCCGAGGACCTCGTCGTCGCGGGTGGCGACGATGGGGGGCCGGTACGGGGTTCGATGGAAGTCGAGCTGGCCGAGGCGATCGACGTGTTCGTCGAGCGACCGTTCGAACGGCCGGAACCCGAGTCGCGTCCCGCCGAGCGCGACGACATCGTCGCCGCTCACGTCGATGGCGACCTCGACGGGGGCATCGTTGACGGTGATCCCGTTCGACGTGTCGGGCATCGGATGCAGGACGACCCGACCGTCGGTCGTGTACTCCACGTCGGCATGATGGCGTGACACCGAGGGGTCGTCGATCGACAGGTCGCAGTCGGCGCTCCTCCCGATCCGGTATCGACCCGGGAGCATGACGAGCGAGCGCCCGGACTCGGGCCCGGCGAGCACATCGGCGGTGACCGCTCGGCGGGGAAGACCGGGAATCGGCGACAGACCGGCTGATCCGAGTCGGAGTTCGTCGCCCGACAGCAGGTCGACGTCGCCGATCGCAGCGTCGGGGAGGAGTGTGCGTCCCGTCCGAACCACGGTGATGGCATGCCGATCGCACTGGGGGGCGCCTACGTGCTCGGCCATCGCGCACGCCAGTTCGGCGACCGTGTGGTGTCGGTCGAGGCCGACGATCACGTCATGAGCCATGGCGCCGGAGTCGGCGATTCGCAGGATCAATTCCATGCCTGCGCCTCGCGCCGGCGGCGACTCTCGTCGATTGGGCAGTTCGAACGGGGTGTCATACCTGGTCGGATCAGGCTCGACGTTCAGCGGTCCGCGAGGACGACGCTGTTGACCTGCTCGGTGATGTATCGGCTGAGTGCCTGCTCGGCTGCGTCGCACTTGCTCCGTGCCGCCGAGGTGAACTGTGAGACGGCATCGACGGCGGAGAGCTTGGCATTGCCCTCCCAGTCGGTGCCCGAGAGGGCACCCATGTTGGACTGGAGACCGTCTCGCAGGGCAGTGAAGCGCTGGTTCACGACCGGCACGATCGCTTCCAGTGCGGCGGTCTCGACGTCGACGTAATCCACACTCGCCGGTGTCGGCGGCACAATCGGCTTCGGGTCGAGCTGGATGACGATCGGTGAACCACCCAGTGACGCAGCGATGTTCGACGTCGACTGGCGGACGGCATCGGCCATCGAACCCATGTCGGCGTGGAGGCGATTGGCGAACTCGGCGGCGGTGCGACCGCACTCCGTTTTGAACGCGACCGCATTCGGGCCGTAGTACTGCACGGCGACCACCTCGTCGACCAGGGCCACGAGCGACTGGTGCATCCCCTCGAAGATGTTCTGGGCGGTGCGGCCATAGCCACGGACGCTCTCGGGGTTCACTCGGATGTGGGTCATGGTCGGTCCCTTCGACAGCGAGACGCCAGGTGTGTCTCGGTGTCGACAGTACGGACGAGTCGTGCCGGTGCGAATGGGGAGAAGTCCCCATCGCGGCGCGCGCCGTCGAGCGGCGAAGAGCCGTCAGCCGAGGCGATCGAGGATGTTGGCGGTGATCCGCTCGACCTGTTGGTCGCGTCCGGCGAGGCCATGGGCCCAGTCGGTCGATCCCGACGTGACGACGGTCCCGCCCCCGGGCGACGTGTAGGTGCCGAGCATCGCCTGGCCGGCCGACAGCCGCCGGATGGCCGACTCGTCGCGCGTCCCGAACACGCGGGCGGCGAGAAACTCGATCTCGGTGGGTTCGCCGGGCTGGGGGGGTCGGGACGCGTTCTCGCGTGTGGTGTGGATCGCCGGCACCATCGCGAGGATCTCGAACGTCGTCGGGGTGCCGTCGCCGCCGGTCGGATGGGGCAGCCCGTCGATCGTGGTGTACTCGCAGCCGTCGCACTCGTAGCCGACCGTCGTCGCCGCCGCGCCGAGCACGTCGCCGTAGCCGATGTCGGTCCCGTCGAAGATCCAGTGGTCGGGTCGGAACACGGTGTAGCCGCCTGCACCGTTGGTGACGCGTTTCGCGATGCGGTGGTAGCCACCGCGCGTGAAGCTGACGCCCGTCATCTCGTTCTCGGGCCGTTCGATCAGGTGATCCGACCAGATGCTGGTGAGTTCGCAGACCCGGTCGGTCCCGTACACCGGGTCGCGCTTGAAATGACCCTTGTACCCGACCATCACGGTCGCGACGCCGTCGACCGGCTCCTCCATCCGCACCTGCCACAGCGACGTGTTGCCCGAGAAGAATGCGACGTTGCCTCCCTTCGCGATGAACCCTTCGACCGTGTCGCGCATCGGACCCGACCAGTACTCGTCGTGGCCGACGGAGAGCAGCAGTCGGTACCGGTCGACGATCGTGGGATGCTCTTCGAGGTCGGCGTTCGTGATCACGTCGATGCCGTATCCATTGCGCTCGGCCCACGCCAGGAACGGCCATTCCCAATCGGGCCATCCGGCCGAACCGGCCCACGCGGAGAGATGGTGGATCAGCTTGTACCCGATGTACGAACTCATGTCGGGGTCGGGCGGATGGGTCGTGGTCACCCGTCGACCGCGTCCTGGCGGCTTGTGGAGGTAGCCGCGTGCCATCGGGCGCTGCAGGGACACGTGTGTCCCTCCGTTGTACAGGTTGCGGCCGGCGAAGTCGTTGTACGCGTGCCAGGTGTTGGTGGTGAGCTGGAGCAGGATCGTGTTGGTCGAGTCGTCGGCGGGTCGGACGACGAAGAACGCCCGGTTCTGGCGTTCGGTGCCGTCGACGTCGATCGTCAGCAGGACTTCGTAGTACCCGGAGGACCAGGCGGGCTCTGCAGTGACGGTGGTCGCGACGGGCCAGTCGCAACCGATCGCATCGGCGTCGGGTGGGATCGGGTGGTCGCCCGCCGCGACCGTTCCTGACCACACGACCGTTCGGTCGGCGCCCAGGCGGGCGATCTCGACGGTGACGGGTCGCCCACCCGGCGACGAGAGATGGAGGGCGACCGTGGCCTCGCTCGCGATCGATTGGGGCCAGCAGTACCCCGTCACCGTCTCGAATGCCATCGCCCGATCCTTGCAGAACGCGCCGCCGGCCGATCGAGCAGGGGGCGATCGAGTAGGGCGGTCCGGTGGTCAGCATTGCATGGGGAGTTCTCCCCATGGGCCGCCAGGTCGATCGTCGCGTGTTTCGCATCAACCGGGTGTTCCGGTGGGTTCAGTCGGCGAGGTACGCCGCGTCGTTCGGCAGCGGCGCGCTCCCGCTCCCGGTGTTCTCGAACGGCGCCGTCGGCAAGGCGGCCAGCTGGGCGCTCACTCGCATGCCGCTGACCGCTCGGGCGGGAACCTGGCTGGCCAGCCCCGGCGCCCTCACGGCGACGCGCTGGCTCGGTGTCGCCGGCGGTGCGGCCTCGCCGGCGATCGGTTTGTCCGACCTGTGGGAGCAGGGCAATCCGATCGATGCATTCCAGCGCGACCGGGCGGGATACGTCGCTGACGTCGCCGGTACGGCGTTCTCGGCTTCAAACACGGCGTTCCTGCTCGCACCGAACCCGGTGACCGGCACGCTGGTGGTCGTCACCGGGGTGGTGCGGGTCGGTGCCGAGATCGTCGATCGCTGGGGGGATGACATCGCCGTCTGGTCGTCCGATCGATGGGACGACGCCACCGGTCTGGCGTCGAGCGTGTGGGATCTCCACACCGCCCAGATCGGCGTGGCGATGCGGGCATTCGACACGGCTGCAACCGGAGTGACGACGTTCGCCGTCGACGCGACGGCTGCGGTCGGTGACACGGTGTCCGATCTGGCCGGTTCGGCGTCCGGGGCCGCAGGCGCGGCGTGGGATGGCGCCACCGATTTCGTCGGTGATGTCGGCGGTCTCTTGAAGGGGGAGTGGTTCTGATGCTGTACCAACCGCACCGTGCGCGTCTCACGATCACCGATCAGGAACTTGCCGAGATCGTGCTCGCGATGGATGAGCCCGGCCTGGAACGCCATCGTGACTGGTGCGACGCCGGAGTCGTTGACGAGTCGGGTGCGATCCACCCTGTGGTCGTCAACATGATCGCGGTCGCGTTCGCCCCGTTGCGCGGCATTCGCATCGAGCGGTTCGACCACACCGGCGTCATTCCGTTCCAGGTCGGCTGGACGAGTGACCATCGGGCGGTCGTGATGGAACGGATCGGCGACGAGATCGAGATCACGGGCACGCACCTCGCATTGCTGCCGTCGATGATCATGCAGTCGGTCCGGCCACATCCCGATCGGAACTCGTTCGACGACCGAACCATGGTGATGACCTCGGCCGGCGATGTCGACGACCTCCTCACCGATGTCGAGCACGGACTGACCCCGACCGGTGAGCTGTCCAGCGTGTTCGGTGGGGTGCGGTTCGGGTGGCGGGCGAGCGGTGGTTTCCTCAATCGACCTGCCGACACGTCGGTCACCTGCGTCGACGCCGGCAACGACGGGCGGCGCGTGGCGAAGGATTCGGTTCACTCGACGACATCGAGTTCGGGGTCCTCGAGCACGACGCAGTTTCAGCTTCGTGCGCCGATCGCCCGATCCCGAAACGGCCACCGACTCCAGGAGTGACTCGTTCCGCGGCGCTCGACCTGGACCGGCACGGTCTGGCACGATGCGGCGTGATGATGACGATTCCGACGATCGACCTCTCGGTGTTCGCGACGGGCCGTCAGCTCCCGTCGACCGAGGCTGTGGCGACTGCAGCGATGATCGATGAAGCGCTGCGCGAGGTCGGATTCCTGCTGGTTGTCGGACACGGATTGACCGGTGACGTGAAGGACGGTCTATTCGACCAGATGCGAGCGTTCTTCGCCTCGCCCAACGAGGTGAAGGACACGATCGCGATCGGCAAGAGCCCGGCGCATCGCGGCTACGTCGGCATGGAGACCGAGGCGCTCGAGGGCGCGTTGGGTGGTGGTGCGGACGCAATTGGGTCGGCGTCCGCCGGCGACCTCAAGGAGACGCTCGACACCGGTAGCGAACATGGGCCGAATCACCCCGAGGTCGCCGCCGGCACGCCGCTCCATGGACCGAATCAGTTTCCCGACCTCGATGGGTTTCGTTCGGCCTGGGAGGCATACCGCGTCCAGATCGTCGAATCCGCAACGCGGATGCAGCGCGGCCTGGCCATGGCGTTAGGGCTCGACGCCGAGTTCTTCGGTGACCAACCGGGCGAGACGATGTACCACCTGCGTCTGATCCACTACCCGCCGATGGAGCGGGTCACGCCGGAGCCGGGCCAGATGGGATGCGGGGCGCACACCGACTACGGAACGCTGACGGTGCTGGCCGACGACGGGGTGGGAGGTCTGCAGGTGCGACAACGGTCCGGGGAGTGGACCGATGTCGTCGTTCCCGACGGCGCGCTCGTGGTCAACCTGGGCGATCTGATGGCGATCTGGACCAACGACCGATGGGTGTCGAACCCGCATCGCGTCGTGAACCCGACGGGTGTGGATCGATATTCGTCGCCACTGTTCGTCACACCGCCGTTCCACCTGCGGATCGAGACGCTGCCAACGTGTCGCGAATCGGACGGGTCGTCGCGTCATCAGCCGCTGGTCGCCGGCCCCTACCTCCTGTCCCGATTCGACGGGACACACGCATACCGCAACGAGTTGCTCGACACCTGACCGGTCGGTGGCCGGTGCGCACGACCGGACGCACGGACTGGGAGGACTTCAGACACTGCCGCAGCCCTGAGCGAACGCCATCGTCGATGAGGGGTAGGGTGACGGTCCTTGGGACGAGTCGCCTCGTCTGGGCAGGACGGCCCGTAGCGTTGTCGCCCGGTGCAGGCCCGACGCCTCGACCTGAGCTACCACGGCTCGAGGAGTCACATGTCCATCCACAAGACGTCTCCGTCCGAGACATCACTGCTCGACATCCCGCTCGGCTCGCCGGGCCGACCGTCGTGGCGCGGCCGGCTCCACTTGATCGCGTTCTCGGTGGCCGTTCCGATGCTCGTCGTGATGGCGATCAGGGCGAACGCAGCCGAGTCCCGAGCCGCAGTGATCGTCTACGCCGTGGGACTGTGCTCGATGCTCGCAGTTTCGACCATCTACCACCGGTGGGTGCACACCCTCCGCGCCCGTGCAGCCTGGCGACGAGCCGATCACGCCATGATCTTCGCGGCGATCGCCGGCACGTTCAGCGCGTTGGCGCTCACGAGTCTCAGCTTCGGGCTGGGCATCGCCATGTTGATCATGATCTGGACCGCCGCTGCGGTCGGGGCGAGCTTCACGATCTTCGACTTCCATCGGGCGAACCGGCTGGGTGTGGTGATGTACATCGCGATCGGATGGGCGGGTCTGGCGCTCGTGCCCGCCGTGTGGCAGAGCAATGGCGCGCGCACGGTTTCTCTGATGGTCGCTGGCGGTGTCGTCTACACGGTCGGTGCCGCCGGCTTCTGGCGCCGGTGGCCAACACTGCGACCTGCGACGTTCTCGTACCACGAGGTCTGGCACGCGTTCACGATCGTCGCCGCCGGCCTCCACTTCGCGGCGATCTGGACCGTCGTGACGTGATCATCACCGACGTCCGCAACGAAAGGAATCAGGATGCCCGACAAGTCCCCACAACGCCCCGCCGGTAAGAAGTCCGGCAAGTCGCTGAAGGAGAAGCGAGAGGCCAAGCGCGACAAGAAGCAGGTCAAACCAGCGCTCACCCGCTGAGATTTGGGTGGCTCGACGCCGCCAGCGGTGCGACAATCCCTATGGTGCGCGAGATGGACACGGACGGCCGGAGTGCCTCGGTGGTCGCGCGCACATTCCATGGTCCAGGCCTGGGTTCGGGGCGCCCGTGATGCGCGTCTGGATCGATCAGGATCTGTGCACGGGTGACGGCTTGTGCACCGACCACTGCCCAGAGGTGTTCATGCTGCTCGAGGACGGGCTCTCGTACGTGCGCGATTCAACCGGGGCTGCATGCCACGATCCCGGTGGTCGGGACAGCATCGTGGCCGTGCGGGAGTCGCTCGTCGACCAGACGATCGCGGCCGCCCTGGATTGCCCGGGCGAGTGCATCTTCTTGGAGGACGATGCGCCGGAGCGCACCGTCTTCGTCGTCGAGACCGACATCGCCGATGCCGAGCTCGTCGATCGCGGCGGAACGTGACGTGGAGCGGTCGGTGCTGCGTCTCGCCGACCAACGCCGAGACGTCTTCCCCGACGTGTGCGTGCTGTCCGGCGTCCCGACCACGGGAGCGATCCGGATGACAGCGATCGCGTGGCGGGGCCGCCGCTCGGCGCTCTTCGTGCCTGGATTGGTCCCGGTGCTCGCATTCGTGGTGCGACGCCCACACGTCACCGTGTCGATTCCGGTGAGTGCTTCGGTGTGGGCCCGTTGGCGGCGGCGGGCGCTGTTCGCCCAGGGCGCTATTGCTTTCGCATGCGTGTTGTTCGCAACCGGTGTCGTCGCCGGAGCGGCGGCGCCGCTCGCGTTCGGGGTGATCATCGCCTCCGTTGCGGTGTCGCTGTGGGCGAGGGCCAATCGGAACTGGTGGATCACCTGTGTGTTGGATCGAAAATCTTTCGTTCTGGGCAGGATTTGGAACGTCTGGGGCGTCCAAACCCTGCCCAGAACGAGAGGGGGTCAGGATCCGAGTTGGACGCGGCGGAGGAGTTGGGCGTTGGCGGCCACGACGATCGTCGACCCACTCATCAGGATTGCGCCGACCGCCGGCGACAGCGTGATATCGGCCCAGGCCATGGCGCCGGCTGCGAGCGGAATCGCCACGACGTTGTAGCCGGCCGCCCATGCCAGGTTCTGGATCATCTTGCGGTAGCTCGCCCGCGACAGCGTGATCACCGACGACACCTTGCGCGGGTCACTCGAGGCCAGCACGACGCCCGCCGATTCGATCGCAACGTCCGTGCCGGCGCCGATCGCGATGCCGACGTCGGCGCGTGCCAGTGCCGGGGCGTCGTTGACGCCGTCACCGACCATCGCGACCGACTTGCCGGCGCGCTGGAGGTCGGCGACGACCTGGTCCTTGTCCTCGGGGAGCACCTCGGCGTACACCTGGGAAATGTTCAGATCGGCGGCGACTGCTCGGGCGACCGGACGGGCGTCGCCCGTGATCATCACGACCTCGACTCCCTGACGCTGCAACTCGGCGACCGCTGCGAACGCCTCCGGTCGAATTTCATCCTCGAGGGCGAACAGGCCGATCACCTGCTGCTCCTTGAACAGGGCGAGGACCGCCGCCCCGCGTGACGACCACAGCTCCACGAATTCGGTCAGTGCCGGCGACAGCTCGGCGGCGAACTGTCGGATCAGCGCCGGCCCGCCCATCGCGTAGGCAGTGCCGTCGACCCGGGCCTCGACCCCGCGTCCAGTCAGCGCGCGGAAGTCGGTCGCGCGGGCGATTTCACCGCGAGCACGACCCGCCGTCACGATCGCGCGGGCGAGGGGGTGTTCGCTGTCCGATTCCACGCCGGCGGCGATCCGCAGCACCTCTGCGTCGTCGAGACCGGCTGCGGCGACGACCGCTCGCACCACGTGGGCTCCGGCGGTCAGCGTTCCCGTCTTGTCGAAGAGCACCGCGTCGATCGACCTCATCCGTTCGAGCGCCAACCGGTCCTTGACGAGGATCCCTGATTGAGCAGCGACCGCCGTCGACAGCGAGATCACGAGTGGGATCGCGAGGCCGAGCGCGTGCGGGCAGGCGATGACGAGCACCGTCACGGTCCGCACGATCGCGTCGTCGAGCGTTCCGACCGCCCACCACGTGAAGAAGGTCAGCACACCCGCAGCAGTTGCCACGTAGAACAACAGTGCGGCGAACCGGTCGGCGAGCGCCTGGGCGCGACTGCGCGCGGTCTGGGCCTCGGCCACCAACCGCTGGATGCCGGCCAGTGCGGTCGCATCGCCGACCGCATCGACGGTGACCCGGATCGACGAATCGGTCGACACGGTTCCGGCGACGACCCGGTCACCGGGACCCTTCGGCACGGGCTTCGATTCACCGGTGATCATCGACTCGTCCAACTCGGCGTCGCCGGTGAGGATCGTGCCGTCGGCCGGCACCCGGCCGCCGGCGCGAACGAGCACCACCGTGCCGATGCGGAGCTCGGCGACACCGACCTGGCGCGTGACGTCACCATCCACGATCTCTGCCTCGTCGGGCAGCAACTCGGCAAGTGCGGCGAGCGCTCCGCGCGCGCTGCCGATCGCTTTCATCTCCTGCCAGTGACCGAGCAGCATGATCGTGACCAACGCGGCCAGCTCCCACCAGAACTCCAGATCGAGCCAACCGAGGCTCGTCGCCATCGACGCGACGTAGGCGACGATGATCGCCATCGAGATCAGGAGCATCATGCCGGGGGCACGGCTGCGGATTTCGGCGAGGCCACCGGCGAGGAACGGCCAACCTCCCCAGAGGAACACGACCGAACCGAGCACGGGCCCGAGCCACGCCATCCCATCGAAGTCGATGTGATAGCCGAACCAGTCCATCACCATCTCGCTGGTGACGACCAGCGGAACGGTCAGCGCAAGGCTCAGCCAGAAGCGCTTCCGGAACATCTCGGGGTCGTGCCCCGCATGCTTGTCGTGCCCGCCGTGCCCGTCGTGGACAGTGTGAATGTCCGGGTCGTGCGTGTCGAGGCCGACCTCGCTCTCGGATGCGTCGAGGTCGGGTTCTCGATCGGGCGCGTGGGTATGCGACTCGGAGCCCATTTATCGCTCTTCCGGTGTTGCGGTCTCACTGGCAGGACCCGATGCGGTGATGATCATGACTCAATCATGAACCCCACGGCAAGACCCACCGGGCGGGCGCTGCTGAGCCGGAACGCTTCCGTTCGTGCGCAGCGTTTGTCGAGTCCATCGAATCATCCTTACTGCGACTGGAAGAACCTCGCTGGGCGGTTTCGTCGCCACAGACGGCGACTCGGTTATCGAGGTTGCGTTGTTTGGCGACGTGTCGACGCTGACGGCTTGGGCGACGACATCGAGCTCGGCGGCACATGGTCACGAGCCCGTCTGAACGGTCGCCGTCGAGTTTCTTCGACGGCGAGATCCGTTTGAGCAAGAATGAGACAACACCACAAGGGGGAACCATGACCATCACGACCATTTCACCGGCGAGCGCGTCCGGCCGGCGGACATCGATCCGCATGCTGGCGCTCGTCGCCGCACTCGGCCTGGCCGCAGCAGCGTGCGGAGGCGACGATGAACCCGACGCCGCCGACGACGCAGCGACCACATCCGAGGCCGGTTCGGCCGACGGCGCTGCCGGTGCGTCCAGTGACGAGGTCATCACGCTCGCAGTCGCCCCCTGGAACGGTTCGGCGGTCAACGCAGCGGTCGCGAAGCAACTGATCGAGTCCGAGATCGGTCAGACCGTCGAGACCGTGGACATCGACGAGAACGCGACGTGGCCGGCGATCAACACCGATGAGATCTCCGCCTCGCTCGAGATGTGGCCGTCCGGTCATGCGCAGAACGTCACCGACTTCATCGACAATCCCGACGGCAACATCGCGAATGCGGGTCTGCTCGGGCCCGTCGGCAAGATCGGGTGGTACGTCCCGACCTACATGGTGGAACAGCACCCGGAGCTCGCGACGTGGGAGGGGTTCAAGGATCCTGAACTCGCGAAGCTGTTTGCCACGGCCGAGACCGGCGACCTCGGGCAGTTCCTCGGAGGCGACCCGAGCTTCGTGCAGTACGACGAGGCCATCATCGAGAACCTCGAACTGCCGCTCCAAGTCGTCTACGCCGGCTCGGAGGAAGCGATCCTCGCCGCGCTGGATTCGGCGTACGGCCGTGAGGACCCGATCCTCTTCTACCTCTGGACGCCCCACAGCGCGCACAACACGTACGACCTGACCGAGGTGAAACTGCCCGACTACTCCGACGAGTGCTACGGATCGACGGTCGGCGACGGCGCCACCGGCGACGGCGTGGCGTGCGACTACCCGGCCGACGATCTGTTCAAGATCGTGACGAAGGATCTCGCGACGACGTCACCGGCGGTCAACTCGTTCATCGAGAAGATGAACTACTCGACCGACGATCAGATCGAGATGCTGGCCGCGGTCGAGGTCGACGGCAAGTCGATGGACGAAGCGGCGGCGGCATGGATCGAGGCGCACCCCGACACGTGGAAGGCGTGGCTCTCCTGAATTCGGATCGATCACAGCCCGGAGACCTCGATCCTGTGATCGAGGTCTCCGGGCTGTGGAAGATCTTCGGTGGACCTGTCGACGCAGCCCATCGTTTGGCCACCGACGGAGCGTCACGAGCGACGATCCAGCAGGACACCGGCGCGCTGGTGGCGGTGAAGGACGTCTCGTTCTCGGTGGCCGCCGGCGAGACATTCGTCGTGATGGGCCTGTCAGGTTCGGGCAAGTCGACGTTGATCCGCTGTCTCGCCAGGCTCACCGAGCCGACGATGGGATCGGTCTCGATCTGCGGGGCGGACGTGACCTCGCTCGACGCCGAGGGTCTTCGCGACCTGCGTCGTCATCGGCTCTCGATGGTGTTCCAGCACTTCGGGTTGTTCCCGCACCGCACCGTGCTCGACAACGTGGCGTTCGGTCTGGAGGTGCGGGGAATCAGCCAGCACGAGCGCAGGGAACGTGCGCTCGAACTCCTCGAGACCGTCGGACTCGCGGGCTGGGGAGACCATCATCCGCAACAGTTGAGCGGCGGGATGCAGCAGCGGGTCGGGCTCGCCCGCGCGCTCGCGGTCGACCCCGACGTGCTCTTCTTCGACGAACCGTTCTCGGCTCTCGATCCGCTGATTCGGCGCGACATGCAGGATGAGCTGATCGAGTTGCAACTGAAGCTGCAACGCACGCTCGTGTTCATCACCCATGACTTCAGTGAGGCGCTGCGGTTGGCCGACCGCATCGCGATCATGCGCGACGGTGAGTTCGTCCAAGTCGGCACGGCGGTCGAGATCATCACCAACCCGGCCAACGACTATGTGCGTGCGTTCACGCAGGACGCGCCGAAGGCGAAGGTACTCACGGCGCACCATGCCATGGGCCCCGTCGGCCGGGTCGGCGACGCGCGCTCGCTGCACTCGATCGGCCAGTGGACGGTCTTGGAAGACTTCATCCCACGGTTGCTGTCGACGCCGGACCCGCTCGCCGTGACGAACGACGTCGGCGAGGTGATCGGTGTCGTCACGCACGCCGACGTCGCCCGGCTGCTCCAGCCTGCTGCGGACCCGTCGCAGGGGTCGGCGGGCTCATCCTCGGTGTCGGCCGAGCACGGCTCGTCATGACGGTGACGGTCGGTTCCGCCAGGAGGCCTGCGTCGGGTCGGCTCGCGAGAGGTCCGATGCGGGTGCTGGTGTGGATCGTGGGCGGCATCCTGACGACGTGGGTCGCCTCACGGATCCTGACCTCGGTCGGGGAGTTCCCTGAGTCCTGGAACATCGGACTCGCCGGCCCGATCGGCGATGCACGCGGTTGGCTGATCGACAACCAACGCAACCACTGGCTCTACTCGGTCATCCTCGACCCGTTCTCGTCGGTCATCGGGGGCGCGATCGATGCACTCGAAGGCACCCTGCTGTGGATCCCGTGGTACAGCTACATCCTGTTCGCCGGCCTCGGACTGTGGTGGGCGCGCGGGCGAGTCGCCGGAGTGCTGGGTGTCATCGGGGCGTCGTACTTCGGCGTGGTCGAGGTGTGGGACGACGGCCTGAGCACGCTCGCGCTGATGGGCGTCGCGGTCGTCTTCGCGGTCCTGATCGGGGTGCCGATCGGGGTGATCAGCGCGCGCAGCGACCGGATGCAACGTGTCATTCGACCGGTGCTGGACGCAATGCAGACGTTCCCTGGTTTCGTCTATCTGATCCCGTTCACGCTGCTGTTCAGTTTCGGCCCGGTCACGTCACTGTTGGCGGCGTTGATCTTCGCGCTCCCGCCGATCGTCCGGGCGACCGACCTCGGCATCCGAGGTCTCGCTCCGGGACTGATCGACGCCGCCGCGATGTCCGGAGCCACCGATCGACAGATCCTCATGAAAGTCCGCCTGCCTCTCGCGCGGCCTGCGATCCTCGTCGGGTTGAACCAGACGATCAACATGGCGTTGAGCCTCGTGGTGATCGCCGCACTGATCGGCGCCGGCGGCCTCGGCGCCCTGGTCCTCAAGGCCCTGCAGACCCTGAACGTCGGCGATGCGGCGGAGGCCGGGCTCGGCATCGTCGTGATGGCGATTCTGCTCGACCGCTTCTTCGCTGGGCTCGCCGACCCGACCTCCCGACACGACACGGCACTCGTGAAGCCGCTGGCATTGGCGGCCCTTCCCATCACGGCGATCGGGGGCGTCGTGGGCTGGACGTCGTTCCCGTCGACGCTGTCGTGGCACTTCGCCTCGATCGTCGACCGGATCGTCGACTGGGCCCAGGCAAACCTCTTCGACATCGCCGATTCGGGGATCGGCACCGGCCCCTTCAGCGATTTCGTGACGATCAGACTCATCACCCCCCTGCGAGAACTGCTGGCGATCGACATCCCGTGGCCCGTGATGATCGGTCTCGTTGCCGTCGCCGGGTTGGCACTGAGCGGGTGGCGGCTCGCAGTCGGGCTCGCCGCCGCGCTGGCGGGGATCGGGCTGTTGGGCATGTGGGAGTTGTCGATGGACACGCTCGCGCAGTGCGTGGTGGCCGTCGTGCTGACGCTGCTGATCGGGGTGCCGGCCGGCATCCTGACGGCGCGCTCCGACCGGTTCCGGGCCCTCGTGCGACCGATCCTCGATTTTCTCCAGACGATCCCGAGCTTCGTGCTGCTCGTGCCCGTCATCATTCTCTTCAACGTCGGTCGGGTCCCGGGGATCATGGCGGCGGTGCTGTATGCGTTGCCCGCTGCGATCCACTACACCGACCTCGGTCTGCGTGGCGTGGCGGTGGCGACGAAGGAAGCCGCCACATCGTTCGGAACGACGGGCCGTCAGCGGCTCGTGAAAATCGATTTGCCGTTGGCGATGCCGCAGATCATGACAGCCGTCAACCAGACGATCATGCTGGTGCTGTCGATGGTCGTGATCGCAGGTCTCGTCGGCGGCGGCGGGCTCGGGCTGGAAACGGTGCGCGCCCTGCGCCGCAGCGACAGTGTCGGCTCCGGTTTCGAAGCGGGTATCGCGATCGTGCTCCTGGCTGCCATCCTCGACCGGATCACCCGGGCGATCGCGGAGCGTGCGAGCCCACCGCAGGCCGTTCGGTGACGAACGATTTCGGGCCGTCGTCGCTGCGTCTGCTCGGCAACCTCTGAACCACTCCGACAACACGACCTCGTGCCGCTCCTCCGAGGGCGCGATCTCAGATGGCGTAGGTCGCGATCGTGCACCCGACCGCGAAGATCTGAATCGGCGCATAAAAGTGGACGGTGCCCGGCGCACCGGCGGCAGCCGCGCTGACAGCGAGGAACGTGCGGATCTCGAAGCCACCCTGTCCGGCATCGGCGTACACGGTGAGGTCGTCGTAGTCGAGGAGTGCGCAGCGGTCGTTGCGCGCCCAGCGGTCGAGGAAGTCTCGATCCCACGCCTCATTGATCTTTCCGGAGTCGGGGGTGGCCGGCCAGTGCGAGATCCCCCCGGTCCCGATGACCGCGATGCGTTCGGGGAGCGCGTCGGCGGCGTGTCGAATCGACTCGCCGAACTGCCATGCGCGGTGGATCGGGGCCAGCGGAGGGCCCTGGCAGTTGATGTTGACCGGGATGACGGGCAGGTCGTACCGCGGCGTCAGGAAGTGGAGCGGCACCATGATGCCGTGGTCGAAGCTCCACTCTTCGGCGTACGAGACGTCGCTCGTCTCCATCACCTCGGTGATGAATCGACCGGAGAGTTCCCGGTTGCCGGGTACCGACACCTTGTCGATCGCCAACCAATCGGCGTCTTCGATCGGTCCGCGGTAGGTATCCGCCATGCCGATCGCGAACGACGGCATGTTGTTCATGAAGAAGTTGGCGAAGTGTTCGGCGGCGATGACGACGAGCACGTCGGGGCGGGCGGCTTCGAGCGACTCGCGCATCGAATCGAACGCTTCGTAGAAGTCGTCGCGAACGAGCGGGTCGGCCTGGTCGGCGCGCCCCGTGATCCCGGGAGCATGGCTGCAGACTCCGGCAAACACGAGTGGCATCAGGTGGGCTCCGTTTCGTTGACGTCCGTGGGGTCGATCAGCGTGGTCGTCGGGTCGGTTGTCATGGCGTAGACGCCTTCGCGCACCGGTCCGTGGGTCGTGATGCCGTCGCGCATGAGTTGGAGATAGTCAGCCCACGCGATCTGGTGGAACGCAGCGAAGTGCATGAGGATCTGGCCGTTGACACCGAGGTGGAACAGCAGCCCGATGTCGGGCGCGATCAGCGCGTCGACCTCCTGCGCTGTCAGGTCGTACGGGTCGAGCACGCCACGCGGATCCGCGCGGTACGCCTGCTGCAACGCCTCGGTCCGGTTGATGTCGAAGAGGAACTTCTGGACCTCGTACAGACTCACCGGTCGCCCCTCATCGGTTGACCGTCATCGGTTGGCTCTCGTCAATCTTGCCGCGGGTCGTCGTGACCTTGGCGAGCAGGTCGTACAGCTGACCGAGTTCGCCGGGGTCGAGGTGTTCGCCGATCGTGGTGTATGCGGCTTCGCTCTGCGGTGCCACGGCGGCGACGACCGCTCGCCCGGCGGGTGCGATCACGATCTCACTGCGCCTCGCGTCGACGGCGGGGCCGCGCAGGATCAGGGAGCGGTTCTCCAGCGCGACGAGCATGCGGGAGAGGCTCGGGCCGAGCAGATACGTGCGCTCGGCGAGTTCACCGACCGACAGCGGCCCGTCGGCGTCGTGGAGCGCGCGCAGGACCCGCCACTGCTGTTCCGTGACGTCGTGTTCGGTGAGGATCGGGCGGAAGTGTCGCATCACCGCTTCGCGAGCGCGCATCAGCGCCATCGGGAGCGAGTCGTCGAAGCTGCGGAGCGTCGGCGCCGGGTCCCGGGTCATGGCCGTCACCGCGTCGACTCGTCGCGAACACCGTTGCGAAGGGTGCCGAGTTCGGGGACGTTCACTTCGACGACGTCTCCCGGGGCGAGGAAGCGTGGCGGGTCGAAGCGGGCGCCGGCGCCGGTCGGGGTGCCGGTGAAGATGATGTCGCCCGCTTCGAGGGTGCAGAACGTCGACAGGTACTCGATCTGGAACTCGATGGGGTACGCCATCGTGGCCGGGCTGTCGTCCTGGCGAAGATCGCCGTTGACGCGAGTGGTCAGGTGCAGTTGCTCGAAGTCACCGATCTCGTCGAGCGTGGTCATCCAGGGCCCGATCGACCCGGACGACTCCCAGTTCTTCCCTTGGGTGACGTTGAACTTGGCATGGCGGACCCAGTCGCGGATCGTGCCCTCGTTGCCGAGGGTGAGGCCCGCCAGATGACGCCGTGCGCGGGCGCGCGGAATCCGTCGACCGCCGGTGCCGATCACGGCGACGATCTCGCCCTCGTAGTCGAGCTGGTCACTCTCGGGCGGTCGGACGAGGTCGTGTTCATGGCCGGTGAGCGAACTCGGGAAGCGCACGAACACGCTTGGCTTGTCGGGCGAGACCTGCCCGTCGCGGTACTCGGCGTTGCGGCCGCCGTAGTTCACGCCGATGCAGAAGATCTTTCCCGGCGACGGCAGGGTTCGGAGGTAGGTGACCTCGGCGAGTGGGACATCGGGATCGTTGGATTCGGCGATCGCCCGCGCGTCGTCGATTCGGCCCCGGGCCACGAGATCGGAGAGATCGTGCACGGCATCGAGACGCGTTCCAAGATCGATGACGCCGTCACCGTTCACGATCCCGAACGAGCTGCTGCCGTCGGCGATCGCACCGTGGGAGTAGGAGAGCAACTTCATGTTGCGTACATACTTAACATGTTACATAATGTGATGCAATGCCTCATCTGATCATCGAGCACTCGTCGAACGTCGCAGCACTCGTCGACATCGACGCGTTGGTCGTCGCCGTCCACGATGCGGCGCTGGCCACGGGCATCGCCCCGCTCGATGCGCTCCGCACCAGGGCGGCGGGCCTCGAGCACTACGCGATCGCCGATCGGGACCCGACGAATGCATTCGTTGCCGTCACCGCCCGGTTCGGTGCCGGGCGGTCCGACGTCGACCAGCGGAGGCTGCTCGACGCGCTGATGGCTGCCGTCGAACGCACACTGGGTGAGGCCTGCCGCAGCGTCATGGTGAGCGTCGAGTTCCAGGAGATCGACCCTGACCGTCGCATCAACCAGAATCACCTCCGCGCGGTCATCGCCGAGCGGCAAGCGAACATCCCGAACCACGAGACGGAGTGAAGATGGCCGCTGACAAGACGTTCGACGAGTACTCCGCGATCGCGACACGTGAGCTCGCCCGGTTTGCACGCGCGCCACTGCTGCACTTCATCGACGGAGCGCACACCGCCAGCCGGAGTGGCGAGACGTTCGACAACCACTCGCCGGTCGACTCAGCGCTGCTCGGTCAGGTCGCCTCGGGCGCCGACGCCGATGTCGACGCTGCCGCGCTGGCGGCCGAGGCCGCGTTCGGCGCCTGGTCGTCCCGGTCGGGCCGGGAACGCAAACGGATCCTCCATGCAGTTGCCGACTCGATCGAACGTCACGCCGACGACATCGCGGTCGTCGAATGCGTCGACACCGGCCAGACGATCCGCTTCATGAGCGCCGCCGCGATTCGAGGTGCCGAGAACTTTCGCTTCTTCGCAGACCATGCGCCCGACGCGAACAACGGCCGTTCCATGCCCGACGAGCATCACCTCAACTTCTCGAGCCGCACGGCGCTCGGACCCGTCGGCGTGATCACGCCGTGGAACACACCGTTCATGCTGTCCACCTGGAAGATCGCCCCCGCCCTCGCCGCCGGTTGCACCGTGGTGCACAAGCCCGCCGAGTGGAGTCCGTACACCGCGGCAATGCTCAGCGAGATCGCCCTCGAGGCAGGGCTGCCCGCCGGGGTGCTCAACACGGTGCACGGGTTCGGCGAGTCGGCGGGCAGAGCACTCACCGAGCACCCGGCGATCAAGGCGATCGCATTCGTCGGAGAGTCGGCAACCGGCTCGATGATCCAGGCCCAGGGCGCGCCGACGCTCAAGCGGTTGCATTTCGAACTCGGCGGTAAGAACCCGGTCGTCGTGTTCGACGACGCCGACCTCGAACGGGCGCTCGACGCCGTGATGTTCATGATCTACAGCCTCAACGGCGAACGCTGCACCTCGTCGAGTCGTGTGCTGATCCAGTCGTCGATCCATGACGAGTTCGTTGCCGAGCTGACGACGCGGGTGAAGGCGCTCAGGGTCGGGCATCCGCTCGACCCGTCGACCGAGATCGGCCCCCTCATCCACCCCAGGCACTGTCAGAAGGTCCGCAGCTACGAAGCGGCAGCGACCGAAGCCGGGGCCGGCGTCGTCATCGGCGGTGGAGAGCCGACCGATCCGGACTCGTGCTACGTGAACCCGATGCTGTTCACCGCCGCGACGAACGACATGCGGATCGCGCAGGAGGAGATCTTCGGGCCCGTTCTCACGGCGATCTCGTTCGATACGGAAGCCGAGGCGATCTCGATCGCCAACGACATCGACTACGGGCTCGCCGGTTACCTGTGGACCGGCAACACCGGACGGGCTCAGCGTGTGGCTCGAGCGCTGGACGCCGGGATGATCTGGGTCAACAGCCAGAACGTCAGGCACCTGCCGACACCGTTCGGGGGGACGAAGGCGAGCGGGATCGGCCGCGACGGCGGGCCGGAGTACTCCTTCGAGTTCTACATGGAGACGAAGAACATCTCGATCGCCTACGACACCCACACGATCCCGAAGCTGGGCGTCGTCTGATGCCGTTGACGCTCGACCGCAACCAGATCGAGGCCTTGGCTGCGGCACACGAGTCGGCTCGCGTGACGGTCCGCCCGATCGATCCGCCGACGCGGGCGTATCCAGACCTCACACTCGATGACGCGTACGCGATCCAGGCTGCGTGGATCGATCTGCAAGTGGCGAACGGTGCGGTCGTGAAGGGCCACAAGATCGGCCTCACGAGCCGGGCGATGCAGATGGCGATGAACATCGACGAGCCCGACTTCGGCGCACTGTTGGATGACATGTTCATCTCGTCGGGGGCATCGATCGCAGCCGACGCCTACGTCGATCCGAAGATCGAGGTCGAGTTCGCCTTCGTGCTCCGCGATGCCCTGGTGCCGCACGAGCTCGACCGGGACCTCACCGCTGACGACGTCTATGCCGCGACCGACCACATCGTTCCCGCACTCGAACTGATCGATGCCCGCTCGTACCGCACGCATCCGGCTGACGGGCGCACCCGGACCGTTCGCGACACGATCTCCGACAACGCAGCGAACGCCGGAATCGTCGTGGGCACCGAGCACGTGTCCGTCGACGACGCACGCGGCGGCGGCCTGCGATGGGCTGGAGCGATCTGCTCTCGCAACGGCGTGGTCGAGGAGACGGGGCTCGGCGCCGGCGTCCTGAACGACCCCGTGATGGGCGTCGTGTGGCTCGCGAACCGGTTGCAGCGCATCGGGGTTCCGCTCGAAGCCGGCGAGACGATCCTCGCCGGTTCGTTCACCCGCCCCGTCGATTGTCGACCCGGCGACGAAATCGTCGTCGACTTCGGTCACCTCGGCCGGATCGAACTCGACTTCACCTGACGTCACCGGCGCCGGCCCGGTCACACGACTGTCTCGCGCCCTGATCTCGGCTGTCACTGCTCGGTGACAGCATGGATGGCGTCGATCACGACCGTCGCAATCTGGTCGGCGGCGTCCTCCTGAAAGAAATGATGGGCGCCCGTGATCGTCGTGTGGGGCTCGCCCTGCGCACCCGACACGAGCTTGCGGAATGGTCGGTCGCCGCCGGCGGTGATCGAGTCACCGTCGAGGAGCTGGCCGATCGGGAACACCGGGGATTCCAGGCTCAACTTCTGCCAGGCCATGAACGCGTCGCTGGGCTTGGCTTCGCCGGTCGGTAGACCGGTGTTGCCGATGATGACACGTGCGAAGCGATCGGGGTTGTCGGCGACGAGCCGCAAACCGATCAGGCAGCCCTGAGCGCGCGCCAATCGTCCTCGGTCCCGCCGATCGGCATGGGTGGCACGTCGTGGCTGTCGATCAGCGTGACGGTCAGACTCACTGCCGGCTCATTTCTGTAGCAGCATTCGCACGTTCGGCTTCGACTGTTTCGCGCGAGAGCAGTTGAATCTCGACCTGGTGGAGGGTCCCCTCGAACGGGAACGGGCCGCTGTACCGCTGCACACCGCCGAGCCGTAGTCGAAGCCCACGCTCGGGCCGACCGACGACATCATCGCCATGAACAGTGGCAACTCGGCAGGCTCGTTCGCGACGCCGTCGATGCTCAGCGAAATCGTGCCGGTCCTGCCGCCCGTGCGGCGCACGTGCACGCCGAGTTCGCTCGACCCGACTGGTACTTCGATCTCCGTCTCCACGATCAGGTGGTCGTCGAACGCGCTGTAGTCGACGACGAACCTGTCCTTCTGGACGAAGATCGATACACCGGAGTTCTCGGTGCCGGTCGCGTACAGCACGCCCTGTTCGCCCGCAGCACGCGTGACCCGTGCGGTGAGATCGAACGACGTGCCGCCGAGTGTTGCGGACGCCTGGCCCGGCATCGGTGACATCGGCGGCCGATAGACGTAGCGCTTGTCGGTCGGGTGCGGCGAGTGATCGCGGAACCGGTTGCCGAACAACTCGATCATGCGATCGTCGAGCGGCAGCACGCCGTGCGTGTCGGCTTCCTGCCACCACATCTCGATCAGCTCGGCGAGCTTGTCGGGCTGCGCGTCCGCGAGGTCGTTGCACTCGGACCAATCGTCGCTCAGGTGATACAGCTCCCACGGCTCGGTGTCGTAATCGGCACCTTTGTCGTGCTTGCAGACCGTCGATCGTGTGGTTGTCACACACCAGTGACGGGTGGAACTGGTCGGTCTCGCCTTCGAGGAATCCGTAGAAGCGGTCGAAGCCCCGAGCAAGTGGCCACTGCTCGAACGGGCCGGCCGCCGAGCACTGCTCCATCGGCGCCAGGTGCCACTTGCCGACGCAGAACGTCGCGTACCCCTCGTCGCGCAACACCTCGGCGACTGTCGTCGCATGATTGCTGATGTGGCCGAGCTGGTTCGGAAATCCGGTCCGGAAGTTCGACACGGCGCGCATGCCGACGGCGTGCTGCGACCGACCGGTGAGCAACGAGGCGCGCGTCGGTGAGCACAGCGGCGTGACGTGGAAGTTGGTGAACTGCGCCCCGCGGGCCGCGAGTGCGTCGACATTGGGCGTGTCGATATCCGACCCGTAACAACCGAGCTGCGCGAACCCCGTGTCGTCGAGCAACACGACAACCACGTTCGGAGCGTCGCGGGGCGGATGCGGTGGCTCGTCGAACCACGGTTCAGAATCGGCGAGGGTCCTGCCGATCGTTCCTTCGAAACGTGAGGCGCGGGTCATGGCTGCATCTCCTCCGTTGTGCCGGGTCGGCCCACCCGGGGAGTCGTGACCGGTTCAGGGCAACCAAATCCGCCACGTCGATCACCATATGGCGAGTCGAATGACTCGTGCGAGTCGCATTTGCACACCTGTGACTGTCGGTTCCGCCTCGATGTGTGGGATGGTCGGACTTGGGGCGCGGACCAACGATGTCGTCCGGCCACCCGACCGGAGTGATCGACCATGAGCAATGTGACCCATCTCGAAGCGGCCATCGACGGCACGCGACTGCCTCACACCGAGCTCCAGACGCTGCATGAAGGTCGTCCACTGTGGGTTCGATACGACCTCGACGCCGTCAAGGCTGCGATGGACAAGGCGGTCGTTGCCGCACGTGAGCCGACGATGTGGCGCTATCGGGAGCTACTCCCCGTCGACGACGCGTCGAAGATCGCGTCGCTCGGTGAAGGGATGACGCCGCTGCTCCGGTGCGATCGCCTCGGTGCTGCGCTCGGCCTGCGCAATCTGTGGGTGAAGGACGAGTCCCAGCTGCCCACCGGCTCTTTCAAGAGTCGCGGGTTGGCGATGGCGATCAGCCGGGCGAACGAGCTCGGCGTGACCACCGTGGCGATTCCGACCGCCGGCAATGCGGGTGGAGCAATGGCGGCGTACGCCGCTCGGGTCGGCATGGACGCGTACGTCTTCATGCCGGCCGACACCCCGATCGTGAACCAGTACGAGGCGGCGTACTACGGCGCGCAAGCGTTCCTGGTCGACGGGCTCATCACCGACTGTGGCGCAATCGTTCGCGAGGGGACGCCTCACATGGGGTGGTTCGACCTGTCGACGCTCAAAGAGCCGTACCGGATCGAAGGCAAGAAGACGATGGGGCTCGAACTCGCCGAGCAGTTCGATTGGTCGCTGCCCGATGTCATCCTGTACCCGACCGGTGGCGGGACCGGCCTGATCGGGATGTGGAAGGCCTTCGCCGAGCTGGCCGAGATGGAATGGTTGGCCGACGCCCGGCGACCGAGGATGATCTCGTGTCAGGCCGACGGATGTGCGCCGATCAGCACGGCGTGGGAGAACGGCGAGCGGTTCGCCCAACCGTTCCCCGATGCGTCCACGGCGGCGAGTGGCCTCCGCGTCCCTGCCGCCGTCGGGGACTTCATGATTCTCGATGCGGTCAACGAATCGGGCGGGCAGGCTCGCGCGTGCGCCGAGGAGTCCCTGCTGGCGTGGGCTCGTCGCGCATCGGCCCTGGAGGGCATTGCGTTCGCGCCCGAGACCGGGGCCTGCCTCGGTGTGCTCGAAATGTTGGTCGCCGAGGCGGCAATCGATCCCGACGAACGGGTCGTGATCTTCAACACCGGTGCCGCCCAGAAATACGTCGAAGTCATGGGCACCCATCCGCTGCCGAGGCTGCCCGATCCGGTGGATTGGGAGGCGTTCGCTTCCGCCAGCCGTTGACCCCAGGTTCGACACATCGACAGACTGGCAATCCGACCCGGTGTTGCTGTCGCTTGGTTCGCCCGGGTGCTCCGGCGGATCGCGTACAGCGTCGGTGCGGCGGTGCTGTTCGGCGCCGCCCACGCATGCGGGATGTTCGCCGGTGGGGTGTGGTCGAACCCGCTCGCCGACGGTGCCGACCTGATGACCATGAGCACATACAAGAGCCTCGGGGGGCCGGCCGGAGGGATCTTGGTGACCAATCGTGCGGATCTCGCGGCTCGCGTCGACGCGATCGCCTACCCCGGGCTGACGGCGAACTTCGATGTCGCCGTGACGGCCGCCCTGGCGATCACGCTCCTCGACTGGAAGGCCGTCGGCTCGGACTACGCAGCGATGATGGTCGCCAACTCGAGCGCGCTCGCGCCGGCGCTGCAGGAACTCGGGGTCCCGGTCTTCGCCACACCAGCCGGGCCGACTGCGTCACATCAGCTTGCTGTCGACGCGTCGGGCTGGGGCGGTGGTCACGTCGCGGCGATTCGTCTTCGGCGGGCCAACCTGCTCGCCAGTGCGATCGGGCTCCCCGGCGACGAGGCCGCTGGACTCCGCTTCGGGACGCCGGAACTCACCCGGCTCGGGATGGAACCGGGTGACATGACGGAACTCGCCCGGCTCATCGCAGATGGCCTCGGTGACGATCCCGACTCGGTGGCGAGCGCGACCTCCGAGTTCCGCAGCCGGTTCGATTCGATTCGGTTCGTGCGTCCCTGAGTACGTGAAATCCGTACCGGTTGACCACGTTCTCGATCCAGTTGCGCAGACAGCGTTGACCCGGGTCGCCTCAGAGGCCGAGGACGGCGCGTAGCCCTACGTCGATCGCATCACGCAGCGGTCGCGACAGCCGGCCCGCCTGCTCCTCAAGGCGTGACCGATCGATCAGCTCCAGGCCGAGCGGTACCGCGACCGAGTCCTGCGGGAGGCCCGTCACTGTCGCATCGAGCAACACGTTCCCGGCGAGGCCTGCCCGATCGAGGTTCGACGTGAGCGGCACGACGTGCGTTTGCCAGACCTCGACACCGAGCACGTCGTCGGACGACACCACCACGCACGGTCGACGCTTGTCGAGTTCGACCCAGTAGACCGCGCCCCGCTTCACCACGGTGCCGACCGCTCCATCCGCTCACCGGTCGCACGGGCTTCCTCGTCACCCGGGGGGTCGTTCGCGGCGAACTCGGCATCGGCCAACAGCTGGTCGCGAAAGGTCATCGTCGACTCGGCAGCATGCAGTCGGAGTCGTTCCGTCACCCATCTCGAGAACGGGACGCCGAGGCTCTCGATGATGGGAACAACATCGTCAGGCACGCTGATCGTCTTGTTCGGCACGTACGTATGATACGTACGAAAATCGCAGCATACAACCGGCCAAGCGATCGGGAGGCCGCTTCGCAACGTCAGCGCAGGTCGCGTCACAACCGCTTTCGGCGCTCGCTCAGAACGACCGGGTCGGTCGACGGATCCCAAGGCGCTCGCCGGCAGCCCGGGTGCTGTCGAGATCCACGATCCCGGCGTCGGACCCGACGCCGCCGGCGACGAGTGAGGCCGCGACGACGCCGAGCTCGGCGGCTTCGACGGGTTCGCAGCCGAGCGTCAAACCGCGCAGGTAGCCCGCGGTGAGTGCGTCGCCGCAGCCGGTCGTGTCGACGACGTCGACCTCGCGACCCGGAATGTGCTGGTGGTGGTCGGCATCGACGACCAGGCATCCGTCAGCGCCGAGCGACACCGCCACCCGCGTTGCTCCGTGCTCGATCGCGAGGCGGGCTGCGGCGAGGGGGTCGGCTTGGTCGAAGAGGTCACAGAGCTGCTCCTCGTTCGGCAGCAGGTGATCGACGAGCGGGAGGAGCGCGAGGATCTCGTCGCGGCGTCGCGACGGGCGCGCGTCGAGCACGTCCATCGCCGTGGCGACGCCGGCGGCACGCGCCCAGCCGAGCACCGTTCGCGACGGCTCACCCAGGAAGGCGCCCATCCGATCGGGCCCACCGAGGAGGACCACGGCCGACGTCTTGACCGTGTGACGGTCGACGTCGGTGAGTTCCAGAAACGCATTGGCGCCGACGACGTGCAGCGCCGGCCGTTCGCCGTTGGGTCTGATCGGCAGGATCGTCGCCGACGACTGTGCACGGTCGGTCCGCGAGACCCGAGCGTCGACACCGTGACGGCGCAGCAGGTCCAGGATGAAGTCTCCGATCTCGTCCGTGCCGACGCAACCGAACGTCACGACGTCGGCACCGAGCTTCGCCAGATCAACCGCAGTTCCGGCGCCGGTTCCGGCGGCCGACAGTCGAATGCTGTCGATCCGTGCCCCGCCCTGGCCGGCGGGAATTTCGGAGATCGGCCAGCCGTGGATGTCGAGGATGTGAACGCCGATGCAGACGATGCGGTCGGCGGGCCTCACCCCGGTGCCCCGTACCGCAGGCGGCGGGCCTGCTCGCGGACCGCTTCGAGTTCGGCGTCGGAGAGGATCTTCGGGGTTCCGATCTGGAGCGACCGCCAGTAGAGCGCGGCCAACCATTCGAGCAGCACAGACCGCTCGAACGCCTGGCGGATCGTCGCGCCGTAGGTGATCATGCCGTGGTTCTGCAGGAGCGCACCCGAGCGGCCGTCCAACGCCTGTGCGATGTGCGCGGCGAGTTCCTCGGTGCCGAACGTGGCATACGGTGCCACGCGGACCGGTCCGCCGAGCCCGTTGATCGTGTAGTGGACTGCCGGGAGTTCGTCGTGCGTGAGGGAAATCGCCGTGGCGTACCGGGGGTGGGTGTGCACCACGGCGCCGGCATCGGTCGCCCGGTAGACGGCGAGATGCATCGGAACTTCCGACGATGGGCGCAGCGGGCCGTCCGGCTCGCCTCCGTCGACGGGCACGAGACAGATCTGGTCGGGCGTCATCTCTGCCGGGTGCACCCCGCTCGGCGTGATCAACACGCCATCGTCGACGCGCACGCTGAGGTTGCCGGACGTTCCGGTACTGAGTCCGGCATCGATCGCGGCCTGTGCGTGAGCGACGATCGCGTCGCGCTCAGCGGCACGGTTCATTCGGTATCCGGGCCGATCGCGAACCGACGCCGAGGGTCGGCGTGAGGATGGGCGTCGAGCAGCGCCCGGGTGTACTCGTGGTGCGGGTCGCGGAACATCGCCGCGGTCTCCCCGGTCTCCACGATCCTGCCGTTCTGCATCACGGCCACTCGATCGGCGACGGCAGCGAGCACGGCGAGTTGGTGGCCGACGAAGACCATCGACAGCCCGGCATCGGCACGAAGCTCCAAGAACAGGTCGAGCAACTGTGCCTGCACCGACACGTCGAGCGCGCTCACGGCCTCATCGGCGATGAGGACGTCCGGGGCAGCCGCGAGCGCACGGGCGATCGCGACTCGTTGGCGCTGACCGCCCGACAGCTCGCGCGGTCGCCGATCGGCGATCCCCGGCGCCAGCCGCACCCGGTCGAGGAGGCGACGAACGTACGAGTCGACATCCGCGCCGTCGAGGCGGTCGTGGACCGTGGCGACCTCGGCGAGTGCCGTGCCGACGGTGAGCCTCGGGTTGAGCGAGGCATACGGGTCCTGGAACACCATCTGGATCCGCCGGTGCAGCGCGCGCCGTTCGCGGCCGCGAGCGGCGAGCACGTTGACATCGCCGAGCGTCACCCGACCGCTGTCCGATTGCTCGAGCCGGACGATGCATCGGGCCAACGTCGTCTTGCCGCTCCCGGAACCGCCGGCGAGGCCGAGGATCTCGCCGTCGTGCAGGTCGAATGACACGTCGTCGACCGCCACCAGGACATCGGGACCGTCACGGCCGGTGTCACCTCGGATCGGGAAGGTCTTGGTGAGGTTCTCGACGCGCAGCACGACGTCCCGAGCACGGGCTTGCCCGTTCACTGCGCGACCGTCGTCTCGAAGGGGCACGCGGTCTGACGGCGGTCGTCGATCCAGCGCAGCTCCATGGAGTGTGAGGCGCACTCCGCACGGGCATGGGGGCAGCGGTCGACGAACACGCACGCCTCGCGCAGCGGGCCGAGCTCCGACGACGGGCCGTCGTGCTGGTCGACACGTGCCCGCACGCCGGGGTCGAGTTCCGGCACCGACCGCAGCAGCAACCGCGTATACGGATGCTGCGGGTCGTCGTAGATGTCCCGGACGGGACCCGTCTCGACGATCCGACCGCCGTACATGACGGCGACCCGGTCGCACATCTGTGCGATCACGCCGAAGTCGTGGGAGACGAGCAGCATCGCCATCTCACGTTCGCGGCGCATCTCGTCGAGGAGCAGGAGGATCTGCTTCTGGGTCAGGACGTCGAGCGCTGTCGTCGGTTCGTCGGCCAGCAGCAGTCGGGGGTGACCGGCAGTCGCGAGCGCGATCATGACCCGCTGTCGCATGCCGCCGCTCAGCTCGTGCGGATAGGCGAGGTAGACGTGGTCCGGACGGGGGATCCCGACCCGGTCGAGCATCTCGACCGCCAGTGCGCGCGCCGTCGAACGGTCATGCCCGAGGTTGGTCCGCAGCGTGCTCGAGAGCTGGGCCCCGATCCGGAACACCGGATTGAGTGAACTCGACGGATCCTGCACGATCATGCCGACATCGGACCGACGGAACTCGCGCAGCTCCCGTCGGGACAGCTCCAGCACCCGTTGGCCGCCGACGTCGATGTCGCCGCTGGTGATGCGGCCGGGGTGAGCGATCAACCGCATGATCGCGCGGCTGGTCAGGCTCTTGCCCGAACCGGACTCGCCGACGAGGCCGAGGACCTCTCCCTCGTCGATCGTGAGGTCGACACCGTGCACGGCGACGAGCGGGGCGCGCTCGGTACCGAACTCAATACTGAGGTCACGCACCGTCAGCAGGCTCATCCGCCCGACCTCCGGTGCTGCTGATCCGACAGACCTTCGCCGATCAGTCCGAGCCCGACACCGAACAGCACGAGGAAGAGCCCCGGGAGCGTCGCCACCCACCAGCCGTTGAGCAGGAAGGGTTGACCGCCGGCGATGATCGTGCCGAGTTCGGCGGTCGGCGGCTGCACGCCGAGCCCGATGTAGGACACGCTGGCGAGCAGCAGCAGGTTGCCCATCACGTCGATGGTCGAGAAGACGAAGCAGTTGCGGACCAGGTTCGGAATTGCATGGCGGAAGATCGCCCTGGGCGCGCTGTAGCCGAGCACGGTGCAGGCCTCCATGTACGGCAGTTCCTTGATCACGAGCATGTCGGCGCGGGCGAGGCGAGCGTAGAACGCCCACGAAACGACGAGCACGCCGACCATCACGCCTTTCAGACCGGGGCCGACCAGCCCGACGATCGCGATGACCAGCACCATGAACGGGAACGAGAGCATCACGTCGCCGATGCGGGCGATGATCGTTTCGGTCCATCCGCCGAAGTAGCCCGCAACGGCGCCGAGCAGCAGCCCGACGGGCAGTGGCAGGTATGTGATCAGCGCGACGACGGCGAGATCGAGCCGGAACCCGAACAGCACACGAGAGAACACATCGCGTCCGTTCTCGTCGGTGCCCATCCAGTTGCTCCAGGACGGCGGACGGAGCTGCGCCGAGAAGTCGAGCGCGTTCGGGTCGTGGGGCGCGATCCACGGGGCGAGCACGGCGGCCAACGCCATCAGGCCCACGATCGCGGCTCCGACGAGCACCGAGGTGGGAAGCCGACGGCCGCCGGTGCGCGCCGCGCGGCCGGGGTTGACGTCGACGGGCACGTCGGACACAGCCGACACGCTCCCGGTTCCCATCACGCCGCTCATTCGCCCAACCGGACACGTGGGTCGAGTGCAGCCTGGACGAGGTCCATCAGCAGCGAGAGCAGGATGACCGTCGCCCCGGCGAGGATCGTCAGCGCCGACACGAGCTGGTAATCGCGTTTGAAGATCGACTGGACCAGCAGCGTGCCGGCCCCTGGGACTTGGAAGACCGACTCGATCACGACGGTGCCGCCGATCACGTTGCCCATGATCGCCGCGAGCAACGTGAGGGTCGGCATGATCGCGACCCGCATCGTCAGCAGTCCGACGATCCGTACCTCGGACGTACCTCGCGCCCTGGCGTTCTCGATGTAATCGGAGCCGAGCGTGGCGATCAGGTTCGATCGCAGGGTCCGCGTGATCAGGACCACGAGCGACAGCCCCAGCGTCAGTGCCGGCAACGTCAGCGTTCTCAGGATCCCGCCCAACCCGGGTTCGTAGCCCGACACCGGGAACCAGCGCAACTTCAGGCCGAACACGAGCGCAATCATCAGCCCGAGCCAGAACGGTGGCATGCCGAACAGGAACGTGGTGCCGAGCCGGATGCCGTGGTCGCTCGCACGGTCCTGGCGGACCGCCGACACGACGGCGAGCGGGACCCCGACCGCGAAGGCGATCAGGATCCCGTAGCCGATCAGGTAGATGCTGGGGATGACGCGCTGGCCGAGGATCGAGCCGACATCGGCGTTGAGCGAGAACGACCGCCCCCAGTCGAGGCGCACAGTGTCGGCGAGGAACTGCCAGTACTGCACGAGGAGCGGCCGATCGAACCCCGCTGACGCCCGAGCCTGAGCGATGATCTCCGGTGTCGCTCGGGGGCCGAGCGCGAGCACGATCGGATCACCCGGGACGAGCAGGCGCAGCGCGAAGAACGTGATCGTGGCGAGGCCCCAGAGCGTGAAGAGGCTCAGTGCCACTCGCTTCGCGGTATAGCGGATCACGTCGGCTCGGCGCTCCGCTCCGGGGCCCGGCGGCTCAGCCTGCGTCCCCGGCGAGCCATGTGTTCTGCAACTGGTCGACGCCGAGCACGTTCACATCACGGCCGCAGACGCTCGTCGAGTAGGCGTTCAGGAACGGGATGTTCAGGAGGTTGAAGATCGGCTGCTGATCCATGAACGCCTGTTGGATGACGGGCCACTGCTGTTCGCGTGCGGCTTCGTCGGGGTTCGACACGAACTCCTTGACGAGCGTCGTGATCGCCGGGTCGTCGAAGCTGGTGTGGAAGGCGTTGTTGCCCTCGGGATCACCGAAGAACAGTGCGTACTCGTCGGGAACGGCGACGTCTGACGACGTGCCCGGGAACACGAAGTTGAGGTCGTGCTGCTCCTCGACCCAGTTGGTGACGAGCGTGGTCGGGTCCTGTCGCAGCAGTTCGACGTCGATGCCGATCACTGCGAGCTGCTGTTGGACGAGCAGGGCCAGCTGGTTGAAGTAGTCGGTGCCCGACGGGTACTCGAGCGTGGTGCTGAAGCCGTCGGGGAAGGCCGAGGCGGCCATGTACTCCTTCGCCTGCTCGAGGTCGAAGGGGATCGGCGGGATCGCCTCGTCGGAGGCGTCGTACTTGAGCGCCTGCATGACGCTGTTCGGCACCGTGCCGAGCGACGCAAAGATCTGCTCGTTGATGGCGTTGCGGTCCAGTGCGGACATCATCGCCAGGCGGACGTTCTGATCGGCCAACTCGGGGCGCTGCAGGTTCGGGAAGATCATGATCGACGCCGGGGTCGGGAAGTTCTCGAGGATCAGGCCGTCGTTGCTGGTGACCCCCTCGATCTGCGACGGAGCGATGCCATCCGCGATCTGGACGTCGCCGCTCGTGAGCGACAGCAGTCGGCTGTTGCCGTCCAGCGCGAAGTTGAACGTCACGGCATCGAGGTGGGGGAGGCCTGCCTCCCAATAGTTCGGGTTGCGAACGAACGACACCTTCGAACCGCTCACGAACTCGTCGAACATGAACGGGCCGGTGCCGACCGGGTTGTTCCAGAACTCGTCACCCTGCTCGGTGACGAGGGCCTCGGGCAGGATGCTGGCCGGGAAGGTGCTGATGTTGTCGAGGAACGCCGGAACCGGCGTCGACAGGTTCACCTGGAACGTCGATTCGTCGACGATCTCCGACGACTCGTAGCCGGTCGTGAGGACCGACATCACGGGGTTCGTCTCCGGGTTGCCGAACAGATCGAGGCTGAACTTGACGTCCTGTGCGGTGACCGGGTCGCCATTCGAGAACTTGAGGTCGGGTCGCAGGGCGAAGGTGTAGGTCATGCCGTCGTCGGACACCTCCCAGCTCTCGGCCGCGCCCGGCACGATGTCGGTGCCGCCCATCGGGTCGTAGCGCACGAGGCCCTGGTAGATGATGCCATCGGCGAAGATGTCGCCGTTGCCGTTGCGGATGTTCAGCGGGTCGAGAGTCTGCGTCTCCAACTGGCGCGCGTACGTGAGGCTGCCGCCGTCCACGGGGTCGCCGGTGCAATCGCCGGAACCGGTCGCGGTCGCATCCGTCCCGGTGACGTCGGTCGCGGTGACGTCGGTCGCGGTGACGTCGGACGATGTCGAATCGGCCACGTCGGTCGTGTCGGAAGCGTTGCTGTCGGCGTCGTCGTCGCCGCCGCATGCAGAGATGCCGACGGCGAGGCAGACCGTGACGGCGAGGATCCGGTTTCGTCCCATGTGAGTGTCCCTTTGCTGGTTGGGGTGAACGGTGTTCAGGTGTTGATCGGCGTCGCGGCGCCGTTGTGGATGATCAGGGTCATTGGTGGCTGTTCATGATCGACCGCAGTGTTCGACGACTGCGGCGAAGCCGGCATCGGTGGCGATCAGCGCCCGGTCGATGTCGTCGTCGGTGTGTGCCGCACTCAGGAACCAGTTGTGGCGCGGGTGCACGTAGGCCCCGCGCCGAACCGACTCGGCGGCCCACACGTTGGCGCGCTCGTGGGCGGTGTCGTCGTCGAACGTCAGATAGGGCATCTGAACCGGCCCGGTCTGTCGGATCGTGAGACCGTGCGCTGCGGCTTGGGCGGCGAGACCGTCACGCAGCCGATCGCCGGTCACACGCATCGACTCGACGGCGTTCCCGGATCGCAATGCATCGAGCGTGGCGATGCCGGCGGCCATCGGGACGGCCGCGAACCAGAACGACCCGGTGACGAAGATCGAGCCGGCGGCGTCTCGGAACCGGTCGGTGCCGAGCACCGCCGCGAGCGGATGGCCGTTTGCGATCGCTTTGCTCCACGCGGACAGATCCGGCTGCACACCGACCGGTTCCCAAGAGCCGCCGTCCGCGAGGCGGAAGCCGCACCGCACGTCGTCGAGGATCAGCGCCGCACCCGTGTCGTCACAGATTCGCCGCAGCGCGCGCGCGAACTCCGGGTCGACGAGTTCCTGGACGAAGCCGGCGTCGTGCTTGAACGGCGAGATGATGATCGCGGCGAGGTCGTCCTGTGCGCGTTCGACGGCGTCCACGACCGATCCCACATCGTTGAAGACGAACGAATCGAGTTGGGCGCGGTCTTCGGGGATCACGCCGCTCGGCCTGGGTGTGCACCACGGCGCCGCGCCGTGGTACGCGCCCTCGGCGACGAGGACGCGTGCTCGGCCGGTGGCAGCTCGTGCCACGGTGACGCACGTGGTCGTGGCGTCGGTGCCGTTCTTGGCGAAGATCGCCCAGTCCGCGTGCTCGACCCGATCGACGAGGCGCTCGGCCAGTTCAACCATCACCGTGGCCGGCCCGTTCTGGCAGTCGCCGAGTGCCGCTTGGCGAGCGGCTGCGGCGTCGACGGCGGCGTGGTGGTGTCCGAGGATGATCGGCCCGTAGCTGCACATCAGGTCGACGTACTCGTTGCCGTCGACGTCCCAGAT